>NZ_CP035108.1:666122-999184 GCF_004087915.1 Geovibrio thiophilus
TATTCCCAAAGCATTCGCCGCCGCACGGGCTTTCGTCATGCCGTCTATGCCGCAGCAGGAAGGGCTGTCAGATGCTTCGGAGCATTCGTGAAGTTTAAGCGTTACGCCTATCACCTCATAACCCTGCTCAATGAGCATCGCAGCCGCAACGGATGAGTCTACTCCGCCGCTCATGGCGGCTACTACGCGTTTTTTTACCATGTTCTGCCTCTCATTGCGCTGACTGTCTCAGCAACAATTTCCGCTGCCCGAAAAATTTCCGCTTCCGCTGTTTCTCTGCCGAGAGAGAAGCGGACGGACGAGCGGGCTTCATCCTCCGTGCGTCCCATGGCGGTTAGCACGTGTGAAGCCTTAAAGTCCGCCGAGCTGCAAGCTGAGCCGCCCGATACGCACAGACCGGCGAGATCAAGGTTTATTATAAGCGAATCACCTTTCAGCCCGCTGAAGGATATGTTTGATGTGCCTGAAACTCTGGGAGCTTCCGCCCCGTTCACCAAGCAGCCGTCGACATTTGATTTTATCAGTGTCTCAAGCATATCCCGCAGGCGGGCTATACGCATTTCATCTTCTTCCATGCGTTCTTCCGCTATTTCACAAGCCTTTGCGAACGCAGATGCCAGCAATGTGCTTTCCGTTCCCGGGCGTGCCGCTTTTTCCTGATTGCCGCCGAACATCAGCGGGGACGCTTTAAGCCCGCGTCTCACGAAAAGTGCGCCTATACCTTTCGGGGCATACATTTTATGTGCCGAGATCGAAAGCAGATCGACTCCCAGCTCCCGCACGTTAATCCTTATCTTGCCCGCCGCCTGAACTGCGTCTGTGTGGAAAAGCGCACCCTTTGCATGCGCTTCTTCCGCCGCTTTCCGCACAGGCTGTATGACTCCTGTATCGTTATTGACGAGCATGAGGGAGACTATTGAAACTCCGTCCGGCAGGCTGTCTGTGCTGATTATGCCGGATGAGCCCGCCGGAAACCGGTGAAGCTTAAGCCCCCTTGCGGCAAGGAACTCAAACGGCTTAAGGACGGAGCTGTGCTCAATCGATGAAACAGCCGCCGCGCTGTCCGTGAAGCCCTGAACGGCAATATTGTTCGCTTCTGTTCCGCCGGAGGTGAAGACTATTTCATCGGGAAATGCCCCTATAAAGGCGGCGATTTTTGCCCTTGATTCATCCAGAAGACCGCGTGCTTTCTGCCCCTCTTCATGGAGACTTGATGGGTTTCCGTAGATTTCAATGGTGCGGAGCATTTCTTCCCTTACTTCCGGCGCGGTTGGTGTTGAAGCGTTGTGGTCAAGATATATCATCGATTTTCCTTGCAATACGGGCTATAAAATATATATATTTACTGGACGAAAATAGATAATCCCTGAAAAGGTGTCAAGGTTAATTGCGGCTTAATCAGGCAAAACCGCTATTTGTTGACAACTATTAGCGGATTATGTACATTTCTGTAACTGAGAAAGGATTTGTTTTATGTTTTCAATGAAAACCGTTTACGGACTGAAGGCTCTCCAGTACCTCGCTATGCACGGAGCCGGAAGACATGTGCTTATATCTGAGATAGCTGAAAAGGAAGGGATACCCAAAAAGTTTCTCGAAACAATACTCCTTACCCTCAAGAACGACGGTCTTCTTATCAGCAAAATAGGCAAAGGCGGCGGCTACCAGCTTGCGGTGGCACCCTCGGAAGTTACCATGGAGCACATTATCCGTGCTCTGGAGGGTCCTGTGGCTCTTGTTCCGTGTGTTGCGGACGAAAACAGCAGCAAATGCGACTACTGTGATGATTTTGCTACCTGCGGCGTGCGTCTTTCCATGACCCGCATAACGGAGAAGCTCATTGATGTCATGTCGCAGACAACCCTCGCAGACATGCTTGAAGATGTTGACAGAGCCGTTCAGAACAAAAGAAATATCCACAATTACGTCATATAGCCTTCATTACCTCCCTGTTTTGGTGTATTCTAACTTGATATTGTTATTTCAGGGGGAAACACATGAGACGCACAAAAATAGTGGCAACACTGGGACCTTCCTCATCCGATCCGCAGATAATTTCCGAGCTGATAGACGCCGGACTTAATGTAGCCCGCCTCAATTTTTCCCACGGGGATCACGAAAGCCACGGCAGAATGATAGACCTGATCCGTTCCATAGCTGCGGATAAAAATACATGCGTGACAATATTACAGGATCTCTGCGGTCCGAAGATCCGTCTCGGGATTCTCCCTGACGAAGGGATTGATCTTGTAAAGGGGGAAACCTGCGTTCTTGTTTCTGAAAGCAATGCAGAGGAAGGAGCGCTTCCCGTTCAGTATGAAAACCTTGAATCCGATCTCAAAAAAGGCGACCGAGTGGTTCTGGCGGACGGCACAATGGAGCTCACTGTGGAAAAGACAGAGGGTAAAAGAGTGATCTGCCGCATAGTGCGCGGCGGAAGGGCTTTCTCCCGCAAGGGTGTTAATATGCCCACATCGAACCTCAGCGTTGTCGCCTTCACGGAGAAAGACCGCAGGGATCTTATGTTCGGGCTGGCAAAGGGCGTTGATGTCGTGGCGCTCTCGTTTGTGCGCAGCGCGGCGGATCTGGTGAAGATACGCTCAATTCTCGCCAAGGAGAAGAACCCGCCAATGCTCATAGCCAAAATAGAAAAGCCTCAGGCTGTTCAGAATATAGATGAAATCCTCCCCATGGTCGACGGAGTGATGGTAGCCAGAGGGGATCTCGGGGTGGAGATGCCCCTTTTCGATGTGCCCGTGATCCAGAAACAGATAATCCGCAAGGCACGCAGAGAAGGCAAGGTGACTATTACCGCTACGCAGATGCTTAAAAGCATGGTGGACAGCAACCTGCCCACCAGAGCGGAGTGTACGGATGTGGCAAACGCCCTCTTTGACGGAACATGCGCAGTCATGCTCTCAGAGGAGACAGCCTCCGGAATGTACCCTGTCGAGGCAGTGAAGGTTATGGACGCACTCGCCAGAGCGACCGAGCATCACGTCATCAGCGAATACAGCATGAAGAGCGATGAGCACGTCATGGATAAAAAAAATATAGCGTGGGCTGTGGGGCGCTCCGCATGCTGGCTGGCGAAGGATATTGAGGCGGGAGCGGTTGTGGCTTATACCGAATCAGGCTTCACTGCGGCAAGCGTGGCGAGATTCAGACCCTCTGTGCCCATACTGGCGCTGACGCCGAATAAACGGACATTTACCAAGCTGAACATGCTCTGGGGGGTGGTTCCCGGACTTACGGAAGGCTTCAGTGATATTGAGGAAATGTTCTCAAGCGCCGCCGAAATCGCCGTCGCGAAAGGGCTTGCCCGGAAAGGGGACAGCATAGTTATCACGGCTGGTGTTCCATTGGGCGTCAAGGGTTCTACAAATATGGTAAAAGTTTACGAAATCTAGGATATTCTGCCGGATATTTCCGCACGGACGGGGATAAGCACCTCGTCCGTCTTGGGCAGTGAGGGGGAACAGGGCTCTTCATCCTCTTCCAGCATAATCTCCAGAAGGTTGTTGAGAACCTCCTCCGCAGTTTCCAGAGCCTCCTCATATGAACGGCTTTCTGCCCGCAGCTCCTTGAAATCCCTGAAACATATCCGGTACGCATCATTTTTCAGTTTTATCCTGCACGGATAAGCGAGTTTCATCTGAGCACTTCCGTTTTCTTAACTATAATTAAGTATAGCCTCCGCCGGAGGCTTTTCAAGCAAGCCTTGCTTTAACTTCCTATTTTGTTTAATATCGCCGCATAAAGACATGGAGCATTAAATGGCTGATATAGCGATAGAGAGGATCTCCTTCCAGCTTACCCCTTCTGCGGAAAGGGAAGTTAAGAAAGGTCATCCGTGGGTTTTTGATAAAGGGATAGTTAAGCAGAATAAAGACGGGCAGACGGGCGCCTTCGCTGTGATATATGATAAGGATCGCACTTTTGTGGGGCTGGGACTGTATGATCCCGATTCGCCGATCCGTATCCGCATGCTCCACAGAGGTAAGCCGGTCACCATTGACTCAGACTGGATGAAGGACAAAATAAGCGCGTCCATCTCCGCCCGCAGGAAGCTTTTCGCTGATGGAACCACAACGGCGTTCCGTCTTATAAACGGGGAGAATGACGGTCTGCCCGGAATCATAGCTGATTATTACGAGAAAACCCTTGTGATCAAATTGGATTCAGGCATCTGGATTCCCTACATCGATCTTCTTACATCGCTTTTTGATGAGCTGCTGAAGCCCGAGTGCGTGATCCTTCGCCTCAGCAGAAGCATAGACATAAAAAAAATACCCGAAAAAATCCGTGACGGAGCAGTGCTTAAGGGTGCGGCGCCCAAGGGTGCTGTTATATTCAGAGAGAACGGCATACTCTTTGAGGCGGAGCCGATCCACGGGCAGAAGACAGGCTTCTTCCTCGATCAGCGTGATAACCGCGCAAGGGTCGAGAAATACGCCAAGAACCGTGACGTGCTCAATGTTTTTTCATACACTGGCGGCTTTTCGCTCTACGCAGCCAGAGGCGGCGCATCCTCCGTTATAAGCCTTGATGTGAGCGAACCTGCCCTGAAAGCGGCAAACAGAAACTTTGAGCTGAATAAAGACGATATACTTATCTCCGAATGCAGACACAGCACAATCTGCATGGACGCGTTTGAGGCTTTGACTGAGCTTGCCAAGCAGAAGAAAAGGTTCAGCATGGTGATTGTGGATCCGCCTTCATTCGCCCGCAAGCAGTCGGATGCGGAAAGCGCAGTGGCAGCGTATCAGAAACTTACCCGCCTTGCGGTGGGTGTTCTGGACAGCGGAGGGATTCTTGTTTCCGCCTCCTGCTCGGCGAGAGTTACGTCTCAGATATTTTTCGACGCTGTCTCCAAGGCGGCGGCTAAGGCCGGGCGCCCGTTGCAGATAATGCAGAAAACAGGTCATGCGGCAGACCACCCTGTGGGCTTTCCCGAAGGGGAATACCTGAAGTGTCTGTTCGCTTTTGCGAAATAGATATTAACGGGTATATTTTACGGCAGGCTGTGGATATATCATTCACAGTCTGAATCCTATTTCGCAAATGCCTTTATAATATCCTCTTCCTTTCCGGCGACAATGAGCTCGTCACCCTCGTGCAGAACCATGTTGGGATTGGTGATAATGCTTGTCTTGCTGCCGTTTTTCTTCACCATCACGGCGTTAATCTGGAACTCCTTCCTTAAATCAAGATCAAGAAGGCTCCTGCCCTCCATGCGGGCGGGTATGGAAATGTTGACAAGGCTTACGTCACCGTCCACTGTGAGTATCTCCATCATGTCCGGTCTGCTTATTCTGTCCGCCAGACGCTTGGCAACCTCTCTTTCGGGGAGTATTACTTCGTCCGCGCCTATTTTAAGAAGAAGCTCTTCGTGGATCTTCCTGTTAGCCTTGGCGATTACATGCTTGCAGCCTATTTTTTTCAGATCCGCCAGCGTGAGCAGAGCCTGCTCAAAGCTGCTCCCGATGCCGATTATCACTGTATCAAATTTATCTATCCCAAGCTCCGCAAGGGTTCCGTGATCCGTGACATCGGCTATGACAGCCTCTGTGACATTATCCTTAATCTGCTCTATTATGGTTTTATCTCTGTCAACAGCGAGTACGTTATGCCCTTTTCTTGTTAGTTCCGTGGCTATGCGGAAGCCGAATATACCCAGTCCGAGCACTGCTATGTCTTTCTTCATTTTCATCACCCCAGAATGATTTTTTCTTCAGGATAAGCGAGTTTCGATTCTTTCTTTTTCCCTGTCATGGCGATAAGCATCGCGCTGGGTCCCACCCTGCCTATGAACATGCAGGCGGTAAGGATCAGTTTTTCCGCCGTGCTCGCCTCTGCCGTGAGCCCCAGAGACAGACCGACAGTGCCTATGGCGCTGACAACCTCAAAAAGAACTCCGAGAAAGTGACTCTCTCTGAAAAGGAGAATGAGAGCTGAGGCGAAGCACACCACAACGGAATACAGAAAGATTATAGTAAACGCCTTAAGTATATTTGACGGCGGTATTGTCCGCCCGAAGATTCTCACTCCCGTCTCCCCTTCCACTGCCCTGCGGACGGAAACAGCGGCGAGGAATGCCGTTGTCGTTTTGATTCCGCCTCCGGTGGAACCCGGGGAGGCGCCTATGAACATGAGGATTATCATCAGCATGAGGCTGACGCTGTGCATGCCCGCAAGATCAACAGTGTTGAAGCCTGCCGTCCTTGCTGTGACGGACTGAAACAGAGAGTCGATCACGCTCATCTGACCGTATTCTGTGAAATAAAGCAGAACAGCTCCGCCGAGGCTGAGGGACGCGGACATGCTGAGAACGATTTTTGTATGAATGCGGAGCCTTGTCTTCTCTTTGATCTTGCGCATCAGATCGAATATCACATAAAATCCCAGCCCGCCCGCTGTAATAAGCAGCATAACCACTGTTTTCACCATGCTGCCGGAGTCGGAGAGACTGTTGTCGAATGTGCTGAAACCAGCGTTGCAGAAGGCGGAAACGGCATGGAATACCGCAGGATAAAGCGCTTCGCCGATTCCGTAACCGTCCGTCACAAACCCTATCCAGAGGAGGACGACTCCCACAGCTTCACATATGAAGGTGTAGGATACTATGTAGAACAGAACATTTTCGATTTCCCGCAGGCTGTAGCTCTCCGCCAGACGTGAAGCCATAAGCCTTGTGCCGAAGTCGAGATCTCCTGTGATAAAAAGAAGCAGGGACGAGCTGAGGGTCATTATCCCCAGAGCGCCGAGCTGTATCAGTGTCAGGAGTATGATTTGCCCGAATAAGGTAAAGTCAGAGGTGTTCATAACGGAAAGCCCCGTGACACAAACGGCGGAAGTTGACATAAACAGCGCATCCGCAGGGCTCAGACCGCCCGAGGCTGTGACAAAGGGTGTCATAAACAGCAGCGCGCCGGCTGCGATAAGCACAAGGAAGGTCAGTATAAGATAGCCCTGAGGCGAAGGACGGCGTTTCTTCATAGAAATTTATAGCATTTCCGGCATATTTTTTACACTCAATTTTTCTTTATGCTTCCAGACTGTTATAACAGTACGACACAAATATTTCTTTTAAAACAAAACACGGCTATTTACATTTTCAAATATTTTCAGTAGAAGATAGAGCCTTCAATTTCGGCTGATTGCGTTAGTAACCCCCGTCAGGGGAAGATATGAAATCATGAAACATAAAATAAATTCAGGAAAAATCCCGCATGGCAAAAGCATTTAACCAGAAACTCAGGAATATTGCGATCATAGCGCACGTTGACCACGGCAAAACAACCCTTGTGGATGCCCTTTTCAAACAGGCAGGCGTTTTCAGGGAAAATCAGGCGGTGGACGACCGCCTCATGGACAATATGGATCTTGAGCGTGAACGCGGAATCACCATTGCCGCTAAAAACTGCTCCGTAACTTACAGCGGCGTTAAGATCAACATCCTTGACACACCCGGACACGCCGATTTCGGCGGTGAGGTGGAAAGGGCACTTTCCATGGTGGACGGCGTTATCCTCCTTGTGGATGCTTCCGAAGGTCCGCTGCCCCAGACACGCTTTGTTCTGGGCAAGGCATTTGAGGCAGGGCACAAGGTCATAGTGGTAATTAACAAAATAGACCGTCAGGACGCCAGACCGGATGAGGTGCTCAACGAGGTTTACGACCTTTTCATAGATCTCGGCGCTGATGACGACCAGATAGAATTTCCCCTGTACTATGCTATAGGCAGGGACGGAATATGTCAGACAACGCTTGAGGAAAGAGGAACGGACATGCGTCCGCTCTTCGAGGCTATTGTAAACCACATCACTCCGCCCGCCTATGACGATGCGGAACCCTTTCAGATGCTGGTGAGCGACCTCAGCTACTCCGATTATCTCGGAAGGCTTGCCGTGGGCAAGGTTATCAACGGTTCCGCTCACACGAACGAGACCCTTGTGTGCATAAACGAGAAAAACGAGCAGGTTCCCCTTCGTGTAAGCAAAGTGCAGACATATGAAGGAACAGGCATGAGGGATGTGGAAAGAGCCGAGCCCGGCGACATTATCATCCTCTCCGGTATAGAAAACGTCATGATAGGCGACACTGTCTGCACCAAAGAAGCTCCCAAGGCGCTGAAAAGGATCAAGATAGACGAACCTACGGTATCAATGAAATTCTCCATCAACACCAGCCCGCTTGTGGGTAAGGAGGGCAAGTTTGTTCAGTCCTCCAGAATCCGTGAGCGTCTGTTCAAAGAGGCGATGAAAAACGTTGCCATAAGGGTTGAGGAAACCGATTCTCCCGACAGCTTCATAGTTAAGGGCAGAGGCGAGTTCCAGATGGCAATCATAGTCGAGACCATGCGCCGTGAAGGGTTTGAGCTCTGCATCGGACGTCCCGAGGTTATCACTAAAACCATAGACGGCGAGTTCTGCGAGCCGATCGAACATCTTTTTATCGACTGCGACGGAGCCTTTGTAGGTGTTGTAACCGAAAAGCTCTCACTGAGAAAGGGCAGGCTGACCAACCTTGTCAACAACGGAACGGGCAGGGCGAGACTTGAGTTCTCCATCCCCAGCCGCGGTCTTATAGGCTATCGCGACGAATTCCTGTCGGATACTAAGGGTACAGGGATTATGAACTCTCTGTTTGACGGCTATGAACCCCACAGAGGCGAGATAATCTCCCGCTTCACCGGTTCCATAGTTTCAGACCGTGCAGGCAAAGGCGTGGCTTACGGGCTGTTTCACCTTGAGCCCAGAGGCGTGCTTTTTGTCCGTCCCGGGGAGCCAGTTTATGAGGGGATGATCATAGGCGAATACAACAAGGACAATGATCTTAACGCTAACCCCTGCAAGGAGAAAAAACTCACCAACATGCGCGCCTCCGGCAAGGACGACGCGGTAACCCTCACCCCCGTGATGCCCATGACTCTGGAAAAGGCGATCCACTTTATCGCCGAAGACGAGCTTGTGGAAGTAACACCGCTTTCCGTGCGCCTGAGAAAAAAGATTCTCTCTCAGCAGGAAAGACACACTGACAGATCAAGAAAACTTACATCTAAATAAATCATATGCTCAATACCCCGCTGCCTGCAAAGGGCGGCGGGTATCTTTTTCTCTCATATAAAACAGCTAGATATAATTATTGAGATTGCGAAGCCCGCTTTCAGAGGCTATTCTTTTATAGCAGCCGTGTTTCATTATTATTTGGGGATATATATATGAAGGCTTTTCTGCGTTTCGGGATTCTTATTGTCCTCTTCATTGCGGCATTTGCCGCTCTTTATGTCTCTTATGCGGAAGTGCGCAAAAAGAGTCTTGAAAAGCTCGGAGAGAGACAGATGCTCCTTGCAAAGCAGGCTGTGACGGGGATTGAGGAGTTCTTCAACAGCTACACAAACATGTTTATGCAGTATGCCCTTGCCCCGGAAATGGTCAATTTCAATAATGAAGGCAAACGCCTGATCCGCACCCTTTATGTATTCAACAAAAAACAGTTCAGAGCAGTCACCAGATACGATGAAAACGGTATCATTCTTTATACTTTCCCGCAGAGACCCGAACTGGTGGGAACTAGTATAGCCGATCAGGAGCATGTGAAGCTGATGCTGAAACTGCGGGAACCTCTGCTCAGTGATGTTTTCACCGCCCTTCAAGGGTACCGGACAGTTGCGCTTAATGTACCTGTTTATGACGGATCGGTTTTCAAGGGTGTTCTGGCGGCTCTGGTTGATTTTGAGTATGTGGCTTCAAAGTATATAGGCAGTATAAGCATCGGCGAATCGGGCTATGCGTGGATGATCGATAAGGAAGCAAACCTGCTTTTCAGCCCTGCTCACGGGAAAAATCTTATCAATGTCAAATTTGAGGCGGAAAAATACCCCGACTCACGGGAGCTGGGCGACAAAATGCTCATGGGCGAAACAGGCTTCAGCGAGTACACGTATGACACGACACGCGGCGATAGAGTGGTGCCGGTGAAAAAACTCGCCGCGTTCATGCCTGTTCATGTGCTGGGCAACTTCTGGTCGCTGGCGGTTGTCATACCGGAGGATGAGGCTTACGACGATCTCTCCGGTTTTTATAAGAAAATGCTTTTCATAATGGCGGTGATGTTTGCCGCCTTTGCGTTTTACATCAGCGTTGTTTTCAGAATGATGAAGCTTTCCCTCATGAACACCGAGCTTGCCCAAAGGGTGGCGGAAGAGGTGGAGAAAAGGAAGGAGCAGGAGAAGATGCTGCTCCAGCAGGCGAAGTTCACCTCAATGGGCGAAATGATAAACGCAATCGCACACCAGTGGCGTCAGCCGCTCACAGCCATAGGCTTCGGCATTCAGGAAATGGGGGAAATGGCAAAGGAGAAACACCACACGGATGAGCATTTAGACGATTACGTCAGGTTTCTTATGGACATAGTGATGCACATGTCGGAAACCATCGATGATTTCAGAAACTTCTTCCGCCCCGACAAGGACAGGGTGGAGCTTGACATCAGGCGTACCATGCTGGCTGTTTACCATATAATCGGTTCTCAGTTTGCAGCCGCCGGCATAAAAGTCAGCATCCTGTGCGAGACCCCCGGACGGAAGTATGAGATTCACGCGGAAAAGGACATAACCGACGAAGACACTGAGCTTTATACTGTGGAGGGGTTTGAAGGGGAAGCGAAGCAGGTTTTTCTCAATATTCTCCAGAATGCCCGTGATGCGATAATCCCCAGAACAGAGCTTATAAAAATGAATCAGGGCAGTGTCTCTGTCACGGTTACACCGTACGGCAGGTATATAGACATTGACTTCATTGATAACGGCGGCGGCATCAAGGCTGAGTTTCTGGACAGGGTGTTCGACCCTTATTTCACGACAAAGGGCGAATCCGTGGGGCTGGGCATAGGTCTTTTCATGTCCAAAACTATTATTGAGGAGCATATGGGCGGGCTGCTCATGGTGCGCAATATTAAGGAAGGTGCGAAATTCACCGTGCGTCTCAACAGAAAATACCCTGATATTACAGGCGGTGAGTAAAATTTTTGAGAAAAATAATTGGTTTTGTTTTAATTCAGGTAAATATTACGTTGCAAATTCTTGAATAATCGTTATTGTGTAATCGACAGGACGGTAGTATAAGAATATCCCCCAGATGATTTCCTTATCCTAGAGTAAGCATCCCCCGCAGTGATTTGTCTTAAGCATAACAGCGTTAGCCGGTCGGCTGCTTCAAGCGTGCCTGAAAAAATATAGTGAGATAATAATGAACGAAAATGAAACAACAGGCTTCGAGCATTTTGGGCTCAGCGCTGAAGTAATGCAAGGCATCACCGAATGCGGATTCAAGTCACCCAGCCCCATCCAGCAGCAGACTATCCCCCTTCTTCTTGAAGGCAGAGACATGATAGGACAGGCGCATACGGGAACAGGAAAAACGGCGGCTTTCGGATTACCGTCCATAAGCAGACTCAAAAAGACAGGCGAAGTTGAAATGCTTGTCATCACCCCCACAAGGGAACTCGCCATGCAGGTGAGTGACGAACTCTACAGATACGGCAAATATGCCGACATCAACACAACAACTGTATACGGCGGTCAGTCATACGCACGCCAGTACGAGCGCCTCAGAAGGGGAACACCCATAGTTGTCGCTACCCCCGGCAGGCTTCTTGACATTCTTTCATCCGGCAAGGTCAAAAGCTTTGCTCCTTCCATAGTGGTTCTGGATGAAGCTGACGAGATGCTGGACATGGGTTTCCTTGAGGATATTCAGAAGATTTTCACATTCCTCCCCGAGGACAGACAGACACTTCTCTTCTCCGCCACAATGCCTGATTCCATAAGGAAGCTGGCAGCGAACATTCTCAAGAATCCCGCTCATATCAGCGTGATGAACAAAGAGAAAACGGTAAAAGACATTGACCAGAGATATTATGTTATCGAAGAACAGGAACGTGATGACGCTATCATCCGTCTCATAGACAGCTTCGAGCCCACACGCTCAATCATCTTCTGCCGCACCAAAAAAGAGGTGGAGCGCATATGCACCACTCTCATAGGCAGAGGCTATTCCGCAAAGGGTCTCCACGGTGATATGGAACAGCACCAGAGAGAAGAGGTCATGACCTCCTTCCGTGACGGGCGCATCTATACACTTGTGGCAACAGACGTTGCAGCTAGAGGGCTTGATGTTAAAGACGTAACGCACGTTTTCAACTACCACATGCCCTTCGATTCAGAAAGCTACATACACCGTATCGGCAGAACAGGCAGAGCGGGAAGCAAAGGTATAGCCGTAACCCTCGTCACTCCGCAGGAGCTCAGAGGACTTAACCGCATTCAGCGCAGCATAGGCGATGTTATGACTCAAAAATTCATTCCCACTCTTTCAGAAGTAAGAGATGAGAATATAGCCAAGCTTGTGGACAAAGTTGCCGCTTGCGAAATAGACAAAAAAGCAGCAGAAGTGCTTGAAATGCTCACCTCAGAACACAGCGAAGTGAATATAGCTCTCAAGCTTGTTTCCATGCTTCTTGACAAGGAAAGCTGCGCAGGTCCCAACCAGATTGGTCTCAGCCCGAAAAGAATCGAAAGGGTTCTTGAAGACGAAAAACGCGACCGTATGGACAAATCGAAGGGCAGAGGCGGCAACAGACGCTCAGCCGGCGGCTCACGCGACCGTTACAGCCGTGACAGAAGCGAAAGAAGCGGCGATTCCAGAGGCAGCGGCTACAGCAGAGAGCGTTCATCCTCTGACCGTTTTAACAAGGACAGAAGCGAGCGCCCTGCCGGAGACAGATTCAGCAAAGACAGAAGCGACCGTCCCGCCGGAGACAGATTCAGCAAAGACAGAAGTGAACGTCCTGCCGGAGACAGATTCAGCAAGGACAGAAGCGAACGTCCGGTTGGAGACAGACCTGCCCGTGACAGAAAAGAGGGCGACCGCAGCAGCGGCAGTTTCAGGGATAAACCCCGCTCAGCCGAAGGGCAGCCACGTTCCGGCGGCTGGAGCAAGTTTGACAAGGAACCCCGCCCCGAAAGGGAAAAAACAGGCGGCGATTCCTTCTGGAAAAAGCGCAATAACGATAAATAATAAGAATACACAAGCCTCCCTTTTCGGGAGGCTTTCTGTTTGTTGACAAAGTCCTTTTTGCTCCATCTCTGCGTCATTCTGAACGTTAGTAAAGAATGACCGCAAAAAGAAGCTTATGTTTATCATCAATCTGCAACCTCCCCCCGTGGAGGTTTTTTTTGTGCTATCCGCCGTTATCTCATGTTAAGCTTGTATAAAAAGCGGAGGTGCACATGAGCAGGCACGGCGGATTCTCGGAGGAAAGAACAGAGTCTCTTTTCGGACTTTTTTCCGGATTTATTGACGGCAGAGACGGCAAAGAGCTTTTCGATACATTCAAACCCAAGCTGGACGGGCTTACCCCGCTTGAAGTTCTTGTTATGGGGGAGCGCCTGCTGAAAGCGGGATATTCCGTGGAAAACATAAAGAAGCAGGTGGAGAAGGTTTTCAACATCATTATCCCCGCGTTGAAAGAGTACGAATGGACAGAACCTGATAAAGAGAGCGCCGTCTGCTGGCTCATGGAGGAGAACCGCGCCTTGGCTGCGCATATGGACGGGATGAAGGGCAAAATAAGGGAACTGAGTTCTCTGGAACCCTCCTCTGTGGCTTATTCGTCTGTATATTCCTCATTGAAAAAGGATTTCCGGCGGCTTGCGGAGTTTGAGCCGCATTATCTTAAAACGGAGAATGTTCTGTTCCCGTTTCTTGAAAAACACCAGTATTTCGAGCAGCCGCTTAAAATTATATGGTCATTGGATGATGACATCCGCACGGTTATAAAAGAGGTCAATTCCGCCCTTGATTCGGCGGACAGTCTGGGCATAGAGGAGCATGTAATAATCGGCAGACTTTTCATGCTGATGATGCGCATGACGTATAAGGAGAATCTGGTTATCCTCCCCGCTGCCGCAGAGTGTCTGAGCGGAGCGGAAAACACCCGCATGCTCAGCATGTTCGGAGAGATAGGCTTTGCGTTTGTGGAACCGCCCGCATGCTCCTCCGGTTCTGAGGAACAGGCTGAATACACCGGCGGACTGATAAAAATGGGCGAAACCGGAGTGCTCACTGTCAGCCAGCTTGTCAGTATGCTGAACAGTCTCCCCGTTGATATAACTTTTGTGGATGAAAACGATCAGGTGAGGTATTTTTCTTCGCCTAAGGAGAGGTTCTTCACCAGAAGCCCCGCGATCATTGGGCGAAAGGTGCAGAACTGTCACCCGCCGGACAGCATAGACACCGTTAACCGCATAGTGGAATCATTCAGGAGCGGGAGTAAATCAGAGGCGAAATTCTGGATAAACCTGCGGGGCAGGCTGCTCCTGATCAGTTACTACGCCGTGCGCGATGGGAAGGGACACTACATGGGCACGGTTGAGGCTACACAGGATATTACGGAGATAAAAGAGCTTCAGGGGGAGCGGCGTTTGCTTGAGTGGGATCAAGATTAACCTGAGACAAATATGTACAATGAAATATGTAAAAATGATTTGACAACTATTTATGAAAAAGACCTTGAAAATATGTTGCCGATATTGCAGATTAAGTTCTTTGTCTTACCAATAAAGCGGTTAACCAGAGGGATATTGATGCAGTTTAAATTTTTACACAACAACATTAACGTATTTGATCTCGGCAAAAGCCTTGAGTTCTACAAAAAAGCCCTCAGTCTGAATGAGGTTCGCAGATATAATCAGGAAGACGGGGATTTTATCCTTGTTTATCTCGGCGATGGAGTAACCCCCCACCAGCTTGAGCTCACATGGCTGAGAGACAGGGAAGAGCCCTATGATCTCGGCGAAAATGAGGTACACATAGCCTTCGGAGTGGACGACTTTGAGGCAGCTCACAGGCTTCACACAGAAATGGGCTGCATCTGCTTTGAAAATAAAGCCATGGGCATATATTTTATCGAAGACCCTGACGGCTACTGGGTTGAGATTATTCCTAATAAAAAATAGCCGGAAGTGTGTAAACACCTCTATGGATAGAGGTGCGCCGTGCGGCGGATCGAGTCACTGCGGGGAGGGCACAGCCTGACGCGGCAGCCTCAGGATATACACAGAGATTGCTTCACTCCATGCGGAGTTCGCAATGACGCTGCTGGAAGGCAAGCCCTGAATTGCGCCGTGCGAAGCGAAGCCGCATTTACTGCGACGCGAGCGTGTGCAAAAATTTCCATGGATGGTAAATTTTTGCTGTAAAGTCAGCACAGCCTGACGCGGCAGCCTCAGGATATACACAGAGATTGCTTCACTCCATGCGGAGTTTGCAATGACGCTGCTGGAAGGCAAGCCCTGAATTGCGCCGTGCGAAGCGAAGCCGCATTTACTGCGGCGCGAGCGTGTGCAAAAATTTCCATGGATGGTAAATTTTTGCTGTAAAGTCAGCATATCCTGACGCGGCAGCCTCAGGATATACACAGAGATTGCTTCACTCCATGCGGAGTTCGCAATGACGCTGCTGGAAGGCAAGCCCTGAATTGCGCCGTGCGAAGCGAAGCCGCATTTACTGCGGCGCGAGCGTGTGCAAAAATTTCCATGGATGGTAAATTTTTGTTATTAGATCAAACTAAGGCAGTATCCATGCTTTTTATATAGCTGATCAGGTCTTCGATGGTCACTACAGGATACCCGTGCGCATTTCCGAATGCCAGCACTTCCGGCGTTCTCGCCATTGTGCCGTCCGGATTTGTAAGCTCGCATAAAACTCCGCAGGGCTTGAAGCCCGCCAGCCGCACAAAGTCCACAGTGGCTTCTGTGTGCCCCGTTCTTTCCAGCACTCCGCCTTTTCTCGCCCTCAGCGGGAATACATGACCGGGTCTGTTCAGATCGGACGGCTTGGCTCCGTCCTTTATAGCGGCTCTCACCGTGGTTACCCTGTCAGCGGCTGAGACGCCCGTGGTTACCCCTTTTGCCGCCTCTATGGTAACTGTGAAGCCTGTTCCGTAGCTGCTGGTGTTGTTCTGCACCATCATGGGCAGCTCAAGCTCTGCGGTCTTCTCCTCTGTGAGGCAGAGACAGACTATGCCGCTGCACTCTCTTATGAGAACAGCCATCTGCTCGGGGGTGATTGTTTCTGCGGGGAAGATAAGATCCCCCTCGTTCTCCCTGTCCTCATCGTCAAGGACAAGTATCCCGCCGCCGTTTCTCAGCGACTTAAGGGCGTCTTCTACTCTTTCGGGAGATGTTTTGGGTAAAATACATTTCTGATTCACGGTAAACCTCTTCATTTTCGTAAATCAGGGCAAGATTAAAGGGGAAAATTAAGGCATGGAGTTTCTTGGCATGCGTTTAATCCTCTTTCGTCCGGACTGTACCGTCGGCTTCGGAATCTCACCGAATCTGCTGACCTCCGCATCTGCGGAGCGCTCGCGGGCTTGCCTGTCGGGCTTACCGCCGGTGGGGAATTTCACCCCGCCCTGAGAATATGGTTCTATTATAGTCTTTTATATTCCTCTGTCAATATTCAGCAGTATTGTTATATCATTCTGTACACACGTACGGTAAACTAATATTGACACATGACGTAAACCTCTATTCAAAGGTAATTGACTGTTATTCGGATTATTTGTCATCAAAAGTTGACATAATTCTAACTCCTTAGAGATAAAGCTTTTTCATTTATTTGCTATTCTTTGTCAATTATCGTTGACATAGATATAATATGTATCATTTTGTAACACGTTGTTATTTAAGGTGTTTATTTTTGGCACACCTGTTGCTTAACTATCCGTATGGAAAACACCGAAAATCTTGAAATACTTTTTGCAGAAGACGAAGAAGAACTGAGAAGGGGCGTATGCCTTTACTTCAGAAGATTCGGATATAAAGTCACTGAAGCCGCCAACGGATTGGCGTGCATTGAGAAAATTAAAGAAAAAGAAAAAGGCGGAAAAGGTTTTGACCTTATCCTTCTGGATGTGATGATGCCGGAGATGACAGGGCTTGAGGTTCTTGATTTTCTGCACAGAAACGGACGCAGTACCCCCGTTCTTCTCATAACAGGCTATCTGGATGTGAGACCGGAGGACGAGTATATGAAAGAAATGGTGATAGGTCTTCTTCATAAACCATTCAGCCCATCTGAGCTCATTGAGAGTACACACACAATTTTGCAAAGGAGCAAAAAAACATGAACTCAGTTATTTTCGGAATCGGCGTTACGGTTACAGCAGTATCGGGAATTTTTATGGCTTTATTCGAGTATTTTCATATCAGCACTGTTTCCGCCGCGCAGATGGGACTCTTCCTTACTTTGTCCTTCTCAGGAATAGCGGCAGCGGCAATAAAAGCAAAAAGGACATACTATGCGAGAACTGACTGACAAGACAGGTATATACCTGTCGCTTTGCTCCGGTGCGGCAGCCTCAGCGGCTGTTTTTTTCACAGGGGGCGCACTATCGTTTTTTATCACGCTTCTTCTTGCGGCAGCGGGCGTTTTTGCGGTTTATTTTTCTTCCGTTAAAACAGCGGAGAAATGCGGAGTCCGCGCCGAGGCAGAGAAGCAGGCTGAGATGAACAAGCTTCAGGAGTTTATGAAGTGCACCAAAAAGCTTCTTGATGACAGAGCGGAGCTTATGCCTATGTTTTCCGTTCAGCTCCAGAAGGTTATTAAGGATACGGAAGAATCTTCAAACGAAATCAGCAGCAACTTCATGAGCATTGTGGATCAGGTTGAATCGCAGGGCGAACTCGCCGGATCCGCCATCCTGAACCTGATGGATAATGACAGAGGCGGTCAGTCCATGATGGAAAAAAACAGGATTGTTCTTCTTGAGGTCATAAAAACACTGAAGGAAACCGGTTCCTTTTCTGATCTGGTCAGCTCCCGTTTGAATCTGATAATGGAAGGGGCGAGCAAGGTCAACGCCACAGTCTCTCAGGTGGAGTACATTGCGGATCAGACAAACCTTCTGGCGCTTAACGCAGCCATAGAGGCAGCAAGAGCCGGAGAGCACGGACGGGGCTTCGCTGTTGTTGCGGATGAAATCAGAAAACTCTCCGAGCAGTCAAACCGCTTTGCCATGGACATAAGAAACTCTGTAAAGGCGATTACTCACGATATAGAGGGAATATACAATGAATCATCCGGAAACGCGGAGAAGATGAACGAGCTTGCCGCGTCTTCCGAAAAGGATGTGGATGAGGCGCTGAGTCTTCTTGACGGCGGTATAAACTCCGCAAAGGAAACTATCGGGCGCCTTCAGGAAGAAACAGCGAAAACCGCAGAGCGCATAAGAGGAATCGTTATCTCCCTCCAGTATCAGGATATAAACAGACAGAGGATTGAACACGTAATCGAACCGATTGACATAGTCGGCAAGGATCTCATTAACCTTTCCGCCGCTATGAATGATGTAGGCGGAAACCTGTGCACCCTGCGCCTGAGTGACTTAAGCACCCACCTTAAAACCATGTACACCATGGAAAGTGAAAGAGCGATATTTGAAAAACACATAAAAGGGTTCGGCGGAAGCGGCAAAAGCGGAAACGGTGTAAGCCGGAAAAGCAAATCAGCCGTTGAAGCGGACAATGTCGAATTATTTTAGGAGTATGCAATGCTAGACATCACAGAGGAAAAAATCGGTTCGGACTGCGTTCTTTCCTTATCGGGCGATCTTACCGTATGCAACATAGGGCAGGTGCGCGAAAAGCTTATGGAACTTTATTCCACGGAAAACAGCGTAAGGGTGAACATAGCCGGGGAATCCAGCATAGATTTCACGTTTTTTCAGCTGATGTGCTCTGCCCACCGCACCTTTTCGTCGGTAGGCAAAAATATATCGTTCGATAAAACAGAGGGCTGCCCGCTGGAATTAAAGAAATTCAGCCTCGGTTTTTCAAGGCGTTCGGGATGCAGTCAGGATAAATGCGGAAGCTGCCTTTGGGCGGTAAAGGAGAATGTTTAATGGGGAAAATAATTCTTAGCGTGGATGATTCCGCCAGCATACGCCAGATGGTGAAGTTCACTCTGACAAAGGAAGGCTACGAGGTTATAGAAGCCTCAGACGGCGTTGATGCACTTGCAAAAATAACCGGCAAAAAGGTTGATATGGTTGTGACAGACCTTAATATGCCCAATATGGACGGCATAACACTCATAAAAGAGCTGAGAAAACAAGCTGCGTACAAATTTATACCCATAATAATGCTGACCACGGAATCTCAGGATTCAAAAAAACTGGAAGGAAAAGCGGCAGGCGCTACGGGCTGGATAGTAAAACCTTTTAAGCCCGAACAGCTTCTGGGAGTAGTAAAAAAAGTATTAGGATAGGCTTATGTCCGCTGATATTCACAAACAGGCATTTGTAACCGAGGCAGGAGAGCTCCTTGAGGAGCTTGAGCAGTCTCTGATGGAGCTTGAAAACACACCGGATGATTCTGATCTGGTAGCCAAGGTTTTCAGAGCTATGCACACCATCAAGGGCTCCGGTTCGATGTTCGGATTTGACAATCTTGCCGCATTTGTTCACGGCATAGAGACCGCTTACGATCTCGTGCGTGAAGGGAAACTGGCAGTGACTCAGGAGATGATAGAAAACTCACTTAAGTCCTGCGATGTTATCAAAGAAATGGTGGCTGATGAGACCATTGATTCATCTGGAGGCGTGGCAGCCGCTCTCAAGAATTTTTTCGCTGCTCTTCAAGGCGGCGGAGCTTCCGCAGCTAAACCTGCGGAAAAAGCCAGAGAACGCAAAAGCTCGCTGACCACGTTCAGGGTTCAGTTCAAGCCCCACGAGGACATTTTCACCAGAGGGGTAAATGTTCAGCTTCTTCTTAATGAGATTGCGGAGCTGGGCGAATGCAAGGTTATAGCACATCCTGAGAATGTTCCTTATCTGGATGAGCTTGAAAGCGAGAAATGCTACGTTAACTGGGACATAATACTCACAACGGATAAAGGCGAAAACGCCATACGCGATGTATTCATCTTTGTTGAGGACGACTGCGACATAACTATAACCCCCGTGGCTTTTTACGATGGCGAGTCAGCGGATGATCACGAACGGATCGGGGAAATACTTGTAGAAAAAGGTGACATATCCAGAATTGAGCTGGAGGCGATTCTCTCCGAGAAAAAACGTCTGGGCGAAATACTGGTGGAAAAGGGCGCTGTGGCTCCGTCTGCCATTGATGCGGCGCTTGAGGAACAGAAACACATCAGGGAAATAAAAGCCAAAAAGAGTGAGGCGGAGGGCATGACCTCCATAAGGGTTCAGTCGGATAAGCTGGATTTTCTTGTGGATCTCGTCGGCGAGCTTGTCACGGTGCAGGCACGCCTCAGCCAGACGGCGGCGAGGAAAAACGAGCCAGAGCTCCTCAAGATAGCGGAGGATGTTGAAAGGCTTGTGTGGGATCTGCGGGATAACACAATGAGCATCAGGATGCTCCCCATAGGCTCCACATTCAGCAAGTTCAACAGGCTTGTGAGAGACCTTTCCCACACTCTGGGCAAAAAGATAGATCTCGTCACCGAAGGCGCTGAAACCGAGCTTGACAAAACTGTTATCGAAAAGCTTAACGATCCCCTTGTTCACCTCATAAGAAACAGCATAGACCACGGTCTCGAAATGCCCGAGGAGAGAAAATCGGCGGGCAAGAAGGAAACAGGAACAATAACGCTCAGCGCCAGACATTCAGGCGACAGTGTTCTCATACAGATAACCGATGACGGCAGAGGCATAGACCCTGAGAAGGTACGCAGAAAAGCTATCGAAAAGGGGCTCATCGCTGAAACAGTGGAACTCACGGCTAAGGAAGCATGCGAGCTTATACTCGCCCCGGGCTTTTCCACCGCGGAAGCCGTTTCCAACATCTCCGGACGCGGTGTCGGCATGGATGTGGTGAAAAGGAATATAGAAGCGCTTAAGGGCACGCTGGATATTACATCAGAGAAGGGGAAAGGCACGGTGATAAGCCTGAAGCTTCCTCTCACTCTGGCGATAATAGACGGGCTTCTGATCAAAGTCTCGGATCAGTTCTTTATAATACCTCTGGCTGTCGTGGAGGAGTGCATAGAGCTCACCCCCAAGGACATAGCCAATTCCCACGGGCGGAGCATAATTCAGGTGCGCGGCGACATAGTTCCCTACATCAAGCTCCGTGAGCTCTTCGGTATCAGGAGCGAAGTGCCGGAGATTCAGCAGATAGTCGTTACTGAGATAGACGGAAGAAGGGTTGGTTTCGTGACGGATTCGGTTATAGGCGATCACCAGACAGTTATAAAATCACTCGGCAAAATATTCAAGGAGGTTCACGGAGTATCAGGAGCATCGATACTCGGCGACGGATCGGTTGCGCTGATCATAGATGCCGTGAAGATATATCACGGCATAGAGTAGATACATTTTAAGTAAATTTTTTTTATCTGAAAACCTTGGAGGTTGTTATGTTGAAGAATCTGAAGATCGGCATGAAGCTGCTGATAGGCTTCGGTATTGTCCTTCTGCTTACCCTTATGGTAGGTCTTGCGGGATACACCGGAATGAACAAAGTGCTCGGAAGCGTGGAGTATTCCGAGGATATGTGGACAGTGGGCGAATTTATTCTCAATGCCCGCACGCAGGAAAAGAACTACATCATAAGAAAGGATCAGGCTTCTCTGGACAATATACACAAGGAGCTTGACGGGCTTAAGGCAAGGGCTGAGGAAACAGCCAAAAAAATGGACGATCAGGCGATCACCGCTGATATAAACAAGATAATCGATGGTGTGGGCAAATACGAAGCTGCTTTTGATAAGTATGTGAATGTGGATAAATCAAAAATCGATGATGAAGCAAGGATGGTTGTTGCCGCTCTGAACGCCATATCCGAGGCGGAGAAAACAGCCAAGGATCAGGTTAAGCAGTTTAACGATATTCTTTCCTCATCAAAAGACGCTGCGGCGCTTGATGACAAAATGAACAAGGTCAACAGTTCTTACATCATCATGATGGATATAGCGGAAGCCAGAAGGCTTTTCTGGCAGTTTAAGAGCACAGGGGATCCTAAAGACGCCGAAAACGTCCGTGAGCGTATTGAAAAAGCCAGAGCAGCGGCAGAAGCTCTGAAGGCTTCATTCGTTAACAAACACAATATTGAAAGCGCCGAATCACTTATAAAGTCAATCAAGGACTACAGCGACAATCTTACGGTTTATGTTGAACGCACGGCAGAGCAGGTAAACATTGATCAGGAAATGGTAGACAGCGCCAGAGCGGCGGCGGAAGTTACAGCGGTTGCCAACGCCGCAAGCTCCGAGATGATGATGTCCGACTTCAGAAGCGCTCTTGTGATGATCCTTATTATGTCCGCGGCGGCTTTGGTTTTCGGTGCTGTTGCGGGTGTGGTTATAGCAAAAGGGATCACAGGGCCTATTAACATGGGTGTATCGTTCGCGCGGGAAGTTGCAAACGGTAATCTGGACGCCGATATGAATCTGGAACAGAAGGATGAGGTGGGGATGCTCGCCGCAGCCATGAAGGATATGATAAATAAGCTCCGCAGTATAGTTCTGGAGGTCAAGGCGGCTTCGCTTAATGTTTCCTCCGGAAGCGGACAGCTCAGCAGCGCGGCGCAGGAAATGTCTCAGGGAGCGACAGAGCAGGCGGCAGCGGCGGAAGAAGCTTCAAGCTCAATGGAAGAGATGACCTCCAACATCAATCAGAACGCCGACAATGCTCTCCAGACCGAGAAAATAGCCCGCAAGGCCGCCGACGATGCTAAAGAGGGCGGACAC
Source organism: Geovibrio thiophilus (assembly GCF_004087915.1). Classification (NCBI taxonomy): domain Bacteria; kingdom Pseudomonadati; phylum Deferribacterota; class Deferribacteres; order Deferribacterales; family Geovibrionaceae; genus Geovibrio; species Geovibrio thiophilus. Next base: position 688,907 of record NZ_CP035108.1, read on the forward strand.
GCAGTAGACCAGACAGTGAAAGCGATGAAGGATATAGCGGGTAAAATCTCAATCATAGAAGAGATAGCCCGCCAGACAAACCTCCTTGCCCTCAACGCCGCCATAGAGGCAGCACGGGCAGGGGAACACGGAAAAGGCTTCGCAGTTGTGGCAAGCGAGGTTCGCAAGCTCGCCGAACGCTCACAGGAAGCAGCGAGAGAGATAAGCGACCTTTCCACCACCAGCGTGGAAATAGCGGAAAAAGCGGGCAGTCTGCTCCAGCAGATCCTCCCCGATATACAGAAAACTGCCGAACTGGTTCAGGAAATAACTGCATCAAGCAGTGAGCAGAGAACCGGAGCGGAGCAGATAAACAGCGCGATACAGCAGCTTGATCAGGTTATACAGCAGAATGCCGGCGCGTCCGAAGAGATGGCGTCAACAGCGGAAGAGCTCTCAAGTCAGGCGGAAGCACTTGAGCAGACAATGCAGTTCTTCAAAATGAAGGACAACTCGGGCATATCCTCATCAAGAGGCAGAAAAACCGCTATCAAAGCCGCGCACATTAACTCAAACAAAACCCCCGCGCTGAAAGGCGCCAAAGGCAAACAGCAAGGGGATGGAGTGGAGCTGAACCTTTCGGGCAGCGACCACGATAAACTTGATGACGAGTTTATAAGTTACTGACAAATCGGAGGTAGTTATGTCGGAAAGCATAAACGACACTGGAAGCTGCCAGGTGCTTACCTTTAAGATGGGCGAAGAGGTGTTCGGAGTGAACATCATGTCCGTCAGGGAGGTGCTTGACTACACCAATGTTACCAAGGTTCCCCAGACTCCGGATTTCATGCGGGGGGTCATAAACCTGCGGGGCAATGTTGTTCCTGTTATTGACCTTAAGCTGAAGTTCGGCATGTCTGCGACGGAGCGCACAGTGAATACGTGCATAATCATAGTCGAGGTTTCCCTTGACGGTGAGAGCGCTATTCTCGGCGCACTTGCGGACTCGGTGCAGGAAGTGGTGGACTTTGAGAAGGAGTTCATTGAACCCGCTCCCCGAATAGGCACGCAGCTCAACACTGAGTTTATTCAGGGGATGGCGAAAAAGGGTGAAGGTTTTGTAATCATACTGAACATTAATAAGGTTTTTTCCGCTGATGAGCTGAATATGTATTCGGGCTTACAGGAGAACGCTTCTTAAACAGGGATTTATCCCGGAATTTTATATCTGACGACGGATGAGCCGTCACTTTTTATCTGACGCCCTTGTGAGCGGTAAAGAAGGGGGGAGGATTTCCTCCCCCCTGAAACCGTTATATCTGATCTCTGCATGTGAGCAGCTTAGTTCATTGCTAATACAAAGCGAGGGATCGAAATGTTCAAGAATATGAAACTTGGAATGAAACTCGGCATGGCTTTCGGGCTGCTTATTCTGATTATCGCCGTACTGGGTTCAGTGGCGATGCTGAACATGTCAAGGGTTAAAACGGAGTCGCTCAAGCTCTCCGAGGAATATGTGCCGGAAGTGGATCTGGCAGGGAAGATTGAAAGGACAAATGCCTCCGTCATGCTGAATATGCGTACATATCAGTATTCTAAAAACGAAGAGGATTATAAGAAGGCACAGCAGGGCTTTACCGAGCTGAAAAGGTACATAGCCGATGCGCAGGCTCTGGCAGGCAGATCCAAGAACCTTAAGGCTCTGAACGCGGAAGCGGAGAGTGTGCTCAACGCTGCCAATGAATACGAGGCTCTGGCGAAGTCCACTGATGAGATAAACAGAGCAATACTCGGAACTCTGAATAAAATGGGCACAGCCGCAGCAGCTTTTATGCAGAACTCCGAGTCCTTTCTGTATGAGCAGGAAAGGGAGCTTCTCAGCGAAATAAGAAGCGGACTGAGCGCAGACAAGCTGGCTGAAAGAAGCAGCAAAGTTTCCATGATGAACAGTATTGTAATAGACGGCAACTTCATACGCATCGAGGTATGGAAGGCGCAGTCGACCGGGGATATAGAGGCTCTTAAGGGGACGTTTGCTAAATTTGCCGAAATCGAAGAAGTGCTGAACAAAATGACATCCGTCACCCGCAGGCAGAACAACCTGAACCAGCTTGCAGGCATTAAAAAAGCGCTGGAAGATTATGAAAAGGGCATGCAGGAGCTTGTCAGCGCATGGGAAGAGTCAAACAGGCTCGGAGAGAAACGCGGCGCTACTGCCGCAAAACTCCTTGAAGGCGCACAGACTATAGCCGTTGCGGGCATGACCCAGACATCGGAGATAGCCAATCAGGCGGTATCTGTTCTCAATGCTTCTTCGTTTACCGTTATGACCGGACTGATAATCTCGCTTGTCATAGGTGTTATTCTTGCGGTAGTAATGACAAGGATGATCACCAGACCGCTTTTCATGGGAGTCGAGTTTGCCAGACAGGTTGCGGCTGGTAATCTTGATGCGCATATAGACCTCAGCAGCAGGGATGAGATAGGGCAGCTCGCCGCCGCACTCAGAGATATGATAAGCAAGCTGAGAGAGATAGTCTCGGATGTGAAGAATTCATCCGAAAACGTTTCCTCCGGCAGCGAACAGCTCAGCAGTTCCGCTCAGGAAATGTCGCAGGGCGCAACCGAACAGGCGGCAGCGGCGGAAGAGGCTTCCAGCTCAATGGAAGAGATGACCTCTAACATCAACCAGAACGCCGACAACGCCCTCCAGACCGAGAAAATAGCCCGCAAGGCGGCTGACGATGCCAAACAGGGCGGAAGCGCCGTGGCACTCACTGTAAAAGCCATGAAGGATATAGCAGGCAAGATCTCAATCATTGAAGAGATAGCCCGTCAGACAAACCTCCTTGCACTCAACGCCGCCATAGAGGCCGCAAGGGCAGGGGAACACGGAAAAGGCTTCGCCGTGGTGGCAAGTGAGGTTCGCAAGCTCGCCGAACGCTCACAGGAAGCGGCAGGAGAGATAAGTGAGCTCTCCATCAGCAGTGTAGAGGTCGCCGAACGCGCGGGATCACTCCTTGAGCAGATACTGCCCGACATACAGAAAACAGCGGAGCTTGTGCAGGAGATAACCGCCTCCAGCACGGAACAGAGAACAGGAGCCGAGCAGATCAACAGCGCAATTCAGCAGCTTGATCAGGTTATACAGAGAAACGCCGGAGCCTCCGAAGAGATGGCGTCCACGGCGGAAGAGCTTGCCAGTCAGGCGGAAGCGCTTCAGCAAGCCGTTGCCTTCTTCAAGATGAGCGGCGGTTCATCCGCAGACAGCGGCTACAGATCGAAACCGTCCGGAGGACGCAGACAGGGGAGACCCTCTGCTCTGCCCTTAAACAGGGAACCGAAGGCAAAAAGCACTTCAAAAGGTGTGAGTCTTAATCTTCATGAAGATAACGACAAGCTTGACGAAGAGTTTGTGAGTTACTGACATGAACGTTATATAGAAAAAAGCCCGCTCCGCGGATGCAGTATTCTCCGGAGCGGGTTAATATTAAAGGTGAAGTATGTCTTCAAATTTTGATGTTTTCCGCCAGAATCTTTCATCTGCGGAGTTTGAGAGAATAAAGCATTTTATTGAAAATCACTGCGGAATCAAACTCCCGCCCACAAAAAAGCAGATGGTCGAGGGACGCTTAAGAAAACGGCTGAGAAAACACGGCTTCACCAACTATGAGGAATATCTCAACTTTGTTTTCAGCTCCGGCGAAGGAGAGGAGGAGATAGTCAGCCTCATTGATGTGCTTACCACCAACAAAACGGACTTCTACCGTGAACCCGGTCATTTTGAATACATGCGGGACAGGGTTCTTCCTTATCTGCTGAAGGATAACGACAGCGCTAAGGTCAAGGTCTGGAGCGCAGGCTGTTCCAGCGGTGAGGAACCGTACACCGTTTCCATGGAGCTGCACGGCTTTTTTGAGAGCATTAAAGGCTGGAATTTTGAAATTCTCGCAACGGATATTTCCACGGAGGTGCTGAGAAAAGCGTGCACCGCTATCTATGATGAGGAGAAAATAGCCTCCCTTCCTTTTGAAATCAAAAAAAAGTTTTTTCTGAAATCCAAGGACAAAAACGACTGCAAGGTGCGTCTGAAGCCGTTTATAAGAAAATCGGTGAAGTTTGCGCGGCTTAATCTTATGGATGAAAAGTTTTCCCATGATAAGGATTACGATATAATATTCTGCCGTAATGTTATAATATATTTTGACAGAGAAACTCAGGAGAAAATCCTGAGCAGGCTCGTGAGTCATCTGAAGCCGGGAAGGTTTCTTTTTCTCGGACATTCGGAGACAATACACGGGATGAATCTTGATGTGGAAACAGTCGCACCTACAGTTTACAGAAAATTATGACTCCGGAATAAAACCTTTGATCAAAAATATTTATCTGAAGCCTTGTGAAATGTACCTTGATAAGGAACCTGCGGTGGTCAGCACTGTTTTGGGTTCGTGCGTTTCCGTGGTGATGTTTTGGTCTGCGGTGAGGATCGGTGGCATGTGCCATGCCATGCTCCCGTCCGCCAATTTCTGCGTTGTCGGTGAAGGAGCGTCTTATACCAATAAATTCGTTGACGCTTCAATATCTTACATGCACAGTCGCTTCTATGCGTGGGGGGCTTTTCCTTCGGATATAGAGGTAAAGGTTTTCGGCGGCGCGGATATGTTCCGCACCGAATCGGGTACAATGAAGAGAGAGACCATAGGCGCAAAGAATATTCAGGCGGCTTTTACAAAACTTGCCAGCCTTGGCTATAGAATCACCGCGCAGGATGTGGGCGGAGATATGGGCAGAAAGCTCTATTTTTATTCCTCAGAAGGGCGCGTTTTTATGAAAAATCTTAGGAATACAGTAAACGCAGGTTGATAATATGGGTCTGAAGGTTCTTGTTGTAGATGATTCAGCCGTTGTCAGACAGACTCTCACTGAGATTCTTTCATCGGATCCTGAAATAAGCGAGGTCGCTTCCTGTCAGGATCCCTTTTACGCAGCGGAGAAGATGAAGCATTTTATTCCGGATGTCATAACTCTGGATGTGGAGATGCCCCGCATGGACGGCATCACTTTTCTCAAAAAGCTTATGTCACAGCATCCCATTCCGGTGGTGATGTGCTCAAGCCTTACTGTTGATAACTCCCAGACGCTGATGAAGGCAATGGAATACGGTGCTGTGGATGTTATCCAGAAACCGAAATCCGGCACAAAGGCGTTTCTGGAGGAATCCAAAATCCTCATCTGTGATGCGGTTAAGGCTGCCGCGAAGGCTTCGGTCAGGAAAATATCCGCGTCCTCATATACTGTTCAGCCTAAGTTTACGGCGGATGTCATAATGCCTAAGAGCACCAACAAGGCGATGATGGAAACCACAGAGAAGGTTATCCTTGTGGGCGCTTCCACAGGCGGAACCGAGGCTCTTACCGTCTTTCTCACGGCTATGCCGCTTGATTCGCCGGGGATAGTGATAGTTCAGCACATGCCCGAAAACTTCACCGCCTCCTTTGCCCAAAGGCTGGACTCCCTCTGCAAAATAAGCGTGAAGGAAGCCGAGAACGGAGATACTGTTCTGTCCGGCAGGGCGCTCATTGCCCCGGGCAACAGACACATGCTGATCAAGAGAAGCGGAGCCAGATACTTTGCCGAAATAAAGGAAGGACCTCTGGTCAGCAGACACAGACCCTCCGTTGACGTGCTTTTCCGCTCCGGAGCCAGATACGTCGGCTCAAACGCGGTTGCCGTCATTATGACCGGAATGGGGGATGACGGAGCCAAGGGGCTTCTTGAACTCAAGGAGGTGGGAGCCTACACAATAGCGCAGGATGAAGCAACAAGCATTGTTTTCGGAATGCCGAAGGTCGCAATCGAGCTGGGAGCCGCCCAGAAAATTCTCCCGCTGGGGAGCATAGCTCCGTTTGTTGTCTCATATTGCAGAAGCTGAGACAGGAGCGGATAGTATGAACACCGGCTACATTCATGAAATAATAGGTATTCTCACGGCGTCCGTCGCAGTGATGTTCATGTTTATGTACCTTTACATTAACGAAAAGAACGACTACCTGAAAATTTGGGGCTACAGCTGGTTTTTTAACACTCTCAGATATATGGTGCAGTTAATCATCTGCATTCAGGGTGAGACTGCTGTTCTGGTTTTCCTCAAGCTCAGCTTTGTGCTCGCCGGGGCAGTGCTCCTGATTATGGGCGCTCATATGCTGATAGACAGAAAGAAGCCCCGTTTCATAGTTCCTGCGTCGCTTGCCGCGGAAGCAGTTCTGCTGGTGGCTGTGTTCGCCGGAGTTAACTTCTACACGGCGGATACGGCGGTTTTCATACTTTCATCCGCCTCGTTCATATACACTGGCGTGATTATAATTATATCAAAATCGTTTTCGGGTTTCGGAAAAAATATCACGGGAATCTCCCTGATCCTCTGGGGGATTCATAAGCAGAGCTATCCGCTGCTGGAACAGAGCGCAAGGGAGGGTACTGTGAATATACAGTATTTCTCTGCCGGTTTTCAGCTTGCCGCGTTTTTCACATTCACTGTTTCTGTGGGTGTAATCATCATGCACTTTGAAAAAGTGAAAAAGCTGGAGAGGCACCTCTCCGTTATTCTGGACAAGCTGAGCAGCGCAGGCAGCTCAGCCTATTACAGCTTCAGCTTCAGACCACGCCCTTCCGTGGAGGTGCTCAGTGCCAACGCCTCAAAGCTCATGGGATTCAGCGGGGATGAAAACAGAAACTCGGAAATAATTACCCGTATTGCCGATTATGAGAGAAGAAGGGCGAAAGCGGAAAATTCAGCCGACATGGAATCGCTGCCTTTTACCGATTCGGAAGGGAGGCTGAGGTGGCTGGAGTTTTACAACATGGCGGAATATGCCTCGGACGGGAGCTTTTCAGGGCTTACCGGTTTTGTGTTTGATGTTTCGGAAAAATACATGAAATTCAGGGAAAGCCTCAACCGGATGGAATGGTATGAGGGCATGTTCCGGCTTTCCGGCGCTCCCATGCTTTTCATAAACATAAACACTCTTATGATAGAGGACGCTAACCGCGCCGCCGAAATCTTTTTCGGAACAGGCGTGGGGATGATGAAAAACCGTGCCCTTTCCGATTCTTTTTTCAGGGAAAATCCTTTCTCCTCAGAATTTCTCAGGAAAATAGAAACCGAAGGACAGGGGAAAATGCAGTGTACCCTGAAAAGTGAAAAGGATGTCACCAAGGATTTCCTCCTTCTTTGTGCCAAGGTGCGTTTCAGGGAGATGGAATATATTTTCGCGGTCATAATGGATAAAAGCAACGAAAAATACCTGACAAACCGCCTGTTCAGCCTTGAGAGCATACATAAGGCTCTTCTTAACGCCATGGACGAAGGGGTGACTGTTTTCAACGGAGCGATGAATATAACCTTTATGAACAACTCAGCGGCGCGGATTCTGAAATATGTGCCTTCCGCCCAGCCTGAAAATATCAGGGATATGCTTCTGCCCGGAGCAGAAGGGGAGGAATCGTCCATACTGGAGGCGGTGGCTAAAAACAGAGGAATACACAGAGGTGAGACCTCCTTCCGAAACAGCGGCGGAAGTGTTATTCCCGTTGCCTACAGCATCAATAAAATTGAGCACGATTCATATGACAACGGCGGTGTGCTTGTTTTCAGAGATATTACGGAAGAGCGGAATATAAAGGACGGACTCATAGCCGGACTGGAGGAGAAGAATTTTCTTATAAGAGAGATACACCACAGGGTCAAAAACAATCTCCAGATAGTCAGCAGCCTTCTCAGCATTCAGAGCGAGTATCTGAATGACGAAAAGGCGGTAAGCTATTTCAAAAACAGCATACAGCGAATAAAATCCATGGCGATAATACATGAAATGCTTTACAGGGGAGACAGCGCACAGGGGCTTGACTTCCGAGCGTATATAACAAGGCTTGTCGGGGAAATAGCCATGACATATATCTCGGTCTGCCCCGTTTATGTGGATGTGGACTGCTGCGAGATGCGGCTTAATCTGGACGAATCCATAGCCATAAGCCTGCTCATAACAGAGATAATCACTAACTGTTATAAGCACGCATTCAGTAAAAACTCTGTTGATGCACGCATAAATATACGTGTATGCTTTACTGATGACGGAAAAAGAGAGGTCCGCATATCTGACAACGGAACAGGGATAAATGACGCTGAAAGCTTTAGAAGCTCAGATACCCTTGGCTCACAGATAATTACGTCTCTTTCAGCTCAGCTTGCCGGAGATTTGCGGATCGAAAATAACGGCGGAACTGCTTTTATTTTGAAATTTTAACCTGATCTTTGTTAAAATTGCTATGAGCAAAAGGAATTATTATGGGAAAGATACTGATAGTTGAAGACGAGGCTCTTATAGCAATGGATATAAAGTCGAAGCTCCTGAGCTTCGGCTACTCTGAAATCGTGTACGCGGTGAGACCGGAAGACGCGATGAAGGAGATAGAGAAGGAAGTACCCTCCCTTGTCCTCATGGATATAAATCTTAAGTCTGATCTGGACGGCATTGATCTTGCGGGAATCATAAACACAGCTTACAGAATCCCTATCGTGTTTCTTACAAGCTATTCGGATATAAGCACAATGGACAGAGCCAGCGAGGCGGCCCCATATGGGTATATAGTCAAGCCTGTGGATACTCAGTCCCTTTATTCCGTTGTGTCCATGGCGATCAGAAGAGCTGCTGTGGAGCGCAATCTTGTGGAGCAGAACGGGCTTTTCGAGGCAGTGCTTGAAAACTCCGCGGAAGGCATAGTCGTTGCGGACGAGACACTGAAAATAAAATACTTCAACCACATCTTCATGGAAATTTTCGGCATAGAAAGAGGCGATATATACGGGGAAGACGTTGACAGAGTGATCACCGACATTGAACCTTCGCTCAGGGGTTTTGTGCCCGCTGTGCTTGAGGGCAGGGAGAGCAGCGCCAGAAGGCTTGATATTCTCCGGAACGGCAAACAGAAAACGGTTTTCATGAATATCTCCTCATTCAGTCTGGATGGGGAAACCACAAGATACCTTTTCATTTTTTCCGACTTAAGCGAGCTGGAAAGAATGAAGAACGAGCTGGACACCACCGCCAGAAATTTTGACGAGATTTTTGAGAAAAGCCGTGATGCTCTCGTGCTGCTTAAAATACCCGAGCACACTGTATCAGACCTGAACCCCGCCGCTGAAAAGATGTTCGGCTTCAGAAAAATGGAGATGCTGGGCAAGGTTCCGGAGGAGCTGATCCGTGTTCTGGCGGTGAGCGGCTGTATTCTGGGGGATTCAGGACAGGATGAAGCGGTATGCGTTATGACACGCCTCACCGGTGAAACGTTCACCTTCCTTGCAAATTCCCAGAGACTCAGTATCGGAGGCACGGAATATCTTTATCTCTCCCTGAAAGATATAACCGAGGCGAAAAAGCTTGAAAAAAGAGAGCGTCAGTTACAGGAAAAACTCATACAAACCAATAAAATGACGGCGCTCGGAACTCTTGTGTCGGGCATTGCCCATGAAATAAACAACCCCAACAACTTCATAATGTTCAACAGCAAGATGATGCTGGATCTGTGGAAGGGTTTCAGCGCTGTTCTGGACAGGGTTTATGAGAGAGAAGGGGATTTCGAGATAGAAAACCTCCCTTACTCGGTTCTGCGGGAGGATATTCCGAAGCTTCTGGAAGGGATAGCCGGCGGTTCGGAGAGAATCAAGAAGATAGTTCATGAGCTCAAAACCTTCTCAAGGGGAGACACCGAGAACATGGACGACAGAATAAGCATTGACGAGGTTGTAGCCTCTGCGGTGAAGATTTTAAATCAGCATATACTCAGGTACACCGCCCACTTCTCAGCAGAAGTAGTTAAGCCTGTGCCTTATTTCAAAGGAAACAGGCAGAAGGTTGAACAGGTGCTTATCAACCTTATACTCAATGCCCTTGAGGCGCTCAAGGATAAAAACGGCGCAGTGAGGCTTGTCTGCTCTGCGGATGAGAGCGGAAATCTGAAAATATGCGTTTCGGATACCGGTGTGGGCATCCCCGGGGATATAATAAGAAGGATAACCGAACCCTTCTTCACCACAAAGCTCAAGGACGGCGGAACCGGACTGGGGCTTTCAATCGTTTATACTTATGTGAAGGAGCATAAAGGGGAGCTGGACTTTTTCTCAGAGCCGGAGAAAGGAACCTCTGTAACGGTGACATTTCCCGCACAGGGATGAGCGGGAGGAATTTTATGCTGAAATATGACGTTCCGATACTTCTCGTGGATGACGAGGAGGATATTCTTTTTTCGTACAATTTCGCTCTTAAAAGCGCCGGATATAAAAATATTACCGCTGCCTCCGGCGGCAAAAAGGCGATGGAAATTCTCGGACAAAGAGCGTTTGCTCTTGTGGTGCTGGATCTCTATATGCCCGAAGTGGACGGTAATGACATTCTGGATTTTATATCAATCAGGCATCCGGGCACTCCCGTAATAATCATTACCGCCGCGGACGATTCCCAGACAGCGGTAAACTGCCTCAAAAAGGGCGCGGACGACTATATCCTCAAACCCGTGGACAGTCTGCGCTTTATCACCACTATCAAAAATATTCTGGAAAAAGAAGAGCTTAAACGTCAGGTAGAGAGCTTTGCCGAGGCGGCGGAGGCATCTCACCTGAAATGTCCCGTGGACTTCGGCTCCATCGTCACCAAGGAAAGCAGCATGTACGCCGTATTCAAGTATATTGAGGCTGTGGCGGGCGGAATGCAGCCTGTTCTCATATGCGGTGAAACAGGCACAGGCAAGGAGCTCATGGCGGAAGCGGTGCACAAGGCGAGCAAGCGCAAAGGGGCGTTTGTACCCGTGAATGTGGCGGATGTGGACGACACTGTCTTTTCGGACACTCTCTTCGGTCACAGAAAGGGCGCCTTCACCGGAGCGGACAAGGTACGGCGGGGTCTTCTGCTGGAGGCATCCGGCGGAACGATTTTTCTGGACGAGGTGGGCGACATCTCGGAAAACTCTCAGATTAAGCTTCTCCGGTTCATTCAGGAAGGCACATTCCGTGCCATGGGCAGCGATACAGAGGACAAGGCGGACGTGCGCATCGTTCTTGCCACCAATGCCGACCTTGAAAAGAAGGTGGAGGACGGCAGGTTCAGAAAGGATCTTTATTACAGAATAGCCACACATAAAATCCACATGCCGCCGCTCAGGGATAGGAAAGGGGACATACCACTGCTGTTCGCGCATTTTTACAAACTGGCGGGCAAGGAGCTTGGCACCCCCGCCAAAACGTTTGAAAAAACGGCGGCAGGTGTTCTTTCATCTTACACTTTCCCCGGCAATATACGTGAGCTCCGCTCTATTGCCTACGACCTTGCGGCAATAAGCGGGGATATGCTCACCGCAGGTGAGGTCATTGCCTATCTGGAATCCACGGGAAGAAGCAGAGGAGCGGTAAGCACCGTCTCCCCGGGCGGCACACAGTTCACTTACTCCGGCAAGTTCCCTTCACTGAAGGATATGGAGGATATTTTAATCAGCGAGGCGCTGAAAATCAGCGGCGGAAACCAGAGCAAGGCGGCGGCGCTCCTTGGAATATCCAGACAGGCAATGAACAAAAGAGTCAAGGGCTGAGAAGAGCTGTTTTCATTTCCTACCAGTGATATAGGATTAAATCTGTCTTTTTAAATCTGTTGACACAGGAGAGAAAGAGGGGTATTGTTGACCTATGAGGTAAACAATTGGACTCGTTCATTGCAAGGGAAGGCGACTACGCCATACGTATTGTTGTTTATTTAGCCGAAAACGGCGGGATGAAAAAAGTGGAAGAAATAAGCGCAGCAATCGGGGTTCCCAAGCCCACAACTGCGAAAGTGATCAACAGACTTAAAAAAAGCGGTCTTATCACGACGCGCACGGGTAAAAACGGCGGCATTGAGGCTGCCCCCTCTGCTCTTGATTCCAGTCTCTATGATATTCTCAAATGTATGGGCGTTACGCTGGACATAAACGTGTGCGTCGCACATCCGTCCGCCTGTTCCAGAAAACCCTTCTGCCGCGTTACCCACAGGCTCGCCGAAATCCAGTCCGTAATGACGGAACAGCTTATGAACTCCAAAGTTAAAGACTTCATTTTTTAATTTTTTATACATGTCGCTGCTATAAAAAGGCAGCAGGAGGTTCTAAATGAATGAATACTCATATGACTACAGAACGGTGCAGGGGTTTATACTCTCTGCGATCTTCTGGGGAGTCATCGGGCTTGTCATCGGGCTTCTTATCTCCGTGCAGATGTGGAATGCCGATTTCAACTTCGGTGAATACTTCTCCTACGGAAGGCTGAGAACCATCCACACCAACGTCCTTGCCTACGGGCTGGGAATCGGCGCGGAGTTCGGTGTTTTCTACTATCTCACAATAAGGCTTACTAAGAGGAACCTTGTTCTCGGCAAGCTGGCCAGATTCCATCTCTGGCTGTTTAATGTCGGCATGGTTCTGGCTACTTTCACGCTTTTCATAGGCATGAACCAGTCACTTGAGTACGCCGAGTTTGAATGGCCCATCGACATAGCCATTGTTATTCTCTGGGTGATTTTCACCATTGTTATTCTCACCAACATTTTCAAAAGGAAAGAGGAGCATATGTATGTTTCACTCTGGTACATTATCGCAACACTTATTGCCGTTGCTATCCTGTATATTGTGAACAACCTGCATATCCCCGCTACGCTGACAAAATCTTACCACCTGTTCGCAGGGACAAACAGCGCGAACGTTGAATGGTGGTACGGACACAACGCCGTGGGCTTTCTTTTCACAACGCCCATACTTGCGATGTTCTATTATTTTCTTCCCAAAGCGACAGGACTCCCCCTCTACAGCCACAGACTTTCCATTATATCTTTCTGGTCGCTTATATTCGCCTACCTCTGGACAGGCGCACACCACCTTGTCTACACCCCCCTGCCCGACTGGATTCAGACTCTGGGCATAGTGTTCACGCTGTTCCTTATCGCTCCGTCATGGGGTTCCGTTATCAACGGCTACTTCACGGTTGACGCCGACTGGGGCAAGATGAGAACAAACTACCTCACTAAGTTTTTTGTACTAGGCATCACCTTCTACGGTCTCCAGACCATTCAGGGTCCCTCACAGGGGATCAGGGTGATAAGTTCGCTTATCCACTACACAGACTGGGTTCCCGGTCATGTTCACATGGGTACGATGGGCTGGGTCACTATGATAATCTGTGCCTCTGTATATGTGATCATTCCTCACATATACAATACAAAAATCTTCAGTGAAAAGGTGGCGAACATCCACTTCTGGCTTGTTCTTGTGGGACAGCTGATGTTCTCCATCACAATGTGGGTTACAGGCATTCAGCAGGGCGCTATGTGGAAAATGACAAACGCCGACGGCAGCCTTAAATATACCTTCATGGAAACTCTTGTGGGCAACTACCCCTACTGGCAGATGAGAACCGTAGCCGGAGTTATCTTTGTAGTGGGCATGCTGTTCTTTGTTTATAACGTATTCATGACTATCAGACAGGGGCAGGCGAAGGCTTCCCTTGCTGATGTGAAAGCGGCGTAGGGAGGTGCGGTGATGAGTCAGAAAAAAGATATTTACTCCAAAACCATACCGTTTGCGCTGATGGTAGCCGTGACAATCCTTATAGGTACTGTCGTGACTATGTTTGCGCCAATGTTTACCAAGGGCATGCACCCGAAGCTTGAAAACCTTCAGCCTTATACAATACTTCAGCTAGCCGGGCGTGATATTTACCAGAAAGAAGGCTGTGTAAACTGCCACACTCAGACAGTAAGACCCCTCAAGGCGGATGTTCTCCGTTACGGCGACTACTCAAAAGCGGGTGAATTCGCATACGATCGTCCGTTCCTCTGGGGCTCAAAACGCACTGGTCCCGACCTCGCCAGAATCGGCGGCAAATACCCCGATGAATGGCACATTCAGCATATGGAAAATCCTCAGGCATTCTTCCCGAAATCGAACATGCCTAAATACCCGTGGCTGAAAGATAAACTCCTCAATGTCAACGAGATGAAGGCTAGAATGAACGCCCTCGGCTTCCCTTACACTGAGGAAGACCTCGCACAGGCTGCGGAGTCAACAGAGCTTGACGCAATGGTAGCTTATCTCCAGATTATAGGTACGGCTGTTGAGAAGGAAGGCGCAATGGTTATAGAGGAGGATTCCGTTGAGGAAACCAATCCTCTCGCCGGAGACGCCGCTGCTCTTGAAGAAGGCAGAGCCCTGTACGCGGCGGAGTGCGCAGGCTGCCACGGTGTCAGCGCTGAGGGCAACATAGGCGCGTCCCTTGTGGATTACGCTGCGTCTGAGCCCGCTTCCAGAGATACTTACCTTGTGGTAGCCAACGGCTACGAAGGCGTGATGCCCGGTTTTGCCTCAACTTTCAGCAAGGAAAGGATATGGGCACTGGTTGAGTACATAGAATCTCTCGGTAAATAAGGAGAAGGTCATGCAGAAAGAAGAATTCGACAACTTTGAAAGCTTTAGCCGCAAGGACACGGAGCATAAGCTCCCCTTAGGCTGGCTTGTGCTTTTTTTCGGGCTGATTCTCTGGGGTGCGTACTATTTTGTTATGTATACTCCCTCAATCAGCGGCTGGACACAGGAAAAGGCATATCAGGAAAGTATAGAAAAGTAACCTGACATAAACAAAAACCCTTCGCCGCAGACGCTACACCCTGCGGCGGAGGGCATATAAAAAGGACGGATAAGCTGATGAAACCGGATGTACTGTCATTTCTGTTATACGGCATTCTCCTCTCCGCTGTTTTTGCGGGGCTGATCTTCTACTACTTTTCATCCAAACGCAAAGACAGGGTGGAAAAGCCGAAGTACAGAATGCTTGAAGACGACGACGAGCAGGATGAGAAAGAAGAGAATAAATGACCGCTGACTTGCAGTTCTACAGAAGGGCTGTGCGCTGGGGAGCGACACTGCTGTTTTTTGCTGTTCCCTTCGTGCGCCTGAATGATGAAAGCCTGCTGAGGTTCGATATAGAGACCCTCAGGCTGTTTTTTTTCGGGAAAGCAATATGGATAGAGGATTTTTTCCTGATTCTTCTGTTCATATTCGCGCTGACGTTTCTGTTCATATCCGTCACCCAGCTTTTCGGGCGGGTGTGGTGCGGGTGGCTCTGTCCGCAGACACTGATAGTCGACTTCACCAGAAAGATGGACAGAAAAAAGCAGACGATGCTTTCAAGGGCGGAAGGGCATATTTTCACAGCGGTTTTCAGCATACTGATCTCCGCCTGTATGATATGGTACTTCATATCACCATACGACTTTATAACTGATCTGGCAGGACTCAGGCTGGGCAGCGTCACCCTGTGGTTCTGGGGCGTGCTCTCGGTTATCACATATATAAACTTCGCGTTTTTCCGCCACGGCTTCTGCACCACTGTCTGTCCCTACGCCAAGCTTCAGGGGATTATGTTTGACGCGCACACCATGGCGATCACCATGCACCCCGAAAGGCGGGATGAGTGTATAAAGTGTCTCGCCTGCGTTAAAACCTGCCCCACAGGGATTGACATACGCCAAGGCTTCTCGCAGGGGTGCATCAACTGCGCCGAGTGCATTCAGGCATGCGGCAGAGTGATGGCGAAAAAGGGTAAAACATCGCTCATAGGCTATGTGTACGGTCTTGAGAACAAGCCTAAGTTTTTCAGGGCTAACGTGCTGATAACTGCGGGGCTGTTTCTGGTATTTACGGTTCTTTTCTCCGTGAGACTGCTGTTCAGCGATCCGTTCGGCTTTGAGGTTTATCCGGCTTCAAAGATTATGCCGAGGGAACAGGGGGGGCGGATAATAAACGCCTTCGATGTGAGGCTCACAAACCGCACAGGCAGCGAAATGAACATAAGACTCAGCCTTGAGGAAGCAGAAGGATACGAAATTCAGCCGGAGCGCCGCTTTGAGCTCGGCTCAGGTGAATCTGTAAGAAAAGAGATATACATTGTCCTGCCGGAGGCGGCTTTCGGGAAATATCCGGTGCGGACATTTAATTTAAAGGCGGAGACCGAAGGGGATAACCCTGCGTCCGTATTGGCGGAAGCCGGGTTCCGCAAACCCATAGGGAGGAAAAAATGAAAGTGACTCTTCTGATATTTCTGCTGGCGCTGATCACCATCGCTCCTTCAGTGGTAGTGGGTAAGAAGCTTTTTGACGGCAGAGTTGAGGACAACTCATACGAAAAAGGGCTCGTCTATGACGACATGCGGCACACAGTAATGGAAAAGGGACTGAAACTCACTGTGAAAAAAATCGAGCAGACGGATAAAAACGTCATGCTTGATTTCAGTCTCGGCGGAACCTGCAAGCCCGCCGATATAAAGGCGGAGATTGAAAGACCCGTGGGCGGCAGAACGCTTGAGGTAAAGCCGTCTGAGAGCGCCGAAGGCTATACTGCGTCTCTCCCCGCGCTGGAAAAAGGCTACCATATTCTTAAAGTGAGCTTTGCTGTTGACGGCAAAGAGGTAAGGCTCAAAAAGAACTTTTATATTAACTAATTTTCATTTCAGGAGGTTTTTTATGAGAAAGGGAACAATTCTGATGATAATAAGTCTGATCACGATGATAGGCATCCCGCTTCTGTTCGCGCTTAAATACGCCGGATAAATGGCAGCCTTATACCTGCTGATTCCGGTCAGCCTGATCCTCGGCGCTATTGCGCTGGGGCTTTTCCTTTACGCGGGCAAAAAAGGGCAGTTTGACGATATTGAAGGTCCTAAGTACCGGATGCTTGATGACGACGAAGACGACAAATAGGAAGTGCGCGCACTGCCTGCTGGATGTTAAGGAAAACTCCGCCGTAAAAATCGAAAAAGACGGAGAAACCCTATACTTCTGCTGTCACGGCTGCCTGAGCGTTTACGGACTGATTCATAACGCGGGACTTGATTCCTTCTACATCCGCCGCACGGACTGGAAAGAGGGCGGGGTGGATTCCGCCCGCATTTCGGATGAGCTTTTTGAGGATGACCTCACTGAAGCGGACGGGGAATGCTCTCTTGATGTGGTGCTTTCCGGTGTCCGCTGCTCCTCCTGCATATGGCTGGTGGAAAACTTCTTCCGCAAGGATGAAAACATAACCTATGTGCGGGTGAACTACGCCACGCACAAGGCGAGAGTGCGCTGGAAAAAAGGCTCACTGAGCCTGAGCGACATGCTGGAGAAGTTCCGCTCTCTCGGCTACCCGCCCATGCCTGCGGGCAAAGGAGGCAGGAACAGCGTCCTTGAGGAGGAGCGCAGGGACTACTTCTACCGCTTCTCCGTCGGTTCGTTCTTCGCCATGAACGTAATGCTCTACACATTCGCCATGTATGCCGGATATTTTCACGGCATGGATGACGGGCTTAAGAAATTTTTCAAGCTTCTCTCATGGGCGCTCGCCACGCCTGTAATGTTCTATTCCGGCTATCCGTTCATAATAAACAGCTTTAAATCTGTCCGAAACCGTGTGCTGAATATGGATGTTCTGGTTTTTCTCGGTTCGTTCAGCTCATATATCTACAGCGTGAGCGCTGTTTTCGGCGATCAGGAAGTCTACTTCGATACCACCTGCATGATAATAACCCTCATTCTTCTGGGGAGATTCATAGAAACCGGAGCCAAGCTCCGCCACAGCGGCGCTGTTACCCGTCTTTTGTCATACCAGCCGCAGACTGTGCGGCTGATAAGGGATTTTGAACCCTCTGCATACGCCGAAGGGAGGCTTGAGGCTGTGCTTATTCCTGTCAAATCGGTGAAAACCGGTGATTTCCTTGAGGTTCTGCCCGGTTCCTCCGTGCCAGCTGACGGACAGGTGATCCACGGTGAGAGTGAGGTGGACGAATCCATGCTCACAGGGGAAGCATCCCCCGTGTTCAAGACCGAAGGAGCAGATGTGTTCGCCGGAACGTCAAACCTCAACGGAAACCTTGTGATAGAATGCTTTCAGGCAGGGAACGGAACTGTTCTCTCCCGTATTGTGAAGGCAGTTGAGGAGGCTCAGGCGGAAAAAGCGCCGATCCAGAATCTTGCGGACAGTCTGGTCGGCTGGTTTGTGCCCGTGATAATCACCATAGCCGCGGGAACCTTCTGCTGGTGGTATTTCCGCTCGGGGAGCGGGCTTGAAGGACTGATGAACGCCGTATCCGTTCTGGTTATTGCCTGTCCGTGCGCCTTGGGGCTTGCCACGCCTCTGGCGGTGATGATCTCCACCACGAAGACAGCCTCCTTCGGCGCACTGGTGCGCAGCGGAGAAGTAATGGAAACACTCAGCCACATAAACTGCTGGTGCTTCGACAAAACCGGAACAATTACCAGAGGCGAGATGAAGGTGGCGGATATTTATGATTTAGGCTCGGGGCGGACGCTGGCTTTGGCTGCGTCTGCGGAGCGTTTTTCATCCCACCTCATATCAAAAGCCGTCACCGACTATTATGACGGTGAATTTCTTCCGGCAGAAAACTTCCGTGAAATCCCCGGGAACGGTGTGGAAGCGGACATAAACGGAAAAAGGGTCAGAGCAGGCAAGCTGAAATTCATCGCCGAGTACGCAGAAGTAACGTCCGAAATGCGGGAGCAGCATGACTATTTCTCCGCAAAAGGGCACACTGTGGCGGCGGTTGCGGAAGAGGACGAACTCATCGGCTTCATTCTTCTTTCCGATTCAGTGCGGGAAGAGGCTGGCTACACTCTGACTGAGCTTATGAAGCGCAGAAACAGGGTGCTTATACTCACAGGCGACAGCCGCAAGGCGGCGGATAAGCTTATCAGCGCACTCGGAGCGGACGGAGTAGAATGTCTGGCTGAGGTCACCCCTTTTGAAAAGGCGGAAACAATCAGAAAGCTCAGGCAGGAGGGCTATAAAGTCGCCATGGTCGGTGACGGCATCAATGACGCTCCGGCGCTCACCGAAGCGGATGCGGGCATAGCCATGGGCAAGGGGACTGATATAGCCATAGAAAGCGCGGACGCTGTGCTGATGCGTGGAGATCTCTCCGTGATCTTAAAGTTAAACAAAACCGCTAAAAAGACATTTACTATCATAAAGGAAAACCTTTTCTGGGCTTTCTCCTATAATTTTATCGCCGTTCCTCTCGCCGTGACAGGTAAGATACACCCCATATTCTCCGCCGCTTTCATGGCGGTGAGCTCTCTGATCGTGGTGTTCAACTCAATGCGGATCAACTCGAAGGACTAAAACCTCACTCCCTGCCAGATGAACCACACTCCCATACAGATAAGCAGAATGAGGCTGAGCAGATTGAAGATTCCTCTCCTGCCCATGATGAAGTTGCCGAAGACTGCGGCGAGCATCATAGCGGTTATAGTGCCTATGCCGAACAGGAACATGGAGAAGGCGCCCTTGGCGGCGTTTGCTGAGGCGGAGGCGGCGATAAGCGCACCGTACACAAGCCCGCAGGGTATGAGCCCCAGAACAAGCCCGCTGCCGAAGGCGGTTTTCGGCTGAATCCTTTTGATCAGGTTCATTATTTTCTCGGCGGCGAATCTGTTTTCCAGCTTGTTCAGCAGGTTATAGCCGAAGAAGGACAGCAGTCCGTAAAGTATGAGGAACACGCCTGCGAATACGGCGGATGTTTTCTGTATACCCGCCATGTTTCCGGCAAGGGTAGCTATATTACCCAGCGCACCCGCCGCCGCACCCATCACAGCGTAAGTGACTGAGCGTCCGAGGTTGTATTTCAGATGGGGCGCATACATCTTGGAGTAGCCTCTGTTTCCGCCCACGAATCTGCCTGAGATATACAGGACGAAGGGGTGGCACATGCCTATACAGTGCCCGAACCCCCCGAAAAAACCGAGTGACAGAAACCCCAGAAGATCAAGGTTCTGCAAGGCTTACTCCTTTTTGTTGGGTATTTTGAAGAAAAATACCTTGGAGCGCTCAGAGCCCTTGTGGGAGAAGGTGAGCTTGCCGAACCAGATTTCCCCGCCCATCATGCACTTGGGTAGAACAGCCGTTGCGGTGTATTTTCCGTCCACCTTGGCGAGGTCATAGGAGTATTCGCCCATGTCCATCTTCATGTTGAATTTGATTTTACCGTTTTCAACAGCAACGGGCGCGCCTTTTTCAGAGAAGGCGAAAGTGAAGCTGATGGGCTGGAAGGCGGCTGTGGGGCGTGACATAGCGGCGGCTATTTCTATACCGTCAACGGTGAAGGTCTTGTCCGCCGTGTAGAGGTCGTTTTCCGCATCAAGGGGGATGACGAAGCGCTCCGCAGCGAAAGCGGCAGAGAACATGCACATAATCATTACCGCAGTTAAGAATGTAATAAATTTTTTCATAGGGAATACCTCCGCAATATTCATATGATATTACTCCTTTTATAGATCGTGTTCAAGCTAATGTGAGCATCAGCCCAACAAATATGATCTGTGCAGAAACTGCACAGAGAAACGGAGAAAAAATGCCAGAGGAGTATTTTCTCTATGATTATTCCGTGCATGTACAGATACTTTATTTCTTGTTATAAATAAGTTATCAGATATAATTTTTTTCCTAAGTAAGCTGTTGCCACATGAAATTCAGTCGTCTATATTTCCTATAAAGCAGATATGAATACGGCTTTCAGGACTTCTCGGGGGAGGAGTCTTCCGCAGACGGCACTGCCCACTCCGCAGGGGGCAGTGCCGCATGGGCGGAACTTTTTCCGCTCTGAATGGTTCATACATAAATACACATGGAGGAAAAATGAAGATTTTGTTTAAATTAATGCTGTTAGGCATTCTTGTTATGTCGGTTGCGGCTTGGAGCTGGGGCGGCAGCAAAACAAAAGAAGCAAAGGCTCAGAACGGCGTGGTCAAAATCGCTCTCAAAGATGTAAACGATGGAAAAGCTCACTATTACCATACAGAAATCAACGGCAAGGACGTCAAGTTCTTTGTTCTCAAAAGCAGTGACGGCGTTATCCGTGCGGCGTTTGATGCCTGTGACGTGTGTTACCGTGAAAAGAAAGGCTATTCCCAGCAGGGTGATTTCATGGTCTGCAACAACTGCGGTATGAAGTTTCACTCCATGAAGATCAATGAGGTTAAGGGCGGCTGCAATCCGTCACCCCTTGCCAGAACGGTGGATAAAAACTTTGTCTATCTCAAGACAACTGATATAGCCGCAGGCTCGATGTACTTCTAGGAAGGCTGATGAATCTTTTTACAATACCTTTAAAGAATTTGCGCCGTAAAGCGCTGCGCACAGCCATGCTGACGCTGGTTTTCTCGGCGGGGATAATCTCTGTTGTGGGGCTTTACTATGTTTCCGCCACAGTTGGAGAGAGTCTGGAGCAGAAGCTCACCGCATACGGAGCAAACATTCTTGTGCGTCCCCATTCCGAAAGTCTGGACGTGAGCTACGGCGGTTTTTCCATGGGAAACCTTTCCTACAATGTTCATAAGCTTAATATGGAAGAGGTGGAGAAGGGAGTGAGAAGCATAGGCTACAGGGAGCGCATAAGCTCTGTCGCCCCCAAGCTTCTGGAAACATCTTCCTTAGACGGCAGAGAGTTTGCCGTGGTAGGGATAAACTGGATAGAAGAGCTTAAAATAAAAAGCTACTGGTATATAGACACCGCCGACCACAAGGCGCACGGGCATGAACCGGCTGAACTTCCCGAAGGCACGGAAATGGTCATGGACGGTCTTGAACAGGGAAGCGAGTTCGGACGCTATGACATAATAGCGGGCAACACCGCTGCGAAGCTTCTCGGGCTTGAAAAAGGCTGGGAGACGGAGATTGAAGGGAAAACCTTCAATGTGGCGGGCGTGCTTGCTCCCATGGGCACGGATGAGGACAAGCTCGTGTTCATGGACATAACAGCTCTTCAGGAACTGAAGAACAAACCCGGCGAAGTGACGTTCGTTGAGGTGTCCGCCCTCTGCTCCGGCTGCCCCATTGACGACATAGTGGCGCAGATCAAGCAGGCTCTGCCTGATGTGGACGTGACGGCGATGCAGAGCGTGGTTAAACAGAGGATGTTCACAGTCAATTTCGTTAAAAACCTTGTGCTTGTGATAAGCGCAGTGATCCTCGTCATAGCGTGCTTCATGCTCGCCGTGTTCATGATGGCATCGGTGGCGGAGCGCAGGAGTGAGATAGGCATACTCCGCTCAATGGGCTATTCAAGATTCAAGATATTCTGCCTGTTCAGCTTTGAATCGCTGGTAATAGGCGCCGCGTCAGGCATAGCCGGCTTCGGCGCGGGATATTTCACAGCGGTGAAGATCCTTGAAAAGATGGAGCTTACGGACGGCGCTTCGGTGCATTTTGAGCCTGCTCACCTGCTTCTCAGTGTGGGCGTTGTCTGCCTTGTTTCTGTGGCAGCATCGGTTATTCCGGCTCTTAAGGCTGCCAGAACCGAACCGGCAAGCGCCATTATAAGGCTGTAGGTGAAATGATGCTTAAGGTAAATGATATATATAAAAGCTACAACGGCAGCGGAGTCGTTACTCCTGTATTGAGAGGGGTTTCCCTTGAAGTGGGCAGAGGCGAGTTCGTTTGCCTTCTGGGGCGTTCCGGCTCGGGTAAAAGCACTCTGCTTAACATAATGTCCTCCCTCCTTGATGCGGACAAAGGTGATATAGTGTACATGGAGAAGCCTTTCAGAGGCATGAAGCGCTGCGAGACAGACCGCTTCCGCAGGGAAGAAGCGGCTATGATATTCCAGTTTCATCACCTCATGCCCTATATGACCGCCTTTGAGAACGTAATGCTTCCGTTTCTTTCGGGTATCAGACCAGCAGGGAAGGAGCAGAAAGCAAGTGCGTATGAAGCCCTAGCCAAGGTCGGGCTGGAGGGCAAGGAGAAGCGTCTCCCCTCGCAGCTTTCCGGCGGCGAGCAGCAGAGAGTGGCAATAGCCAGAGCCATAGTCGGCAAGCCTGCGATCCTCTTTGCGGACGAGCCCACGGGCAGTCTGGACAAGGCGAACGGGGACGCCGTTATGCGGATACTCAGCGGGCTGAACAAGGAAGGGCTGACTGTAGTCATGGTGACTCACCAGAGAGATTATGCGGAATATGCCCACAAGGTTGTGGAGCTTTCCGACGGGAATGTAGATAAAATAACTGTTAAATCAGCATAAAAGCATGGCTGCCATCATGGCGGCCTTTTATTTTCTAATAGTTTATAAGTATTAAAAAATTTAGTTTTCTAATCAAAAAAGCTCATATCCCTTGGAAACTTCACTATTGAGATGTAAAATAAAAGTAAACATACAAGCATACATCGGAGTTTTTAATGCGTGAGGAAATCAGAAGGGTTAGGCTTTATTCAGTGCTGCTTGTCTGCATCTGGACCGGTCTTATGGCTGTGCTCTGGTTTCTTCAGTTTCTGGAGATACATAACTCCACCAAGAGGATCGCCGCGATAATGGCGGAATCCGCCTTCACAAAGGATGAGCTTTACAGAAGGTGGAACACCAGCCACGGCGGAGTTTATGTTCCCGTCAGCGAAAGCACCAAGCCTAATCCTTACCTCAGCCATGTTCAGGACAGGGATATTATTACAGACTCTGGGAAAAAGCTTACGCTGATGAATCCTGCGTATATGAGCAGGCAGGTCTTTGAAATGGCTCAGGATACAGATGTCATACAGACGCATCTCACCAGCGATATTCTCATAAATCCTGTCAATAAACCGGATACATGGGAGAAGCTTGCTCTTGCAAAGCTTTACGGAGGCGCACAGGAATACGTCTCTGTGGACAGCATAAACGGTGAGGAATATCTGCGTTTCATGCGCCCTTTTATCACAGTTGAAGGATGCCTGAAGTGTCACGCTGTTCAAGGCTATAAAGTCGGCGAGATAAGAGGCGGGATAAGTGTGAGCGTGCCACTGACAAGGCTTGCTTTTATTGAGAATAATGAAGTGATTCTCGCTTCGCTGACACACGTATTTATCTGGGCTGTGGGGCTCATGGTTCTTGCCGTGGGTTATAGGAGAATTTACGGTATGATGTACGAACTGGCTGAAAACAAAGATAAACTTCAAGATATGAACGAGCAGAAAACGACGATCCTCTCCTCCACCGGAGAGGCTATTCTCGGCGTGGACAGCGCTGGGGTTATTGTTTTTGTGAACCCTGTTGTTGAGCAGATTACCGGATATTCAAGAGAAGAGCTTCTGGGCAGACCTCACTCTGTCCTCCACCGTATGGACAAGCAGGAAGAAGGCTCTGACGAATCCGGCTGTTTTGTATACCAAACCATTCAGGACGGCGAGAGGAGAAAGGAAGAGCAGGTTTTCAGCCGTAAGGACGGAACCTGCATCAATGTGGCGGTTTTGGCAGCCCCCATCAAAAAAGCCGGCAGGGTTCAGGGCGCGGTGGTTTCCTATTATGATATAACCGAGCAGATAAAAAACAGAGAGACCATAAAGCGCTCTCTGAATGAAAAGGAGATTCTGCTTAAGGAGATACACCACAGAGTTAAGAACAACCTCCAGATAATAAGCAGTTTTTTAAGCCTCCAGAAGGAAGCCAGCGGCTCAAAGGAAACAGAAGACGCACTTGGCGAGGCGGAGAGCAGGGTCATGGCAATGGCTCTTCTGCATCAGTCTCTCTACCGTTCGGAAGATATGTCGGTGGTCAGGCTGGATACTTATTTCCACAGCCTGCTTGACAACATGCGCAAAAACATGAAGTGCATTCCCGTGGAGATTAAAGAGGATGTTGAGCCAGTTTCTCTGATGATAGACACGATAATGTGCTGCGGGCTGATAGTGAACGAGCTGGTGACGAACAGTATTAAATATGCCTTTACCGCCGAGAGTGAGAGCCCTGAGATAGTCTTCTCATTCAGAACCGAAGGAGAGCTCTGTATAATGACTGTCAGAGACAACGGCAGAGGTTACCCTGAAGGGTTTGATATAAATTCTCTGGAAACCTTGGGTCTGCCCATTGTTGTCAACCTTGTAAAACAACTCGGCGGGGAGCATACCTGCGGAAATGACGGCGGAGCATGGTTCAGGGTTTCATTCAAAATATAATATTCAGCCGGAACAGTTTCTTTTCTTTTCTCTTCATGTTAATAATTGTATTGATGCCGCTGCGTTCGCCTGCTTTTGCAGAGTCGGGCTGATGGCAGGTTAATGAAGTTGATATTGCAGATTGATGAGATTGCTTCACTAACGTTCGCAATGACAGTAAATTATGTCACTGTGAGGAGCAGGGCTCCGCAGCAGTCTCTGCTTTACAGACCGCGAGCGTGTATCTCAAATTTTTACGGATGGTAAATTTTGAATAATATAAATGGATGGTAAATTTGGAATAATCATGCACAACACTCCCATGGAAGGGGGTGCGCCGTGCGTAGCGAAGGTCTGTTTTACAGACCGCGAGCGTGTATTCAAAATTTCCATGGATGGTAAATTTTGAATAATATAAATGGATGGTAAATTTGGAATAATCATGCACAACACCCCCATGGAAGGGGGTGCGCCGTGCGTAGCGAAGGTTTGTTTTACAGACCGCGAGCGTGTATCTCAAATTTTTACGGATGGTAAATTTTGAATAATCATGCACAACACTCCCATGGAAGGGGGTGCGCCGTGCGTAGCGAAGGTCTGTTTTACAGACCGCGAGCGTGTATTCAAAATTTCCATGGATGGTAAATTTTGAATAATATAATAGGAGCTGACAATGAGAATCTACATACGTCTTTTCTCTTTTATAATAATTCCGGTTATGTGCTTGACACTGCTGATGTTTTTTTCTTATCAGCGGCAGCTTCTCGCAAATGCCGAAGATGAGCTCATCCACGAGCTTAAAAACAAATGGGAGATAATAAACGCATCGGGCGTTCTCGAACTCCCTCCCCATGAATCCCGTGCGAGGCTTGAATCCATAAGTCTCGCCACGCCTCTGAGAATAACTCTGATCAGTTCCGAAGGTGTGGTTATCGATGATTCTTACGTTGCGGCAGATTCCGTTCCGGATATTGAAAACCATAAATCCCGACCGGAAATTCAGGATGCTTTTACAGAAGGCGAAGGAGTGGAGAAGCGTTTCAGCGCAACCACCGGACAGAGAATGATTTACTACGCAAAAGAGCTTAAGGAAGGCGGCAATGTTCTCCGCATAGCTTACCCCATGCTTTATGTGGAAAGCCTGAAGAAGAAGATGAAGGAGCAGGCATACGCAACGTTCTTCGGTCTGTTTGCCGTGCTGTTCGCGGTTCTGTGGTTCATAAGCCTGAGAGTCAGCAGACCCGTGGTGAAGATAAGCAGGATAGTTGAGGATATAGAAAGCGGCAGACCGCCCTTGTTTCCCATATTTAAAAGCAGGCTCATGGACAAGGTGGCAGGGCTGATTTACCGCACTTACAACGCACTGGAGAAGCAGAAGCATACGCTTGAGGCGGAAAAGAAAAAACTGAACGGTCTTGTAAATCTTCTTGAAGAGGGAATAATCAAGCTGGATGAAAACGGCAGGGTTGAGCTTGCCAACAAAAGAGCTGAAAAGATACTCGGCTGCTCCCTCCGGTACGGGGACGATGTTCTGGGCAGGGTCACGGACAGAGACGCCATAGTGCTGGCGAAGGAGATCCTCTCCTATGAAGCGGACTGCACAAAGGTCTACGAACTCCAGAATAAGGTTTATGAAATCTATGTGCGCTTCATGGAGGGCTCAAGAATTATAGTGCTCACGGATATAACAGACAGCGAGCGCTACAGCACTTACAAAAGCGAGCTCATAACAAACATCTCTCACGAGCTGAAGACCCCGCTGGCGCTTGTCATGGGGTATGCGGAAACACTTATGGAGCACCCCGACATGAAGCCGGAGGACAGAGAAAAATTCCTCGGCAAGGTCTACAAAGGCACAATGCAGCTTAATCAGCTTATTAATGATGTTATAGAGCTTCACAGATACGAGTCCTCATCAGAGGAAGATATTGAGGTCGGAGAGGAGACGGAACCCGCTGAATACGCGGAGGAGATCAGGGAGTATTACTCCGATAAATTCGCACCCGGGATAAGGATTACCGCCGAAGGGGTGCCTGTGAAAATAAACAGGGCGCACCTGAGCAGTCTGGTGACAAACCTGATTGAGAACGCAGTCTCCTATTCCGGCGGGGATTATATTGAGGTGAGAATGCTCAGCACGGTGGACGAGTTCAGCCTTGACGTTGAGGACGGCGGTCCCGCCATACCCGCAGAGGAGAGGGAGCGGATCTTCGAGCGTTTCTACACCGTTTCCAAATCACGCAATAAGAATATATCAAGCACCGGACTGGGGCTCTCCATAGTGAAGCACATATGCAGGCTGTACAGAGGCGGAATAAGCCATGAAACAAACAGCAGGGGCGGCAACTCCTTCAAAGTGCGCATTACTCAGCCGGAATAAACGCCGTTTCCGGGGAGACTTAAAAAAGCTCTCCCCGTAATACGCTCAATGAGGGTTGGCTACGGGGGCGTTTTCGCCCGCCATAAGCACCTGAGCGATGTTGAAAGTATGGTCGCCTATTTTCTCAAGGCAGTTGAGTATATCAACGTAAATAAGTCCGGCGTCTATGGTGCATTCCCCTGCGTTGAGCCTTTTAACATGGTTCTTCTTAAAGCGTTTTCTAAGGCTGTCTATTATGTCTTCATCTTCCGTGTCTATTTTTGATGTGCCGTTCATGTAGCTGTTCATGGTGTGCGTGTAGAATCTTTCCACAACATCATAAATGTTTTTCAGCTCTTCATTGGCTTCGGGGGTGAAGACGATCTGTTTCTTTTTGATTTTTTTAATTGAGTTGTAGATACTTTCGGAATAGTCGCCTATTTTTTCCAGATTATGAACGACATGGTGCATTCTGTTGATCTGGTTTGCGGAGTTCTGGCTGATATTTTTCATGGACAGCTTAACAAGGAAAGCAGAAATCTCCTTATCGAACGTGTCCAGATACCCCTCAAGGGTTTTAACATCCGCAAGCCCTGACTCATCCCCATCGACAAGATATTTTCTTGTAGCCACCACCATGCTTTCCGCATAGCCGGACATGCGCATAAGCTCCTTTTTTGCCTGCTCAACGGCTATGGCAGGTGTGCTCATTATATTGTCGCTGAGGCGCACCATCCTGTTTTCATCCGGCTTGTCCGGCTTGATGATAACTTCGCAGAGTCTGGCAAGGTAATGTATAAACGGCAAAAACACGAGCATGTTGATCAGGTTGAACATTGTATGAAGGTTCGCTATGTGGCGGGCGATATAAGGTTTGGAGCCGTCTGATGCCACAAAATCAGCGTCATGGGGAGTCATAATATTTACGAAATCCACCAGATAACGGAGTAAGAACAGCATGTAAACAACGCCTATGAAGTTGAGCAGAAAGTGACCGAAGGCAGCCTGCTTCGCCGTGCGGTTTGTGCCTATAGCGGCGAGATTTGCGGTGATTGTCGTACCTATGTTCTCTCCGAGAACAAGGGCGCAGGCGCCGTAAAAGTCTATGAGTCCTGTGGTGGCAAGTGCTATTGTTATACCTATCGTGGCTGAGGAGCTCTGAACGATTACTGTGAGAAGCGCCCCCGCAGTGACTGCCAGAATGGGGTTGCTGGAGAAGAATACGAACATATCTCTGAAACCGTCTGTTTTGCGCAGAGGCACGAAGCCGTCTTTCATTATCTCCATTCCTATGAAAAGCATTCCGAAGCCGAGGAGAATCTCGCCCCAGTACTGCTTGGTTACGTCCTTGGAGAACATTTTCATCATCATGCCTATGGCTATGGCGGGGAGCGCGAACGCCTCAATATCAAAAGCGATGAGCTGCGCTGTGACGGTCGTTCCGAGGTTTGCCCCCAGAACAACGCTGAGAGCCTGTGTGAGGTTCATCAGACCTGCGTTGACAAACCCCACCACCATTACGGTTGTGGCGGAGGAGCTTTGTATGACGGCGGTAACCGCCAGCCCGACAAATGTTCCTACAAATCTGTTGCTGGTGAGCTTTTCGAGGGCTTTTTTAAGCCCCTGTCCCGCGGATTTCTGAAGTGCTTCGGACATGAGCTTCATGCCGAAAATGAAAAGACCGAGACCGCCGAACAGTCCCGCGATCAGGTTAAACCAGTCTGATGACGTCACAAGATTCTCCTTTGGATGACAAAAATCTGACAGGAATATAACTGAATCCTGACAAATTTGACAACCTTAACATGAAGGGAGAATCAAAGTTTTTTAAGGAAACCGCCTAACGAACTGATGGTAATAAAGGCTTTATTTACTTGCCCAGTACGCTGACGAGCATGAAGCTTTCTGCTTCGTTAAATGGTGTGCCTGCAAAATCGCCGTAGTGGACACAGGATGAAAAACCTGCCTTAACTGCCGCTTCTGAAAGCTCTGTATGGGTGAGCGGATAAAGCATTACGGATGATGAGTATGCCTGCCCGCCTGCGGTGAGCGAACCGATGAACTCTATTCTGCCGTCCGTGTACCTGTATTCTCTTTTGAAGCGTACACCTTCCGTTTCGATAAGCGGAAGCTCAGCCGGACGCTTTTCAAGTATTCCGGCGTAGTTCAGGATCTGGATTACTGCTGTGCCGCCGTCTTTCAGCGAGCGGGCAAACCCGCTGAGGATGCTGCGTGCGTCTTCAGCGTCTGTGCAGTGGGCTAGGGTGTTGCCTATGCAGTATACAAGGGAGAACCTGCCCGAGAAGCTTTCCGGCAGGCGGCGCATGTCTCCGGCGGATATGTTTATGCGATACTTCATCAGCTCCGGCACATACTCAATCCCTTCGGCTTCGCAGCCTTCCTCATGGAACCTTTTTACGTAGGCGCCGGTGGCGCAGCCCACGTCCAGCACGCTTGTTCCGGCATATTTTCTGAGGAAGCCGAAGGTGGTTTCGGAAAAGGGGAAAACCTCATCGTAGGCTTTTGCGAGTATGCGGTAGAACTCCATTTATCTCTCCTAGAACATTATGCGCAGTTCGGCGCTGCCTGTTGCTCCGCCGCTGATTTTTTTGTCGCGGAGAACTTCATCGTCATCATCCAGAATATAGTATCTGGCGCTGGTGATCATCCCTGCGGAGAGAACAAGCTTGGCGTATTCGTAAATATCTTTCTCCGCCTCAAGGCTGACGGAGGCTATGCGTATTTTGAGCTCGGAATCCTCAGGATAATCTCTCCCGAGATAGTATGTGTCCGTGTCATTTGAGTATACCAGAGAAGTTCTGAAATCCCTGCTCCAGTGGTATGTTCCCTTCACTTTGCCCTGTCCCAGAACGGAGAGCGAGGCCTCAAAGCTTACCTTCTCCGCCGGTTTCCACTTAATCATATTAAGCGAACCCGCCAGAATATAAAGGTTTGGGGCGGTGTAGGAATAGCCGAAGGCTGGCAGAATGTACATGTCGTCCAGAAGTTCTTTATTGGAGGCGACCAATCCGAGATAAAATTTATGCGGTCCGCTTTCGTAAACGTTTTTTGCAGCCATAATTCCGGCGAAATAACCGTCCGACTCTTCAAACGGCTCATCGGTTGATACTCCTGCTTTCAGGTTGAACAGGTATTCGGGTCCTGTTATATCAATCCCCAGCGCAGCCTGCGTAAGGGTATCGGGCATGAAGCCTGCCGCGTCGCTGAAATCGGTCATTTTATAATCCGCAGAGAGCTTGAGCTTATGGTTATTCGGTATATCGATTGTTTCGGAAACCTCCGCCCCGTAATACACGGCTCCCAGATCATCAGGGCTTGTGAAGCCGCCTTTGAAGCCGATTTCAGCGGCGGAAACAGGAAGCGTTAAAAAGCATAACAAAAAAGCTGCTGCGTATTTCATGAATTATTCTCCTTTTCCGGGTTTGTCATAAGTCTGAATATATTATATTATTTTATGCGGCATTTGTTGTTAATTTTACAGCTGCAATATTATTTAACAAAATAAGGACAAGGACGGCGGACAATAATTCACTTAAATGAGAGGCTGTCATGACTAAATGTGTGCTTATAACAGGCGGAGCGGGCGGCATAGGTCTCGGGTGCGCCCTGTATTTCGCTGATAAGGGCTGGTCTGTTTTCATCGCTGACATAAACGGGGAAGCCGGCAGGGACGCGGCGCAGAAGATCGGCGGCGCGGATTTCGCCTTGACGGATGTTGCCTCGGAGGAGAGCGTGAAAGCCTGCGTTGAAAAATGCGTTCTCAGATTCGGGCGGATTGACGCCCTGATAAATAACGCAGGAATAGCGGATCCCTTTACGGAGCCGCTTGAGAAGCTCAGCCTTGAGCGCTGGAGCAGGATAATAAGCGTTAATCTCACGGGAGCCTTCCTTATGACCAAGCACTGCGCCGCGCACCTCAGAAGGGCAAACGGAGGCATAATCAACATGGCTTCCACAAGGGCTTTTCAGTCGGAGAAAAATTCAGAGAGCTACGCCGCGTCAAAGGGCGGTCTCTTGTCATTTACCCATGCCTCGGCAGTGAGTCTGGGACCTGATGTGAGGGTGAACTGCATATGCCCGGGATGGATAAATGTTTCCGGTTATCAGACATCGGAAAGGGATCACTCGCAGCACCCCGCCGGAAGAGTGGGAAAGGCGGAGGATATAGCGTCTCTGGCGTATTATCTGGTTTCGGATGAGGCGAAGTTCATCACGGGACAGAGCTTCACAGCGGACGGCGGCATGACCGTTAAGATGGTATACGTGGACTAGTCGATAAGCTCTTTTTCCGGTCTGCCTATGTGATAGCCCTGAGCATAGTCCACGCCGAGACTGGCTGCCGCCTTCAGAAGCTCTTCGCTGCTTATGAACTCGGCTATGGTTTTCAGCCCTGTCTGGCGGGCAAAGGTCACAATGGAGCGGACTATCTCCGTCGCTCTCTCGTCCTCAAGCACGTGTCTCATTATGCCCGCGTCTATCTTAACATAATCGGCGTTCAGCTTAATGAGATACTCAAAGTTGGAGTAGCCCGAACCGAAGTCGTCAATGGCTATTTTCACGCCCTGATTCTTGAGTTCCTTCAGTAGGGTGAGAACCTCCTCGAATGCCTGAAGCTCCTCAGTCTCAACTATTTCGATCACAAGCCTGTTCAGCACATCGTGGCTCTTGGCGTAAGTGAGCAGGTATTCCATGGTCTCGTCATTCATCAGGTCTTCTATGGTGAGGTTAATGGAAAACTCATGGGGCAGGTTTTTGAACTTCTGCACGGATTTTTCTATTATGATCAACGTAAGGCGGGGATATATCCTTGTTTTCTTACTTATATCCATGAAGTCGCCCGGAGTGAGTATTCTGCCGTTTTCATCCTCAGCCCGCATGAGGCATTCGTATTTTTCTATCCTGCCGCTTGCTATGTTGTATATCGGCTGAAAGACAGGAAAAACTCCGTCATTCCTGATTGCCGCGTATATGCTTTTCAACACCGCTATGTCTTTTCCGTAACTCGCCGCCATCTGGCTGTCGGCGGGGTCATATATGAAGAAGTCGGTATTTTTGACCTTGGCGTTGTTAAGCGCCATATCCGCATAGGCTAGAACATCCTTGCTGCCTTGAGCTATGCCGCTTCTCAGGGTTACGGGTATCTCCTCACCGTCTGTTTTCACCCCGGTGGAGGCTATGCTGTACTGAACATCTCTGATGTCGTTCATGAAACGCTCAATATCCGTTCCGTCCGCCAGAACGGCGAAGGTGTCGGCGTTGACACGGTAGAAAGAGTAAGGCTTTCTGCTGAGCCTGCGAAAAATACCGGAGCCCACCTCACGTATTACCGCGTCCCCTGTCTTGTTTCCGTAGTGGTCGTTTATGGCGCTGAAACGGTCAATGTCGAGGAGCCCCAGAACAGGAACAGCTGTTTTTTCTATATCAGCCAGAAGCTTCATTCTGCTGCCGAGGCTGGTGAGCACATCCGTATTGAATATGTTTTCAAGCTTGTCTCTGTTTTCCATGAGCTCGGTTATGTCATGCCCTGAGGAGATGTATTCGATTATGCTGCCGTTTTCATCCTTAAGCGGAACAATGGTAGCGCTTTTGTAGTAGCTTGTGCCGTCCGCCTTTTTATTTTTCAGCACACCGTGCCATACCTTTCCGCTGCTGATTGTTTCCCACATTTTACGGAAGGTTTCCCTTGGTGTGGCGGGATGGCGCTCAACGTTGTGGGATTTGCCCATAACATCCTCTTTGGCGTAAAGAGTGGTGGAGCAGAACTTATCGTTGACGTAGTTTATCCGCCCTTGCAGGTCTGTCTTCGAGACGATGGACGAAGCGTCCAGAACAAGCTTGTACTGCTCCAGCATGTTCATTTCACGCAGGCGGCTTCTCTCTATTTTACGGATATATATATTGATATATATGCTGATCAGCGCCGTTATCAGGATGATGATGCCGAGAACGGCGGCAATCCTTATGATGTCATTGTAGAAAATACCCTTCAGCTCGCTTCTTTCCCTGTCGAGATAGGAATTAAAGTCGCTGGAGTAAAACCCTGTCGCCAGTATCCAGTTCCAGTCCGGAATTTTTGCGATGAAGGTGATCTTTTCCTCCGGCTCCTTCCCCTTAGGGGCTTCCCAGCGGTAGGAGACGTATGCCGAGCTCTCTGTCTTCAAGGCGGATGAAAACAGACCGCCGAGGTTTTTGCCGCTTGTATCAGCTATATCAAAAGTGCTCCTGTTTTCAAGCTCCTTCATTACAGGGTGCATGAGAATCCTGTAGTTCTCGTCCATGATGAAGAAATAGCCGTAGTCGTTGTAGCCGAATCGTTCTTCTCTTAAAAGTTCCAGAATGTATTTTTTCAGTCCGGCGTCCTGATATTCGGTGTATGAGGCGGCTGCCACAAATAGCCCCAGCTCCGGCACTGCCTTTGCGAAGGCTATTTTCGGGTACAGGTCGTTTTGGTCTGAAAAGGGTTTAGACCAGTCGTAGGAGCCGAAGGTTTCGTTTTTCTCCCTGAGATCCGTAAGAAATTTTTCCAGTCCGCCGTTGCCTTCCACCGCATCCTGTATCTTTGTGCCTGTGAGAGCCTTGTTTCCGCCGTGGAAAATAAACCTGCCGCTGCGGTCAAAAACGAAGCAGTAGCCTGTTCCGCTGTCCCATTTTATGCTGTCCAGCGTCTGCGTGATTAAGGAGGCGGGGGCATCGACAGCGTATAGATTCTTTAAGATTTCCTCTGTGTTTTCAGCCCTGTTTTTCAGAAAGTCTTTTATCGCTTCCTGCCGCATGAGCCGCATGATCTCAATTTTTGCCGCTGCGCTGCGGATCTCGGTCTTTATGTTCGCTTTCTGGGTTGCGATAAAGCGCTCGCGTATGTTTTCAGCGCGGGCTTCAAACTCCTTTTCCGCTTCATAAAATATAAAATAGCTTATAAGACATATAAACGACACAGAGATAAACAGCACATTAAGCATATTAAGTGTTGGAACAGAGACCTTCGGCTTGCGGTTTATCATATAAAATTACCTGTATCAGCGGATTCTAAAGGATTATAGCCTAAATCGCCTCTTTTTCAATCAATAAAGCGGGGTGTAATACATAGTAAATCTATAGGTTTTATCTTGACAAAAGAAAAATATGGTTTATGCTTGAAATATGCTTATCCAGAGCGGCTGAGGGACGGGCCCGATGAAGCCGCAGCAACCCTGCGCACGAAGGCGCAAAGGTGCTAACTCCCGCCCTTCATATTTTCAGGGGCAGATAGGCGGAGAAAATTCTCCGGTTATAGAAACTCCAAGCCCCCTGATCGTTTACCTGCGGTCAGGGTTTTTTTATAGCCGAATTATTCTCCCATCCGCATCCCCCGGCGTATCCAGAGGAGGACACTATGCCGCACAGACAGGAAACCATAGCCGTAAGAGGGGGCTATAAACCCGAAGAGCACAACGGTTCTATCACTGTTCCCATCTACCAGACGAACGCTTATCAGTTCAGGGATATTGAGCATGCCAGAAATCTGTTTGATCTCAAGGAGTTCGGGCATATATACACTCGGATCACCAACCCGACGACGGCAGTTCTGGAGGAAAGGCTCTGCCTGCTTGAGGGGGGAGTGCACGCAGTGGTTACGTCATCCGGTCACTTTGCGGAGTTCGCCGCGATCAGCGTTATCGCAGGCGCAGGGGATGAAATAGTCTCCTCATCCAGACTCTACGGCGGCTCGGTGAACCTGTTTACCTATTTCCTCGGTAACCTCGGCGTTAAGGTGAATATTGTTGATCAGTATGACCTTGCCGCAGTGGAAAACGCCATAAACGAAAAAACAAAGGCTCTTTTCATAGAAACCATAAGCAACCCCTCATGCGACATAGCGGACTTGGAGGCGTGGAGCGCAATCGCCAAAAAGCACAGGCTGCCTCTTATTGTTGACAGCACGCAGGCTACACCGCTTCTCTGCCGTCCGAAGGATTTCGGGGCGGATATAGTTATCCACTCGCTGACCAAATACATAGGCGGACACGCCAACTCAATGGGCGGAGTCGTGATCGACCTCGGAACATTCGACTGGGCAGGCTCCGGCAGGTTCCCGTCATTTACCGAGCCGAACCCCAGCTACCACGGAATTGTATTCGCTGAAGCCTTCGGAGCGGCAGCATTCGGCGTGAAAGTGCGTGTTGAGGCTCTGAGGGATGCCGGCGGCTGCCTCTCGCCTCAGAACTCGTTTTATATACTTCAGGGTATCGAGACTCTTCATCTGAGGATCAAGGCTCATTCTGAAAACGCTCTTGCTCTCGCCCTGTTTTTGCGGGCTCATGAAAAGGTTGAGTGGGTGAACTACCCTGCGCTTCCCGACAGCCCCAACAAGGCAAGGGCGGATAAATATCTGAAAGGATACGGTTCAGGAGTGCTGAGCTTCGGAGTGAAAGGCGGTTTGGACGCTGCCGTAACGGTTATTGAGGCGCTTAAGATAGCTAACCATGTGGCGAATTTCGCCGATGTGCGGACCCTCGTCACTCACCCCGCAAGCACCAGCCACAGACAGCTTACCAGCGAAGGCAGGAAAGCCGCAGGCTCACCCGACGAGCTTATCCGTGTTTCAGTAGGCATCGAACACATCGAAGACATCAAGGAAGACTTTGCCCAAGCTTTGGCGCAGATATAAAAAACGCTCCCAAGGATGGGAGTGCGCCGTGCGAAGCGAAGGCGGGTTTATCCCGCCGCGAGCGTGTATAAAAAATTCCCATGGAGGGAGAATTTTTTATAGTTAAGACAGAGCAGGTATAAAAAACGCTCCCAAGGATGGGAGTGCGCCGTGCGAAGCGAAGGCGGGTTTATCCCGCCGCGAGCGTGTATAAAAAATTCCCACGGAAGGAGAATTTTTTATAGTTAAGACAGATGGGAGTGCGCCGTGCGAAGCGAAGGCGGGTTTATCCCGCCGCGAGCGTGTATAAAAAATTCCCATGGAGGGAGAATTTTTTATAGTTAAGGCAGAGCAGGTATAAAAAACGCTCCCAAGGATGGGAGCGCGCCGTGCGAAGCGAAGGCGGGTTTATCCCGCCGCGAGCGTGTATAAAAAATTCCCACGGAGGGAGAATTTTTTATAGTTAAGACAGACGGGTTCAGTCGCTGTAATGCCCTGACTCCCTGTATTCGTTGAGTTTGTTGCGCAGAGTGCGCACTGTTATCCCGAGGAGATCCGCAGCCTTGGTGCGGTTTCCGCCCACTTCCTCAAGGGTTTTCAGAATAAGCTCTCTTTCCATCTCTGCGATGGTGACTCCGACTGTGGTGACAGACGGCACGGTTCTGCACACCTCTTCACCCGATGCGGTTTCGGTGCATACAGTTGCCTGCTGAGCGGGGAGTTCTTTCTGAAAATCGCTTTCCAGCAGAAACTGCTTTATTGTTATCCCGTGGAGGAACAGATCCCTCTCGCTTATCACCTTATCCCGGCAGAGAACGACAGCGCGCTCTACGGTGTGCTCCAGCTCACGGACATTCCCCGGCCAGTCATAGTCTATCAGAGCCTGAAGCGCCTTTTCGCCGAGAGAGCATGAGCCCTTGCGGTTTATTTCGGCGTATTTCAACATGAAAAACTCGGCAAGTTCACGCACATCCTCCCTGCGCTCTCTGAGAGGAGGGAGCTCGATCGCTATGACATTTAGCCTGTAGAACAGGTCTTCTCTGAAATTGCCTGATGCCACTTCTTTTTTAAGGTCTCTGTTGGTGGTGGCGAGTATGCGGACATTTATTTTTTCGGGGCGAATGGAGCCGAGACGCTCCACCTCACGCTCCTGAAGAACCCTGAGCAGCTTAGCCTGAAGATGGATAGGCACTTCTCCGATCTCATCCAGAAGGATTGTGCCGCCGTCCGCCAACTCGAATTTTCCCGCTTTGCGGTTTATAGCTCCGGTGAAGGCTCCCTTCTCGAATCCGAAGAGTTCGCTCTCAATAAGGTTCTCGGGAATAGCAGCGCAGTTCACCGCAACGAAGGGACCGTCCGCTCTGGAACTGTTGTCATGTATGTAGCGGGCGAGAACTTCCTTGCCGGTGCCTGATTCACCTGTGATCAGAACTGTCGCCTCACTGCCTGCTACGTCCTTTGCCAGTGCGAACAGACGTGCCATGAACGCACTGCGGAAAACCGCCTTGTTCTTTTTGCGTTTGCCACCTTTATTGAGGCTTTCTATCTCGAATGTGCGTCTTATGAGCTCTTCTATGACTTCCGGCGGAAACGGCTTGAGTATGTAGTCCGAGGCGCCCAGCTTCAGCGCTGCCACCGCGTTTGACACAGTGCCGAAGGCAGTGATGAAGCAGACCGGAGTTTCTATGCCGGAGGAGCGCATCATGTTGAACATCGCCAGTCCGTCTATTTCCGGCATACGCATGTCGCTTACGATCAGATCATAGGGGCGGGAGGACGCCTTCTCGAACCCTTCACGTCCGTTTTCGGCTGTCTCCACCGAAAGCCCCATGCGGCGCACCGTTTCTTTGAGGGCTTCACGCATGTTGTCGTCATCATCGACTATGAGAACTTTTCTGCTTTCGTTTTTATCGCTCATTAAACACCTATACCGGAACCGCAACACGGAAGGTCGTGTAGGTTTTGCCGTCGCTGTCAGCCTCTATATTGCCGCCGTGCGCCTTAACTATCTTGTAGACAATGGCGAGCCCCAGCCCTGTTCCCTTCGCCTTGGTGGTCTGAAACGGCATGAAGAGCTTGCCTGTCATGGAGGGTTCAATGCCGCTGCCGTTATCCGTTATGGTAAACCAGCTTTCATTTTTGTCCGCTCCGGCTTCGATGCGTATCTCACCGCCGCTTTTCACGGCGTCCACCGAGTTGTGGATAATGTTCATCACAACCTGCTTGAAGAGCTCCGCGTCGCACTGTATCTTCTGGTTTTCGCCTATGCTGTTGATGAAGCGGACTTCTTTGTCACGCATTATATGCTGAAGGTAAAGTATAACATCGTCTATTATGTCGGACAGGAAATGCTCTTTTATCTCAAGCTGTATCTCCTTGGTGAAAAGGAGGATATTGGAGATTATGGAGTTTATTGTGCGCACACCCTTGATTATGGAATGAGTGAGGCGCTTCTTGTCCGGCGAATCCTCCAGATCACGCCCGAGGAGCGAGGCGAAGAGCTCAATGCTACCAAGCGGGTTGCGTATTTCGTGGGCGATGTTAGCCGCCATCTCCCCCATGAGCATCAGCTTCTCGTCCCTGTGCTTCTCCTTTTCAAGGGCTTTCAGGTCGCTTATGTCATCTATGACGTAGACAGTGCCGGATATGCCTTCTGCGCTGAGCTTGCCGAGGCTTATCTTGAGGTATACGCCCCTTTCCGGCTCGTGCTCATAGAGCCCGGGTTCGATGAAGCCCGCCAGCATGGCGAGGAATTTCTCCTGCCCGAAGGCTGAGGACATTTTCTCCGCTTCCTTGTTCAGCGTGAGTATGGAGCCGTTTTTACCGATTGCGATTATGGCGCTTCCGGAGTTCATTAAAACCCCTTCCAGAAGGTTGCTGAGGGCGGACAGGCGGCGGTTTTTCTCCTCCACCTCTTCGCGCAGCTTGCGCGCCTCCTCCTGAATAACGCTGTAGGAGTCCTCCAGCTTGGTGGTGGCGAGGTTGAACGACTCCATAAGGAGCTTAAGCTCTTCGATCCTGCTGTCTTTCACTGTCAGTTCGTCAGACTTTTCCGCCACTGTATCTCCTCCAGTTCCGAACGTGCGGCGCTTGCGTAAACAGAGCTTGGCACGCTTTCCAGAAGCTCCATATAGTTTTTCACCGCATTGTCGTTGTCCTTCAGTTTAAGGTACGATTTGCCCATATAGTAAAGCCCTTCGGCTCTTTTGTCATCTCTCGGAGCGTAGCTTTTCAGGAAAACACTCAGGGCGTCCACCGCTGGGCGGAAGCTGTTCTTTTTATAGTAAAGTATTCCCATATCAAGTGAAACTTCTTCGTATCCGACAAAGCGCTTGTTAGGGTCGCTGCTTACGTCCTGATATATTCTGACGAGAAGCTGCTCCCTTTTGGCATCATCTGAAATATTTTTTGATATTTTAAACTTCTGCTTCGCTGCGAGCTTGGGGTCTTTGGTGTATTCATTCAGCAGCTTCACCGCAGTGTCGGGGTTTTTCTTTTCAGCCTCATCCGCAAGGAATACCAGTGTTTCGGGGTCAAGGGAGTTAACCTGAAAGTTTATA
Source organism: Geovibrio thiophilus (assembly GCF_004087915.1). Classification (NCBI taxonomy): domain Bacteria; kingdom Pseudomonadati; phylum Deferribacterota; class Deferribacteres; order Deferribacterales; family Geovibrionaceae; genus Geovibrio; species Geovibrio thiophilus. The sequence continues at coordinate 728,475 of NZ_CP035108.1, forward strand.
TCCCCGTTGTCGAGGAGAAGGCTTGTGAGCCAGTAAACCGGAGTCTTGGTTTTGCCGACTGCGGCAAGCAGCTCCGCCGCCTTGTCAGGCATGGACATTTTATACAGAGAGAACGCCGCGTAAGCCTTCACTGTGTCTTTGAAGGGCTCCTGCGGGGATGAGTCTATTATCTGCTGATTTTCCGAATAAGCCTGAATGACATCAAGGAATCTGTCACTCTCAAATCTCCGGCGGATCACGGTGAGCGTGAGTCTCTCCGCCATGCTGTTTATTTCCTTTATGTGGGTTCCGTCATTGTCGAACTGAGCGATGTACTGTTTGGCGTTAACCAGCGCCTGCGGCACTCTGGCGGCGTCAAAGTCCTTCTTCACCATGCCGAAATAGGCGTTGTCAAGGAGGCTGTTCCACTTGGCGGGTTCTATCACTTCTGTTTCGCCGGTGAGAAAGTTTTCTATGTAGTCTATAACGCCTCTGAAGTCTCCGTTTTTGTATCTTGCTTCAGTTTTGCCGTAGGATACAGCCTGACTGATGGTTTTAGCCTCAAGTCTGTAAGGTGAGTCGGGGAACTCCTTAAGGAGAGAGCCCACATACTCCTGAGCCTGATCGAATCTGGTTTCATCATACGCCTGTCTTGCCTGCTGAAGCCTGATCTTTTGCTTTATTTCATAAACGGCGGGCATCAGGGGCGAACTGTAGCTTCTTCTTCCGAAACGCTCTATCCTCTCAAGAGCCTTGTCATAAGTCTTTTCATTGAAAAGGGATTTTATGATCATCAAATCCGCCTGCTCAAGGATTTCAATGTCTTTTGAAGCCAGAGCCGGAGCGAGAAATTTTTCCCAGTCCTGCGTATTTTTATCGCTTATGTGCGAATTGGCGTATCTGATCGAAGCCAGAAGCCCGCCGGATTTTGCGGGGTGTTTTTTCACAGTGTCCAAAAGCTGCGTATCCGCCTGTTTTCTGTTGCCCATTTTCTCATACATCTGAGCTGCGCGGTACATTGCCATATCCGCTTTCTCGTGAGACGGGTAAAAACCGAACACTCTTCGGAAGGCGTTCAGCGCCTCTTCCGTTCTGCCTCGTTTGTCGAACACTTCGCCCATGGCGTAAAGGGAATCTGCCGTGAATTTGGAGTAGTCGATCTTCCTTCCTGTGAGACCTTGGAAATAACGGAAGGCGGTATCCGTATCCCCTTTATCGGCGTAAAGCATGCCGATGATCGCCGCTTGGGGGTCTCTGTCGTCCCTGAAGCGTTTGAGATAGTTTTCTCTCGCCTCTATAGCGCGGTCTGTCTGTCCCAGCGTCTGGTATATCTCGGCTATTTTTCTGGAGGAGTTCTTCTGTATATTCTCGTTCTGCACGAGTCGGATTATCTTTTCATGGGCGAATATGGCTTCGTAATACATATCGGCCTTTTCTTTTGAATCGGCGGATCTGACAAGAGCGTCCCTGAATAGGTATGAGTCGGGGTAAAGGTTTATAAAGTCGTCAAATATCTGAGATGCGGTGATGTAGTTCTTATATGATTTGGCGCCCATTTCATAATAGGCGTTTCCAAGGCGGAACAGGGCTTCCTGTCTGTAATAGTTGTTAATATCCGAAGCCAGCAGACCTTCGAGTGTCACAGCCGCCTGCTCATGAGCGCCTTTTGCCATGAGCTCATCGGCTACTCCGAGCTGCCTGTCCGCCTCGGCGTTTTCTATAATGCCGCTTCCTTTTTTGATGATTGCCTCTTCAATGCCGTAGCCGAGCTTAATATCATCGGCTTTTTTCTTGCGGGAGGCAACTATCTTGGCGTCCACCCCTTCGGTCATGAAGGTGAAGTCCGTGTCCTCAGCGAAGTCCAGAGTGAGTGTGGCGCCCTTGACGGTGATTTTTGAGATGAAGCGGTCGTCCAGTCTGCCCGAAAAACCGGCCGACAGGTTTTTGGCGAACAAAAGAGTGATGGTTCTTTCCCCTTTTTTTACATCTTTTATGTTTTCTGCGGCTCCGGCTATGACCAGTTCGGTGAAAAACCTGTTCTTTTTCAGGTAAATATCCTGAGCATTCGCGGTGAAGACAATAAGAAGGGCAAAGACAATAAAGCCAATATTTCTCATTACATTATTTTTAGACTAACACGCAATTAATAGCAATCCGATTTTAGAATGCTATACGTCTTTTAGGGGGCACCGGAATACTGCGCGGCTCAATGAATGAAATCTTCGGAAGAACCGTATCCGTCCGCTGTTGCATTCGGCGTAAATTTCCCTTAATATTTGAGTTTAACAAAAAATAAGCGGTGAAACAGATGAGCGAGTCAAAAGAAACTTACAAGGGTTCAAATTTTATCAGGAATATAATCATAAAAGACCTTGAGGAAGGCAGGAACGGGGGCAGGGTTCACACCCGCTTCCCGCCGGAGCCTAACGGCTATCTCCACATCGGGCATGCCAAATCGATCTGCCTCAATTTCGGCATGGCGGAAGAGTTCGGCGGAAAGTGCAACCTCCGCTTTGACGACACAAACCCCCTGAAGGAGGACACTGAGTATGTGGAATCGATCAGACGTGATGTAAAGTGGCTGGGGTTTGACTGGGAAGACAGGGAATACTTCGCCTCCGACTACTTCGGCAGGTTTTACGAATACGCTGTCCAGCTCGTCAGGGACGGACTGGCGTTTGTGGACGACCTCACGGCAGAGGAAATAAGGCAGTACAGGGGTACACTCACCGAATCCGGCAGGGAGAGCCCGTACAGAAACCGCAGCGCCGAGGAGAACCTTGATCTCCTTGAGCGTATGAAGAAGGGCGAGTTCAAAGACGGTGAGAAGGTTCTGAGAGCGAAGATAGACATGAGCTCGCCGAACATAAACATGCGTGATCCGGTTATTTACCGCATAGCGCACGCTGAGCACCACAACACCGGAAGCGACTGGTGCATTTACCCTATGTATGACTTCGCCCACGGGCTTGAGGACTCCATAGAGGGCATAACCCACTCCATATGCACACTGGAGTTTGAGGATCACAGACCGCTTTATGACTGGTTTTTGGAAAAGCTCGGCGTGTATCACCCGCAGCAGATAGAGTTTGCGAGACTGAACCTCACCAACACCGTAATGAGCAAGCGCAAGCTGCTTAAGCTCGTGCAGGAAAAATATGTAAACGGGTGGGATGATCCCAGAATGCCCACAATAGCGGGTTTGCGCAGAAGAGGATTCACGCCGGAATCGATCCGCATGTTCACAGACATGATCGGCGTTTCCAAAAGCAACAGCATAATAGAATACTCCCTTCTTGAGAACTGTCTGCGGGATGACCTCAACAAGCGTGCCCACAGGCGCATGGCGGTGATTGATCCCCTTAAGATGGTGATAGTGAATTATCCGGAGGACACAGAAGAGCTTCTGGAAGCTGAAAACAATCCTGAAAACGAAGCGGACGGCAAAAGGATGATCCCTTTTTCCAGAGAGCTTTACATAGAGCGGGAAGACTTCATGGAAAACCCGCCTAAGAAATATTTCAGGCTTTTCCCCGGCGGGGAGATAAGGCTTAAACATGCCTATTACGTAACCTGCGTTAACGTGGTGAAGGACTCTGACGGCAACGTTACGGAAGTTCACTGCACGTACGATCCCGCAAGCAAAGGCGGCTGGACTGAGGACGGGCGCAAGGTCAGGGGCACATCCCACTGGGTGAGCGCGAAGCATGCCGTTAAGTGCGAAGTCCGAATGTATGACAACCTGTTCACCAAGGAAAACCCTGATGAAGCGGGAGACGGACAGGATTTCACGGCGAACATCAATCCCGATTCCCTCAGAATTGCCGAGTGCTGGGGCGAACCCGCACTTGCGGAGGCAAAAGAGCTTACGTCATTTCAGTTTATGAGGCAGGGCTACTTCGTGGCGGATCCGGATACATCAAAAGAAAAACCTGTGTTCAACAGGACAGTTTCGCTCAAGGACTCATGGGCGAAGGAACAGCAGAAAGGCTGATTAGTGAGGAGGAGACATGCAGATACTTGAGGCTATATTCAACAGGAGAAGCATCAGGCGCTTTTCCGTCGTGAAAAAGGTGGAGAAAGACAAAATCGAAACACTGCTTAAGGCGGCAATGAGTGCTCCATCCGCAGGGAATCAGCAGCCGTGGGCTTTCGTGGTGATTGAGGATGAATCAACCCTGAGGGAGATCCCGTCCATTCACCCTTACGGAGCTATGTTCTCTCAGGCTCCGCTTGGGATAGTCGTCTGCGCCGATCCCTCAAAGGAGAAACACAAGGGCTACTGGCCTCAGGACTGCGCCGCCGCCGTACAGAATATTCTCCTTGCCACTCAGGCTCTCGGGCTTGAGGCTGTGTGGTGCGGACTTTACCCCAATGAAAAACCGGAAGCGGCTGTGAAGGAACTGCTTAAAATTCCGGAGGACATACGGGCTATGGCGCTTATAGCTATCGGTTACTCCGATGCCAAGGGACACCCCGCTGATAGGTTTGATGCGGGCAGAGTGCACAAAAACCGCTGGGGCGGCAAATAAATGAAATACTGGCTGATGAAGTCCGAGCCGGAATCCTACTCAGTTGACAGGCTGGCTAAGGAAGGGAAAACCTTCTGGGAGGGCGTGCGGAACTATCAGGCACGCAACTTCATGATGAATGAGATGAAAAAAGGGGACAAGATCCTCTTTTATCACTCAAACACCGCAGAGCCCGCAGTTGTGGGGCTTGCGGAGGTGTGCGCCGAAGAGTGCGTGCCGGACTTCACTTCATGGGATAAATCAAGCAGGTATTACGACCCGAAATCCCCGAAGGAAAAACCGAGATGGTTCATGACGGAGGTCAGGTTCGTCAAGAAACTTGATAAGCCTGTGACGCTTAAGGATATAAAAAATATGCCCGGGCTTGAGGGGATGAAGCTTGTCCGGAAAGGGATGCGCCTCTCCGTTCAGCCCGTTACGGCGGAAGAATACGCGGTGATCCTCGAAATGGCGGGGGAAAAAGCCTAAAACGCCCGCATCGCTTTGGTGAGAAGCCTTTCCAGAATCTGCCCTTCCTCCGGCGTAAGCTCGCTTAAGATCTCCTCCGTGAGCTCAATATGCAGCGCATGGTGGCGGCGGTAAATCACCTCCCCCTCTTCGGAAAGGGTCACATAATAAGACCTTCTGTCTGTTTCGTTCGGCTTTCTGATCACATATCCCAGCCGCACAAGCTTGTCTATGTTCACCGTGAGCGTGCCTGTGGTTATTCCCATCTTTTCCGCCAGTTCCTTCATGCGGAGGGGTTCGCAGCCGCCCAGAACCTCTATGGTGTGCATCTGGGGCAGGGTAAGCCCGGTATCCTTCACGACAGAATGCTCCCATGAGGAGAGCTTTTCATAAAATTCAACGATAACGTTTGACAGCTTTTCCATTTTTTCATTTTTCCATAATGATATAGTTAGATTCTAAGTGTATCAGGATGGCTGTTTTTTTCAACTGAACTTTAATTTCCGTATAAAGTTTGATGTTCAAAATAAATTTGTTGACTGCAACAAAGAACCGGAGTAATTATACCCATACCCCTATGGGTATAGCCGGCATAGCTATAGGAGGTTGAAATGCGTCAGTGTATGGACGTTCCGAAGGTACGGACACGAATAAAAAAGATTGAAGGTCAGCTCAGGGCAATTTCGGATATGGTTGATAAGGATGTCCCATGCGAGGATATACTCATTCAGATAAACGCCGCCAAAAGCGCCTTGCATAAGGTGGGGCAGCTTGTTCTGGAAGGGCATCTCCAGCACTGCGTCCGTGACGGGATAGAGCACGGGGACGCTGACAAGACCATAGCCGAATTCGCGAAAGCCGTGGAGCACTTTTCGAGGATTGGTTAGCGAAGAATGGATAAAATAAAGGAATTAATTGAGGATGAGGACAAACGGACGGTTATATTTCTGATACTGTCCTGCCTGTCCCTTGTTGTGAGTTTTTTTGAAATAAGCGTGCTGCCGTTTGATGCCGCATGGGTCGCGATTATACTCTGCGGCGTACCGATAATGAAGGGAGCCGTTATAGGGCTTTTCACTGAGTTTGACATTAAGGCGGATGTGCTTGTGGCGCTTGCCCTTACAGCCTCAGTGATAATAGGCGAGACCTTCGCCGCCGGTGAGGTGGCGTTCATTATGGCACTCGGCGCTATGCTTGAGGAGCGCACAGTGGCGAAGGCGAGGGCGGGCATAGAGAAGCTTGTTCAGCTTTCACCAAGAACTGCGAGGATAATAACGCCGGACGGAGGCGAGACTGTCATCCCCGCCGAAAATGTTCAGGTCGGCGATCTGCTCCGTGTGCTCCCGGGTGAGACTGTGGCAGTGGACGGTGTGATCGTTTCCGGACAGACTTCCATAGACCAGTCTGTAATGACCGGCGAATCCCTCCCCGTTGACAAAGGTGTCGGGGATGAGGTGTCCAGCGGCACGGCGAACCAGTTCGGCGCTTTTGACATGAAAGCGGTGAAAGTGGGTGAGGATTCATCATTGCAGCGGATGATCCGTCTTGTGGAATCCGCCGACGCGGGTAAGGCGAAGATTGTCGGGCTTGCCGACAGGTGGGCAACGTGGATAGTGGTAATAGCCCTTGTTTCCGCCGTCGGCACATGGTTTGTAACAGGCGAGATAATCCGCGCGGTGACCATACTCGTTGTTTTCTGCCCCTGCGCCCTTGTGCTTGCCACGCCGACAGCTATTATGGCGGGCATCGGCAACGCCACAAAATTCGGAATACTGATCCGTGAGGGTGATGCCCTTGAGAGGCTGGCGAAGGTGACAAAAGTCGCTTTCGATAAAACAGGCACACTCACCTACGGTAAGCCGGAGGTGGCGGCTGTGGAGAGCTTTGATCCCCAAATATCCGCCGATCTGCTTCTGGAGCTTGCGGCGGCGGCGGAAGCCAGATCCGAGCATCCCCTTGGCAAGGCTGTTGTGACAGGCTTCAGAGCGAAATTCAAAACTGCCCCGCAGGAACCGAAGGATTTTCTTATGACCGCAGGCAGAGGGGTTAAGGCTGTTGTAGACGGCAGAACCGTGCTCGCCGGAAACGCGGATATGATGATTGAAAACTCTGTTGAGCTTTCCGAAAAGCTCAAAACTGCCGCGTCCGTCCACAGAAAGGAGGGCTGCACGGTTATCTACATAGCTCTTGACGGCAAAGAGGCAGGCTTCATTGCCCTTGCGGACGCATTAAGGAGTGATTCAGCGGAGACTGTGCGGCAGCTTCTTAAGCTTAAGATAGAAAGCGTTCTTCTCACGGGGGATCATCAGGAAGCGGCAATGCACATAGCGAAAAACGCCGGAATCCCCAAGGTGCACTTCGACTGCCTGCCGGAAGACAAGATGTACTACATAGGCAAGTATCAGAAGCAGAAGCGGATGGTCTGCATGATAGGCGACGGCATAAACGACGCGCCCGCTCTGAAATGCGCCCATGTCGGCGTGGCAATGGGCGGAATCGGCAGCGATATAGCTGTGGAGGCGGCGGATGTCGCTCTTGTGGGGGATGAGATAAAGGCTATTCCCCACCTGCTGAAGCTGGCGAGAAAAACCATGTCCACCATCAATCTCAACATAAGCCTTTCGCTTATTCTCAATTTCGTGGCTATATTCATGGCTATGGGCGGGCTGCTTAACCCTGTTACCGGAGCTCTGGTGCATAATCTCGGCTCCGTGGCGGTGATTATAAATTCCGCTCTGCTGCTCAATTATAAAAGTCTTTAACTGCACAGGGCGCCCCGCGCGCCCTGTGTTTCCCTGAAAAACTCTTTTGACGGAATTTTTACACTGTTAATGCGATATTTCTTCACTATTGCTGTGTAATATTATATGAAAGAGAGTAAGAGGTATCAGAATGGCTGTCTCCGTGAAACCCAAGCTTATAACAATTTTATGTCTTATTCTTTTTACCGGATTCTTATGCGTGAATCTCATTAACTATTTCTCAGTAAAGGAAACAATGCGTGAGAATGAGATATACGGCTCGCTCCCTCTCACAAGGGACAATATCTACACCGAAATTCAGCGGGACCTCATGCGTCCTGTGTTTGTCTCATCACTCATGGCGCACGACACCTTTCTTAAGGACTGGGTGCTGCACGGGGAGCTGAGCACGGGTGTGGTGGAAAAATATCTTCAGGAGATAAAGAATAAATACGGTTTTTTCACCGCATTCTTTGTTTCCGAGAAAACAGGGAAATACTACTATCACGGCGGCGTGCTGAAAACCGTCAGTGAGGAAGACCCTCATGATGTCTGGTATTACGGTTTTAAAGATCTGCACAAGGATTACGACATAGTGATTGACGAAAACGAAGCGGAGGAGAACACGCTTACAGTTTTCATAAACCACAGGCTCAACGACTACGATAACAATCTTCTCGGCGTAACCGGAGTGGGGCTTGAGCTCCAGCGGATAACAAACCTTCTCAGCGCCTATCAGGTGAAATACGACCGAGACATATACCTTGTGGACAGAACAGGCGATGTACAGATGTATCCGGGAGGGAAGAGCCTTGCGGATAATATATACAAAGAGGAAGGTCTTAAGGATGTGGCAAAGGACGCCCTCACAGTGAGTGAGGCTTCCGGCTTTTACGAATATAAAAGAGGCGGGGACGACATTTTCCTCACCGTACGCTATATTGAGGAACTGGACTGGTTCCTTTTTGTGGAGAACAACCAGAGCAAGCCCCTTGAGGGTTTGCGCAAAAACCTGTGGCAGAACATGTTTCTGGGCTTCTTCGTAAGCATTCTTGTTATTCTCATTAACATATTCACTGTCAACTTCTTCCAGAGCAGGCTTGAGAAAATGGCATCCACAGATGAACTAACAGGGCTTCTGAACAGGCGAGCCTTCGAGAACGAGTTCCGCAGGGCAGAGTCCTTTGCCGACAGGAACGGAACTGTCTTTTCGATTATTCTCTTCGATCTTGACGGCTTTAAAGCTATAAACGACACCTGCGGGCACAGCACCGGTGATGAGATACTGAAAAAGGTTACCCTCACCGCGGCGGAGAAGATCCGTCAGGTGGACGTATTTGCCCGCTGGGGCGGTGATGAGTTCATAATTCTTGCTTACGGCGGAGAGGAGATAGCCGCCGCCATAGCGGAAAGGATAAGATGCGGAATAGACATCATAAGCTGCGGCGGGGCTCCGAAGATCACGGCAAGCTGCGGTGTGGCGAAATACATTCCGGGTGAAAACATGGACAGCCTTATAAAAAGGGCGGACGAGGCTCTCTATCTGGCGAAAAAATCGGGCAGGAACAGGGTCAGCACCTGCGTTTAGGAACGCAGAAAGTAGAATGTGGCGATGACGGAGGTAGCAATTCCCGGGATTACCGCCGCGTGGGGCAGCCCTTTTCCTATGACAGTCTGAATAATTATCACGAATATAGGCGTCAGGTAAATATAGCTCATTACCTTGCTCACCGGAAGCTTCTTGCTGGAATACTGCACGATGAAAAAGGTGGCTATGGTGGCGAAAACGGTAATATACGCCACTCCCGCGAAGAAAGCGGCGTCCAGCAGGCGGATGTTTATTTCAAGTATTTTCACATTGGCGATCAGAAGCAGCCAGACAGTTCCCGTTATCATAGTCCAGAGAGTCAGCACAGGCATGGGCTCGCCCTTATGAAGTTTTTTGGAAAGCGGCGAATACAGCCCTATGCACAGACACCCGATGAGAAAAATTATGTCCCCTTTGTTGAAGTCAAGCTCAACGAGCCTTGACGGAGAACCGTCTATTATAACCCACATAGCGCCGAACATAGCGGCAAGCAGCACGATGAAATTCCTTAATGAAACCCTCTCTTTCAGCAGAAAGATCCCGTATACGGCGGAAAACAGCGGAACCACGGTGTAGGTTATGGCTGTGTTCAGCGGAGTCGTATAGCGCAGAGCCTCAAACATCGCCCAGAAGTAGAAGATCATGCTGGCGCTTATGGCGAAGTAGCGGGCTAAATCACTCGGAGATGGTACTCTGACCTCATACCGCGGGAAAACATATATCCCGAAAAGCACGGAGCCCATCAGGAACCGCACGAAGGTAAGCACTGTGGAGTCCATATAATTTACAAGAAAATGACCTATATGGAAGGAGCCTGAAACAAGCACTGTGTAGAGAAGCATCAGAAAATGAGGGTTGCTGTAATTATTTTTCATCGGCGGAGATTATCACAAATCAGTAAAAAATAAACATATAATTACGAATATTTTTTTGCCTTAAAGATATTTTTATTTGCTTTACGTGTATAAATGGCTTAATGTATTGCTGAGATCTATTATTATAAGACAGTAAATTAATTCGGGCAGGTTTATGTTCTGGAAACAGAAAACAGAGGATACACAGACATTCTCAGACCTCATAAGAGGCTTGCAGCACTCCATAAGCTCCGCCATGGAGATGATCGAGGCACGGAACATCGAAATACTTGGCAGGTATTTTGACCCGGCAAGCGGAGAGCCTGTCACCCGCCGCCTCCGTCTGGATGAGGAAACTGTCATAGACGTTCCTCTTATATCAGTTGTGAATCCCTCCACTCTGAATATCAAAGAGGTGGAGATGGATTTCTCCGTGAGGGTTAACCAGACGGAGCTCAAGCAGCGGCAGCCCGACACGTCACTTTTAAACAATAAGGAGAACAAGCTTTACGCAAACCGTGTCGAGCGTTCAAGCCTGAATGTGAGCTTCGGCGGCAAGGGCGAATCTGTGATGAATGTACGGGTGAAGTTCAGAGCCGCCCCCATACCGGAGGGGATGTCCAGAATAATAACCGATTTTGACAAAACCATACAGCCCAGAAAAGAAACTAATAAATAAAGGAGTTTACCATGCCTAACGTTGGTTCGGAGTTCAGGGGACTGCCCATTGAGGAGCTCATAGCCGCGCCTCTTAAGGCGGCGTGCGACGCGCAGAAGCATCTGGCGGTTTCAGCTTTTGCTTTTATGAAGGAGATAGGCTTTGACGGCGATAAGCCGAGGCTGCTTGAGTTTAATCTTCAGCGACCGCTGGGTGATCAGGGCGGAGTGTCAAATGTGAAGGTGCAGGCGCCTTTTATCGGACTCGTGCCGATTCCGTCGCTCCTTGTCGATGATGTTCAGATCGACTTTCAGATGGAGGTCACAGACACCGCAACGGCAAAGGAGACAGATTCAAAGAGCGTGGACGCTGATGTTAACGCTAATTTCAAGTTCGGTCTATTCGGCAGCGGCGGGATCAAGATTCACGGCAATGTCACCTCCACAAGAGAAAACACCAGAAGCACCAACCAGACAGCGAAATATCAGGTTCGTGTTTCCGCCAGACAGCAGCAGCCCACGGAAGGCTTAAGCCGCCTCATGGACATTATGGCATCCTGCGTTACGCCGATTCCTGTTTCCGGCAGCGGCGGCTGACGGAAACAGGAGAATACTCATGTCTTTCTCGGCGCTTTTCAGAAGGGAAATAGTTAACTGGATTGGTGAAAACGAGCGTAAAATAAACTATATCAGCAGGCTGCCCGGCGGTTTTGAAATATGGTTTCAATGCGAAATGGCATGCTTCTTTAATTCTAATAACGTGTTCTTTGAGCGTGAGGTGAATGTATACCGTAAAGCGGATTTAAAGGCTGACTTTTTACTTCATTTTGATGGCGAAAGTTATGTGGCTGAACTGAAATGCCAGTCATTCTATAACCGCGGGGCATTTTATCCGAGCATAATAAGAGATATAGAGAAGTTTTCGCAGATAAAGCGTGAATACAAGGACTATAGGAAACTTGTTTTCGGGCTTATTACAGACGGTTACAGAGGGGAACTGCTGGAGTATGAGCGGGGTGAGAAGGAGTGCGAGCTGTGTTCTATAGACACCAGAGGTGCTTTGGGCTACGCTCTTATCTCTTTCAGTCCTTAAGAAGGGCTGCCGTTTTAGCGATTATTTCCTCCGGAAAGCGCCCGTCCGTGAGGAGTTTTTGATTGAGTTCAAGTTCAATGCCGGAGTAATCCGCATCGGGTATGAGCTTGCGGAGCCATGCAGCCGTGCCGTCGGATTTGCCCTGATATGGGCTGTTTTTCATCACCTTATACGGCAGTGTCTTAAGTCCCCTAGCTAGGGCTGCTGCCGCCGCTTTTTCGCTCTCTCTTGCCGGATTGTAAAGAATGCCTATGTCCGCCTTCCGTATATCGCCGTTCAATACCGGAGTGAATGAATGAACGGAAATATGGAGCACAGGTCTTTTCGCTTTTTCCGCAGCCTCAAGAACTTTTTTTCTGAACGGCGTGTGGTATTCATCGAAAAGCCTCTGTTTTTCCGTTGTACTGAGGTTTTTGGAAAATTCCGAGAAGACCGCCCTGTTGTGCGGCGAGCGGTTGAGGTCGATGATCAGGCGTGTGATGCTGCCCGTGATCGGAGTTATGCCGAGCAGCTTTCCCAGAAGAAGTGCCGCCTCAGCCGCTCCCGCGTCATAGCCTCTGTGTGATCGGAGAATGTCTTCATTTCCCCTGAACATATACCCGAACTCCGCAGGTACAGTGTTTACGGCGTGCTCACAGATGACTATTACGCTCATGGCTGAAAGAATCTGTTTTCCGCCAGACACTCAGCCAGTTCTCCGTAAACTTCCCTGAGCCTGCCAACGGAAGGTCTGTTTCCAGTTTGGGACATTATTCTCTCCGCAAGGGAGTCAATGGAGCAGAGCTTCACCGCTTCGGCTTTATACGGCGCGTTTTCGGGCATCCTTTCAGCCAGCTCAAGGAGCAGCTCAGCCGCCGTCACCTTGCCTTCGATGTTCAGCAGGCTGAGATACGCAGGGTTTTCTATGTCCACATTGCGGGCGTCTTTCGCGCATTTATTCATGAGGTCAACCAAAAAAGCCTGATCCGCCTCCTTCTGTGAGGAATAGGTGCTCCACCCGCCGCTGATCAGCTTTTTCAATGTCTCTGTTATAAGAGAAACCGCCGCCATATCCGCCTTGGGGCATTCCTGTATATCCATAAGGCGTATCTCTATCGCCCTGCGGTCAAATCTCGCTATGGCTCCTCTTGAGTTCAGCCACTCCTCCTGAAGTATGCACTCCGGATCATAGGGTGCTATATCTCTGTACATGGGCTCCAGTATCCCCTTTTCGTAAGCTTCCCATGAAAAACACGGCTCGGGGATCACCTGTCCGGTGATGAAGGGGATCTTCTTCTGATTGTTTCTGTAAGTGATTATTCTTGTGTCCAGCCAGCCGGTGTGTTCCCCCTCACGGAACGGGGAGCTTGCGGCGAGAGCCGGAATCAGCGGCAGAAGAACTCTGATCGCCGCATGGAGTCTGCCGAATTCCTCGTCAGTGGCGAAGGGAAGGTTAATGTGGGTGCTCTGAAGATTTGACCAGCCGTGCCCCTTGCAGTTGAAAATCCTGTTGTATGTTTCGTATATTTCCTTATCGCCGTGGTTCCAGAGGTGCATGTCCGTATCGGGGTTCATGAACGGGTGCATGGCTGTGGGCATGAGCATCCCGCCAGACCCGCTGAGGATTGCGTTTATTTTTGCGATGTTTTCGGCAAACTGAGTGTCCAGCCCGCTGATTTCCTTCGCCGGACCGTTTGTCTTAAGCTCTATTACGTGCAGAACAAGCTCGTTTGACCAGCCCACCGCTCCGTGCTCAAAGCACTGGGTTATTTCTCCGGCGGCGGCTTTAAGAAGCTGATCGCTGACGGGCAGTACTCCGAGTCCGTCTTTTGAGACTATCATGTACTCCAGTTCTATTCCGCAAACGGAAAAAAGTCCGTACATAGTTACTTTACCTTCCTCGCGACAAGCCTGTTCACAAATTCGCCGATGATTATCTCATAGAGCTTTTTGCCCAGCACATTGTCCTCAACATCAGATTCTATGCTTGGGTTATCGTTTACCTCTATGACGTAGAATTTATCGCCGACCTGTTTTATATCCACTCCGTAGAGTGAGTTGCCTATGCACTTAGTCGCCTTGAGGGCAAGCTCCACTACTCCGGCGGGGGCGGCTTCAACGGGCATTGTGTCGAATTTTCCGTTGTGGAGCTGCCCGTTTTCATCGCATTCCACAATCTGCCAGTGATTGCCGTGCATGAAGTAACGGCAGACGTAAATCGGCTTTCCGCCTATTACTCCCACACGCCAGTCAAAGCTGGTGGGCATGAACTCCTGCGCCACCACAAGGGCGGACTTGTCGAGGAGCTTTTCCATGGCTTCCTTGTATTCCTTCTCGTCATTGACCTTCACCACACCCTGAGAGAATGAGCTGTCAGGCTGCTTGAGGATGATCGGGAAGGGGAGAACCTTCTTTGCGTGGTTCATGTTGTGCCTGTGCAGAATGGTGGTTTTGGGCGTGGGTATCTTGTTTTTCTGCATAAGCTCGGACAGATAAACCTTGTTGGTGCAGCGTAGGATCGAGGCGGGGTCGTCCATCACAACAAGCCCTTCCGTCTCCGCCTTGCGGGAGAAACGATATGTATGGTGGTTTACGCTGGTGGTCTCTCTTATGAAGAGCGCGTCAAACTCGGGTATGCGGGTGTAGTCGTCCTTGCTGATTATCTCAGCGTTTACCCCTTCCTTCTCAGCAGCTTTCATGAAACGCTGAATCGCCACATCGTCAGAGGGTGGGGTCTTTTCAGAGGCATTGGTGAGTATGGCAAGGTCGAATCGGTAGTTCTTTTTCTGGGCTGCTCTGGGCTTACGGACGAAGAACTCTCTGGCAGCCTGCTCCACAAAGCCGAAGTGCTCTTCCGGAACCTGCGTCATGGATATGGGAGCTATGGCGTGGATCATCCACTTTTCCTTGAGCTTCACAAAGTCCGCCCGCACCATGGGGGCAACGAACATTCCGAAAAGGCGTGAGCTGAGCTTGTCGTATCTCTTGGCGAGGTTGCGCCCGAAGTATATGCTTAAGGTAAAGCTTTCGGATGTGAGATGTCCGAGGCTCTTCTGTATAAGCTCGTCTATTTCATCGGAAATAAGCTTCGCGAACGCCTTTGACTTAAAGTCCTGAATGGTCATAACATTCGGATAGGGTATATGGTTTCTGGCTGCCGCCAGAAGCGAAACATAGTATCCGTAGCTCTGGTACTGGTATGAACGGCAGAGGTTGAAAACCTTAGCTTTTTTCATGGTGTTGAATTCAGGGTCTGTGAGGTAGTTCCATGCGGAAACCACTCTTGCGTCGGGAGTGTCGAACTTCCATTCTGAGGGTGTGTTAACTACTATAATATTTGTCATTTCTGCACATCACCGTCCGTTTCATTTTTTTCGATAACCAGCAGTTTGGCATCGTATGTGAGAACGCCCAGAAGGATGGCATTTATAAGATGCGTCATCCTTACGCTGTAGCGGCTTGTTTTCATAAACGGGTTGGGGAGCATGGGATCAGCCACGCTCACTTTTTTCGCCGGTTTATCGTATCCGGTTATGACAACAAAGTGACCGGAGGGTTCGCCTCTCAGGTCGTCATAGTCGGTGTTCTCAGGTATCTCTCTCGGGCTGCGGTAAAGGTATGTGGCGCTCAGCGCCGTTATTATGGGAGTCTGCCTGTCCAGATATTTCCGTATGAGGGCAGGGGAGAGATCCGCGAACTTCAGCTCACCGCCGAGTGTTAGGAACTCTATATACTTTTTGGAAGTATAGCGCAGTTTGCTGTCATTTTTCACTTCCATCTGCATTTTCAGCTTTTTAATCATACCGTCAGGGGGCAGCCTGAACCATGTAGGGTCGAAAACCATAAGGTTGTAAGAGTAAATCGTTGCTTTATAGCCCTTTTTCAGTGCGTGCAGACCGAGGATCACGGCGAGGGTTCCGCCTGTTTCCAGCTCGGTTATTTCATCTCTGAGGGTAGAAAGCTCTATGTCTTCGCCGTAGTAGGAATAAACGGCGTGAAGGCATGTCGGACCGCAGGAGGTATCATCCGGCTGCGGAAGAATGCTTATGTTCATGTCTCTGTTCATATGCGCTCATCCATAATTGTATATTTTACCTTTGAAGATAAATTATCAAGTATAAGTTAAGGTTTCTCCGCTTAAAGAGCCGCAGCGTCTCTGAATATGAAATACGCGGCACCCACCAGACACATAGAAGCGTAGAAAAAGTTCCGTGTCACAGGCACATTCATATACCACACTGCGAAAACTGCGAATACCCCCATGGTTATTATCTCCTGCATAACCTTGAGCTGAGGCAGGGTAAACATGCCGAAGCCGTGCCTGTTTGCCGGAACCTGAAGACAGTATTCAAAAAAAGCAACGCCCCACGAAACAAGAATAGCGATCATAAGCGGCTTGTCTCTGAGAGTCTTGAGATGACCGTACCATGCGTAGGTCATGAAAATGTTGGACAAAACGAGAAGAAAAACTGTGCGGAACAAAGCCTGTACCTCATTCCCGTACCTGAAAATATAGTGGACGGACGAGATCAGACTATAATCCTATTTATGAGCAAATCAATATTTATTTGACGTGTTGCTTTCTGTTTTTCCCGCCGTATGCGAACAGCATGGCGCATGCGACCATGAGCCCGCCTCCGGCAAGGTTTCCGAGGGTTACGGCGATTATGTTTCCGGTGAACATGCTCCCCCAGCCGAGAACAGAAAGGGACGCCGGCTCAAGCCCGCTTGCAGTGACTGCCGCGGGAAAGGATTTGGCGAATATACCGGCAGGGATGAAGTACATATTCGCCACTGAGTGCTCAAACCCGCTGGCGACAAAAGCCATTATGGGAAAAAAGATTCCGAGTATTTTCCCGCCAATGTCCTGCGCACTCATCGCTATGAGAATAGCTAGGCACACCAGCCAGTTGCATAAAAGCCCCCTGAAGAAGTAAGCGTATTGATGCTCTATCCCGTAGACAGGTTCAGCGGTTTTGGCATAGGCGATCTTTATCGCCGTAGCACCGAACTGCCCGTCAGTCAGTCCGGTTCCCTTCACCACAAGCAGGGCGAGAAGCACGGCGCCTATGAGATTGCCCGTGTAAACTATCATCCAGTTCCGCAGCATGTCAGCGGCGGTTATCCTTTTATCCGCAACCCCTGCGATCATCATCGTATTCCCTGTCCAAAGCTCAGACCCCGGGATGACAGCCAGCATGAGCCCGAAGGAGAACACCGCTCCGGTGAGGAACCGCTGAACACCGACCCACTCTGTGCTGCCTGTGGTTACCATGGTAGCCAGATGTGCGGCAAAGCCTATGTACGCTCCCGCCAGAAGCGCCAAAACAAATGCTCTGGAAGCAGGCAGAGCGCATTTTGCGGCGGCGGTTTCAAGCATGGCTTCGGTCATTTCGGGAGGGGTGAGGAATTTCCGCATCAGGCACCTGTAACAGAGTATGTTCGTTTTATTTTTTGTAAAAAAGAAGAAATTTTGATGATTAGTTTTCCGGAAAGTTCTATAATTCTATAATATCTGTACTTTTTATATCAGCAGGTGAAAAAATGCAACTTTTAATGACGGCAATGTCCGTCAGCGAGAAGATCAGAACAAAAGGAATCGAAATCGGCGAACGCACATCCCATCTCCCGCTGAGCTTCCGGCTGGGTGAGGATCAGTGGGTGGTTATCTTCCGTTTCGGCGTGGTTGTCACTGTCGGTCTGAGCGATAAGGAGAGGAATGACATTCTCTCAGAGCTTGAGCCGTTTATAGATGAGCCCGACACTTCTATTGAAACTGAGAGTCTGTTTATCCAGACCGGATCAAACGAAGATAAGTTTGAGGGCGATTATGTGCGGGTGACGGAGCTTACCCGCCAGCATGTTCTCACAATGGCGGATATTCTGGCGAAAAGCGTAATGCTCGGCAGGTATGAGGCTGCCATGTCTGAGGTTTTTCAGCAGATAGAGCCCCTAGCCCTGCGTCTGAGATCCGGTGTGGGCAAAACCCGCACTTACAGAGAGCTGGTGAGCACCATCGGCTCGGCGCTGCTCATTCAGCACACCATGGTCGGCGGGGTTGAGGTGAACGAAAAGCCGGAGATCCTGTGGGAACATCCGGAGCTTGAAAGGCTTTACCTCAAGCTTGAGGACGAGTTTGAGATAATAGAGCGCAGCAAGGCGCTGGAGAGGAAGCTCAAGCTAGTGACCGACACCACGGAAAAGCAGCTCGGTCTTCAGCACAACGCCCATTCGCTCAGAGTGGAGTGGTACATAGTTATTCTGATTATTGTGGAGATAATGCTTACTCTTTACGAAATGTTCATTAAACATGTATAAATAGTGTTAATGGTACCTCAGCCGTCTTGGTCGGGCGGCTGTTATTTATTGACGGGGGTGTATTTTGGCGGGGTTCCCGAGGGAAAACTCATATCTTCGCGCGGAGGATTCAGCGTCAGGTGATGCAGACGGCATCAGCTGGGGCTTTACAGCCAAAGCGGCGAGGCTGATAATGAAATCGGCGGTGAAATACTATCTCCGCTTTTCGGAGGACAGCGTAACTGTTCTGCCTCCGGCTGACAAAAACAAGAGCTATCTGCTCTATCTTCATGTGCCTTTCTGTCTCACTCTGTGCCCTTACTGCTCATTTCACAGATTTAAGTTTAATGAGGAAACTGCAAGACGCTATTTCAGCCTGCTGAGGGATGAGATGCGCATGACGGCACGGCTGGGCTACAGCTTCAGCTCGGCTTATTTCGGCGGCGGCACAACGTCTATTCTCCCTGATGAGCTGGCAAAGACAATTGACCTTGCCAGAGAGCTTTTCGGCATAACCGAAATCTCCTGCGAGAGCGATCCCAATCATATAGATCCCGAAAGCCTGAAATACACCGAAGGGCGGATAGACCGTCTTTCCGTGGGGATACAGACCTTTAACGATAAATATCTCGAAAATATAGGCAGAAAAACGAAGTTCGGCAGCGGAGCCGAGCAGTATGAGAAGGTGCAGGCTATACTGAAGCACTTTCCCATCGTGAATGTGGATTTGATGTACAACTTTCCCGGGCAGACTGAGGAAGAGCTTCTGGAGGACATACGCAAGGTGCGGGAGCTGAACCCCCAGCAGGTGACTTTTTATCCGCTTATGTACGCCCCTTTTGTGGGGAGAAAGCTCAGGGAAAAGATTGGTAAATCAACAAACGAAAATGAGGCAAGGCTCTTCGCCCTCATCATGAAAAACATGACCGAACCGTACATTCAGCGCACATCATGGGCTTACGCCCTGAAAAAGAAGGAATTTATAGACGAATACGTTGTGGATCACAGCGAATATGTGGGCTTGGGTTCGGGGGCATTCAGCTTTCTGAACGGCACTCTGTATGCCAATTCGTTTTCTCTTAAGGAATATGCGGACCGTGTGGCGGCGGGGATGGCTTCCGTGGTAAAAAGCACTGCCTTCGGCAGGCATTCGGTTAAGCAGTACCGCATGATGGTGGAGATGTTCGGTCTCCACGCCGAGCCTCCGTACAGACCTTTTTTTGAATATAATGCCCTTAAAGCTGTGGGCGCTGTGAGCAGACGGGATGGTAAGACCATTCTCACCCCCAAGGGACGTTTTCTTCTTTCCGTAATGATGAAAGGGTTCTATAACGGTATGGACTATATAAGAGAATCCATGAGAGCAGACCTTAAGGCGGAGGATGAGAGAATCTGCCTTGGTTGCAGGGAAGATGAATGACGGAAAATTTTTTTGACGTGGCTGTAATAGGCGGCGGTGCTGCGGGGCTTATGGCTTCGGGGTTTGCGGCTTCCGCAGGGGCAAAGACCGTGCTTCTGGAACGGGGTTCTTCCCTCGGGCGCAAGCTGCTGATAACCGGCGGCGGACGCTGTAATCTCACCAATAATCAGACAGATATAAAGAAACTCACGGAAGTTTTCGGAAAGGAGGGGCGTTTTCTCTACTCCGCTTTCAGCTCATTTTCTCCGGCGGATACACTGAAATTCTTCTCTGAACTCGGGGTGGCGTGTGCGGAGGAGGACGCAGGCAGGGTGTTCCCTGATGATGACGACGCTAAGTCCGTTCTCAGGGCGCTTACCGCGTTCATCCGTTTCAGCGGCGTTAAGATATGGACAGACGCCGAAGTGAAACGTCTTGAATGTGCGGACGGCAGGGTCACAGGTATTATCCTTGAAAACAGCATCATCCGTGCTGACAGAGTTGTAATAGCAACAGGCGGACTGAGCTACCCCGCCACAGGCTCCAAGGGCGACGGCTATAAATGGGCGGAGCGCTGCGGACATACCATTGTTCCGCTCCGTCCGGTGCTTACCCCGGTTAAGCTCAGAGAACGCTGGATAGCTGATCTTGAGGGGCTGAGTCTGCGGGATGTGTCCTTAAGCGCATATTCCGGCAAAAAGATTGCCGAAGAACGGAGTGATCTCCTTTTTACAGGGGACGGAATGACCGGACCCGTTGTTTATAACATAAGCAGAAGAATCTCCGGAAGTGAGCATGGGATGAGGCTCTTACTGGATATATTCCCCGATGAGACGAGAGAGGAGCTTGATAAGCGCCTTGCGGAGCTCTTTGCGTCGAATGATAAAAAGATGATGAAAACAGCACTCGGGGCAATTCTCCCGCCAAAGCTGCTGCCTGTCGTGATTAAGCTCTCCGCTCTGGACGGCGAAATCCACGGGGCGAAGGTCTCAAAGGTGCACAGAAAGGTTCTTCTGGGACTGATGAAGGAGCTTGAGACTGTTATAGATTCCTTCCACGGCTTTAACAAAGCCACTGTCACTGCGGGCGGCGTGAACCTCAGGGAGGTTGACCCTAAAACCATGAAGTCGAAAATAATCGAAAACCTTTACTTCGCGGGGGAAGTTCTTGACCTTGACGCCCCCACAGGCGGCTATAACCTCCAGATGTGCTGGAGCACAGGCGCACTCGCGGGGAAATCGGCGGGCGCAGTTTAGCTGTAGGTGAACTTTTCGGTTGTATACCCGGTTTCCGCCGTCTTACGGAAGTATGAGTTGAAATTCGTTTTGCTTTGAAGCATGTAGAAGCCCGGTTCCCGTTTAAAATAAGCGGCTTCATCTTCACCGGCATTCCACACTCCCTTTGCTCCGGAGGACGAATCGCCCAGAGCCATCCCTTTCATATTCGGATTCCTGTACCTTATCGCGTCATCCCAGCGAAGGATGGTTTCCGGGGAAAGGGCAGTGAGATCAGTATCATAATTCTGATCCCTTGTGAACGAGGCGTTGCCGTATATAGATGAAATATCATAATCGGATGTGATCTTTATATTAGGTTGGGGTTTTGAGATCATTACAAACTCAAAGTCTGTGTTTCTCACAGCTTTTCCATTTTCTTTGAGAAAGTTTCCTTCCTCATCGGTTTTGAATACCGCCTTCCAGAAGCTGTCTGTATCTGTGAACTGCTTTATCGCCGGATCTGTGATTCCTTCCTTTTCGACAAATTCATTGAAAAAGAGGTTGAGATCCTCTGCTGTCAGGCTTGCCAGCACTTCGCCGTCATCGATACCTACGGTTTCGCCGAGGCGCACCATAGATCCCCACTGAACATCATTCGTGGTCTCATCAGGCTTGGGGATGCTTTTACCGTTTTCCGCGAGCGCAGAAGCAAGTTCGGATATTGAGGCGCTGTCAGGCATTATGAGCTTATAAAGTCCTGTGCTCTTCTCAAGCATAAGCGTGTTTTTGATGTCCTGCGCTTCCTGCACTGATTTTGCGCTGCGGAGGTCTTCAAGGATTTTGCCGAGCTTCGCAGCGGCTGACGAGATCTGAACTGTGTCTGAATCGGCTTTTCTTTCGGCATTGCCGCCTGCTGGGGTGCTTTCTGAAAAGGCGCCTGTTTGATACAGTCCGCCAACGGGGTTTTCGAATTTGATAATCATAGTACCCTTCCTGAGTATGCTTATCGGCAATATACTCAAAATGTTTAATCTGAGTTTTTGTTCCGTATCAGGCGCCCTTCACAAACTTTACATCCCTTTCAGAACCTTAACGTCCCATTTACGAATTTGCAGGTATAGTTGGACAACGCATAAACATTCGTTAATTCTTCAGGAGGTTTACATGTTTAAAAAGTGCGCTTTTATTCTCGGCGTTCTCGCAGGGCTTATGCTTCTCGTTTCAGCTCAGTCCGCGGAAGCAGCTCAGAAAGCTGCCGTTAAAAAAGTTGATCCCAAAACCTGTTATGAGTGCCATGATGTGGTTCAGGGACTTCACCAGTCCGGCAAACACAAAGGTGTTAACTGTATCAGCTGCCACGGCGGTCTTGACGAGCACCTGAAAGACTCATCCAAACGTCCCGAAGTGTTCACTTCATGGGATGCCTGCGGAGCATGCCATAAGGAACAGCACGGCAGTTTCCTTGAAGTCAGCAAGCACAGACCGGCAAGGGATGAAAAATCACAGCTCACAAACAGAGCGCCCAACCCCTTCTGGGACAAGCTTATGGCTCCTCACGGCTTCACAAAAGAGCATGCCCTCACAAGAAGCCACGGCTTTATGCTTCTTGATCAGGTCATAGTTGACCGTGCGGCAGGCGGAAGATTCCAGCCTAAAAACGGATGGATGTATGTTAATGAAAAACCCGGTAAACTCTGGGATTCTATCGTTGACACCCACCCCGAATCAAGCGACCACAAGCCCTTTATGAGACAGACCGCAGCAGCGGTAAATCCCGTGTGCTTCCAGTGTAAAACTCAGGACCACATACTTGACTGGGCTTATCTCGGAGATCCCAACGTCGGCGCTCCTTTCTCAAGAAAGAGCAACCCCACGGCTATGATCCAGACTAAAAAGCTTCAGCACGGTCTTAACTGCTATACATGCCATGATCCCCACGCAGCTAAGCCCAGAATCGTGAGAGATGCCCTTATTCAGGCTCTTACAAGACCCGAGGCTGACACTCTGTGGCACAAAGACCCGAACAGAACCAAAATCGAAGTTATCGACATGGGTATGAGAGGCTACACAAGGAAAATCGCTATCCTTGAGAAATACGATGCTACGCTTCAGTGCGGTCAGTGCCACGTTGAGTACAACTGCAACCCCGGTACAGATGCCAAGACCGGAGAGAAAGTAACATTTGACGATGAAAGAACAAACCACTTCCCCTTCAAAGACGTGCTTCAGCTCTATGACCACTACGTAAACCAGATTGCGTTCATAGACTTTAAAAACGCTTTCAGCGGCGCGCCTCTTTGGAAAGCTCAGCACCCCGAGGCTGAAACACACTACAACTCAAAACACGCAAAAGCGGGTGTAAGCTGTGACGGATGTCACACTCCGAAGATGATCAATAAGAAAACAGGCAAAAAATACACTTCTCACTTCGCCGTGACACCCAGAGAGCACATCAAAGAATCATGCCTCTCAGGCGGCTGCCACACAGGCTGGACAGAGAAAGACGCGATCTACTCCATCGACTCTGTAAAAGCCTACACCAAAGGCAAAATGAGAAAAGCGGAATTCTGGCTGTCTCAGCTTATCGACAAAATAGTTGAAGGCAAAGACAAGGGTCTCAGCGAAGATGTGATCAAACAGGCTCAGCAGCAGCAGCTTAAGGCTCACATTCTTTGGGAATACTGGGTAGCCGAAAACTCCGACGGCTTCCACAACCCTGAACTGGCGAGAGAATCTCTCACCAAATCTGTTGATGAGTCACAGCTTGGAATTAAGATAATCAACGATGCCATAGCCGAAATGAAAAAAGCACAGGCTGCGGCGAAGTAATTAAGACCACAGGCGAATAATGCGGATCGGGGGCTTTACGCCCCCGATCTTTTTTACAAAAAAATACTGTATGAATATATCTAAAGAGTTTATATATATTATGGGATTCTCAGAAACAACATATAGAATACCGTAATTTATTTTATAAACAGGAATTTTAATTATGATAAAAAAAGTCTTCCACGCCGCGGGTTCGCTCAGGTTCGCTCTTTTCATTTTTACGGTTATAATTTTTGTATCTTCAGTGGGTACTTTTATCCGGCAGCATGCCCCCGCAGAGGAAACCACGGCAAGGCTCAGGGAAGCTTTCGGCGACGCCGCCCCCGTTGTTTACTCATTTCTGGATAAAACAGGTTTCACAGACCTTTACCATACATACTGGTTTAACTTCATACTGCTGCTTCTGGCGCTGAACCTTATTTTCTGCTCCGTCCGGAAGTTTCCCGCCACATGGAGGAAGCTCACAGGAAAAATAAGCACCGAGAAAGACTCCTTCTCCGCTTACTTTGTTGAGGAAAAGGAATTCAGGGCTTCATCCGAAAACGTATCCAAGGCGTTTGCGTCGGTCTTTTCCCGCTGGGCAAGGGCTGAGGGCGGGGATGTTCTTGCCGCCGAAAAAGGCAGATACGGCAAATCCGGCGCATTTGTGACCCATTTAGGTCTCGTGATACTCATTACGGGCGGCTTCATCGGCGGCATATTCGGTTACAACGGGAATATTGCCATTCTTGAGGGAAAGCTGGAGCACATCGTCACCGCAGGGAAGGATAAGGAGATAGAGCTTCCTTTCAGCGTATATCTTGAAAACTTTGAGTCCGAGTATTACGAAAATTCACCGAAGCAGAGCTCCTTCCGCTCCAAGATACACTTCATAAAGGACAACGTGACGACAGAGGCGGTTGTCTCCGTGAACAGCCCCGTAAAGTTTGACGGCGTAACCTTTTATCAATCAAGCTATGGTGTATTTCCCAACAGGGACGTTATTTTTAAATTCACAGTGGATTCTCTCATTTCCGGCGTACGCTCGGAATATTCCATGGGGCTGGGACAGGAATTTGACATTCCCGATCTCAATCTTAAGGTTAAGCTGAACGACTTCGCCCCCGCCCTCGGAAAGGACAGTGACGGCGGTCTGGTAAACTTCAGCACTCAGCTTGTTAACCCCGCTCTGAACTTTGTCTTCACCAATCAGGAAGGTGAGTCCGCCAGCGAGTGGATACTCATGAAAGACCCCGCTTCCGGCGATTTCAACAACATGCACATAACCTTCAGCGATGTATGGGGTGCTGAGTATTCTGTTCTTTCCGCACGCATAGATCCGGGTCTGCCCGTAATCTATCTGGGCTTTATAATCATTTCCCTTGGTGTAATTATTGCGTTCTACACATCGCACAGAAGGGTCTGGTCAGTTGTGAAGCCGAGCGGCGGCAGTGTTTCTGTCCGTTTTTTTTATCATAAGGACAAGGGCAGAGTAACGGCTCAGCGTGAGGCGGAGAAGATGTTTAAATCGCTTTCGGCGGCAATCGAAAGCGGCAGGGGGGAAAAATAATGAGTTCATCACCTCTTTTTGCGGCGGCGGGTCTGGGCTATCTGCTTGCTATGGTTATTTATATAGCCTACTTTGTCACCGGAAGGGATATTGTAGGCAAGGTTGCTTCATCAGTGGCTTTAGTGAGCTTCGCCTGCCACACCGGTGCTTTTGTGATCCGTTGGTTCGCATTCTCGCAGATGTACAGTCTGGGATTTTTCCAGTCGATCCCCATAACAAACCTTTATGAATCTCTGGTATTTTTCGCATGGTGTCTTATTCTGGGCAATATACTTGTGGAGTACTATTACCGTGTCAAGGCGTTCGGCGCTCTCGCCGCAATGCTTGCGGGGATGGCTATAGCGTTCATAGACACCACGGGAATGTCCAAGGACATTCAACCTATCCTCCCTGCGCTTAAGAGCAACTGGCTTCTTGCCCATGCCTCTCTCAGCTTCATAGCATATGCGGCATTCGCCGTTTCGTTCATAGCCGCGGTGCTTCATCTCGCTCTCAGCGATAAAAGGAAAAGCTCAGGAGTTTACCTGTTCTGGACAGGAACACTCTCTCTGTTCATTTTTACCATGGGGGGTATGCTGGCTGATATGCTGATCAAGGCTTCCTCCGGAAACAGGGAAGGGATGTCCAAGCCGTTTACAGACCTGTTCAGAAGGGCGGACGGTTCGGACATTGCCATAATCATAATCGGTTTTCTCACAGTGTGGCTTTTTCTGTGGTATTTCGGGAATGTAATCTCCGCTCTGGCGGAAAAGCTCGGGCTGACGCAGGAGCTTCTTGAGGAACTGACATATAAGGCGGTTTCCGTGGGATTCCCCGTATTCACCGTTGGCGGACTGATTTTCGGCGCAATCTGGGCAGACAAGGCATGGGGGCATTACTGGTCATGGGATCCGAAGGAAACATGGTCGCTGATTACATGGCTTATCTACGCGTTTTACCTCCACGGGCGTTATGTTCGGGGATGGCAGGGGCGCAAGGTGACAGTCGTTGCCGTTATCGGCTTTTTGAGCACTATTTTCACATATGTCGGAGTAAATCTGCTTCTGAGCGGTCTGCACAGTTACGGCGCCTTCTGACCTGATGATCTTCAGCGTCATTCTGAGGCTTTAGCCGAAGAATCCCAAACCTGCGGATATGTTGCTCTTGCAGCAGTTTGAGATCCTTCACTTGTGTTCAGGATGACGCATAATGCCGTTCTTTGAACTGTTTACGTTATTGCGAACCCTGAGACCGCTCCGACGCTTTCGCTAACTCGAAGTAATCTTTTGCGGATCCGGTGATTATTGTTAAGAACTTCCTCTCAGTTTCCCTTTCATTACTCCACAGGTATACATATATTTATTCTTACCCCTGTGCGGAGGCACTATGAAAAAATTTCTTTTCATTCCGGCATTACTCTTTCTATTAATGACAGGTGAATCTATGAGCGCTGAAAAATACGAAACCGCCACATTTGCGGGAGGCTGCTTTTGGTGTATGGAGCCACCCTTTGAAAAGCTGAACGGCGTAAAGGATGTCATAGCGGGCTACACCGGAGGCAAGGTTGAAAACCCCACCTACGAGGACGTGAGCGCAGGCTTTACCGGGCATTATGAAGCGGTGCAGATAACCTTTGATCCTTCTGTTATAAGCTATAAGGAGCTGCTTGAGGTATTCTGGCGGAATATTGACCCCGTGGACAGAGGCGGTCAGTTCGCAGACAAGGGCACACAGTACAGGACTGCGGTATTTTACCACAGCCCTGAGCAGAGAGACGCCGCCGAGATCTCCAAGCGGGCTCTGGCAAACTCAGGCAAGTTCAAACAGCCCATAGCGACAAACATTCTGCCCGCCGTGAAGTTTTACAGAGCTGAGGAATATCATCAGGATTACTACAAAAAAAACGCGAACCACTACAACAGATACAAAGTCGGCTCCGGCAGGGCAGGCTTCATCGAAAAGACATGGGGCAAGGAGAAACCCGCCGTACCAAAAACGGACTGGCGCAGCTTTAAAAAACCGTCTGATGATAATCTGAAGCAGAGGCTCACCCCGATGCAGTACAAGGTAACTCAGCATGAAGGCACTGAAAGAGCTTTCACCGGAGATACTTGGGACAATAAGCAGGACGGAATTTACGTTGACGTGGTTTCCGGCGAACCGCTTTTTTCCTCAAGGGATAAATACGACTCCGGCACAGGCTGGCCGAGCTTCACCAAGCCGCTGATGAGGGACAATGTGGTTACCCGTGTGGACAAGAGCCTTTTTCAGGCGAGAACGGAAGTCCGCAGCAAGCACGGCGATTCCCACCTCGGGCACGTGTTTGAGGACGGTCCCGCTCCCACAGGCATGAGATACTGCATGAACTCCGCTTCCATGCGCTTTATTCCCAAGGAAGACCTTGAGAAGGAAGGCTACGGCGAGTTTTTGAAGCTTTTTGAGGAATAATCACAAAAGAAGGCGCATCGGCAGCATGGGCGAGATTGTAAACCCGTGACGTTCGTAAAATCTCTGCGCCTTTTCGTTTACAGTGTCCGTAAGCAGGGTTATGCGCATGCAGCCCTGCTTTTTCGCATGTTCCACGGCAGCGCCGAGCAGTTTTTTGCCTGTTCCAGTGCCTCTTTTTTCAGGCGCGACCACCATATCCTCCAGAACCGCGACTTTGCCGCCCAGAGCGGTACTCACTGTGTACAGAAGGTTTACCATGCCTACGGCGTGTCCGCTTTCCCGCATTATGAGTATGTCGCCTGTGCGGGGATCATCTATTATGAGCCTGAGCCCCTTTTCCTGCGCCTCTGTATCCGGTGAAAATTCCGCTTCCTGCTCAAAAAGATAAGAGAGCAGGCGGGATAGGGTGGGTATATCCTTCATTTCCGCTCTGACAATTTCCATAACTTTTCCTGCCTTATTTAAACTGGCGTATGCAGTATTTGATTATATAATTA
Organism: Geovibrio thiophilus; assembly: GCF_004087915.1. Classification (NCBI taxonomy): domain Bacteria; kingdom Pseudomonadati; phylum Deferribacterota; class Deferribacteres; order Deferribacterales; family Geovibrionaceae; genus Geovibrio; species Geovibrio thiophilus. The sequence goes on from NZ_CP035108.1 coordinate 756,560, forward strand.
ATACTATAAAGGAGGCGTATATGCCACACTTACAGTTCGAGATTAACAGGAAAATAAGCGACGACGAGAAAAAGGCTCTCGCCGAGAGGGTTAAGGAGCTTTTTTCGCTTGTTATGGACACAGGTACAGACCATGTCGGCATAAGCATCCGTGAGTATGACACCTATAACCTTTTCATAGGCAGAGTGAAAAACAACAAAGAGGGTGTGGCTCTCGTAAACGCCGACATAAGGGAAGGGCGCACGATTCAGCAGAGACGCAAGCTTGCGTTGGGGTTCATGGAGATTATCAACAGCCTGTTTTTCATCCCGTTTGACAATATGTATGTGACCTTTACCGAGCATAAGGGAGAGGATTTTCACCTGAACGAACGCTATCTTGCCTCTTGGCATCAGGGGGAAGATCCTCTTAATGAGTGATTGTAATCCTTGCCGCCTGAGGTTATTATCCGCTCCATGAGCAGCGATGTTAAAAGAGCCGTTCTCACCTGCGGGCGTGAGGTTTCCTACCGCCACACGGTGAAGGCGGGACTTAAGAATATATATATTTCCGTGGACGCGGACGGCGTGATTTTGGTGAAAGCGCCTGCCGTACCGGAGAAGACGATCCTCTCAGTAATTGAGAAAAAGGCGGAGTGGATATTCCGGCGGATGTCAGTAACGCGTGAAAGGCTGGACGCCGTGCGGTTTGAAGACGGCTGCCCTGTGCCGCTGTTCGGCGTGAAATATCCCCTTGAGATAATCCGCAATCCTCTGGCAGGACTAGGCAGGGCGGATGTGTATTTATCCGGCGGCTGCATAAAGGCGGAGATCAATCCGTATCTCTTTAAGGAAGAATATTTTTTCAAGGCTCTGGAGACCTTTCGCAAGAGAAAGGCGGAGGATGTGATAACTCCGATGCTTGAGAAGCGTTCCTCAGAAATGGGGCTGATATACCGCAAGGTATCTTTCCGCAAAACGGGCAGCCGCTGGGGAAGCTGCTCCTCCCTCGGGCGTATATCAATAAATTACGAGCTTACCAAGCTGCCCGCCGAATGCGCTGATTATGTGTGCGTCCATGAGCTGGCGCACCTCAGACACCCCAACCACAGCGACAGGTTCTGGGCTCTTGTTGCCGAGTATGTGCCTGATTATAAGCGGATACGGCAGTTTATGAAAAGCTGCGTAACAGGCTGACTGTCAGCATTCGCCGCTGCTGTAGAATGCCGTGCGGTTCCTTCCGTTTGCCTTGGCGGTGAACATCGCTTCTCTGGCTTTATAGAAAACATCCGCTGCGTTTTCCGTTCCTTCCGGGCAGACAATGGCAATGCCTGCGGAAACAGTCACCATCGACTCAGACTTGGGTGTCTTCCACCTGCTGTTTTCAATATTTATCCTTATTCTTTCCGCCAGCTTTCCCGCAGTTGCTTCCGTTTCGTCCGCAAGGAGGACGGAGAACTCCCCTCCTCCGGTTCTGGCGATGATGTCCGCGGGGGATACCATGCTTCTCAGCCTCTGTGCTGTTCCCTGAAGTATCATGTCTCCGGCTTCCTGTCCGTGGGCTCTGTTGATTTTATCAAAACCGTCAATATCGCAGACTATGATGAAGCTGTCATTCTCGGCGGGTTTGCCTTTCAGAAGCGAATCTGCCTGTTCCAGAAACGTATCGAGAGTTTTCAGCCCGGTGAGGAGATCCTTTCCGCTGCCGTTGCCCGCAGCCTGCGCGAAGTGTCCGGTTCTTTCTCCGGCGCTTTCTCTGCGCATATGGAGGAAGTAGCTCCTGCGCATGTAAGATGTGATAACATAGAAGACCGTTCCTGCAAAAATAATGAGAACCGCCGCAAGTCCGCTTCCGGCTCCGGTCAGCCATTTAAGGGTAAAAAACGGCAGCAGGGTGAGATAGATAAGGGTTTTCAGCGGAATCTCCGGAAAGATGAACGGGACAAGCAGTCCTGCGTAAATCAGCGGGTGCGTTTCGCCGACAAGGAAGCTATATAAAAGGTTGAAGACAAAGAAAACCAGAACCGATGTGCCGGAGAGAATGTTTGCTCTTGCCGGTTTTTTCGGGAGCCTGAGCACGCAGACGGCTGATAACACAGCCAGAAGCGCTCCTGCGATCCGCACTTCCGGCGGCTGAGCCGATGCGGCGTAAACGGAGTACATCACTGCGTACAGAGTGAAGAAAAGACGCATTTTCATTATCGTGACGCCAGCCTTTTCCCTGCGGAAAAGAGCTTCCAGCCGCCTGTTTTTGAAGCCGCCCGACAGCCTTATGCGGTCTGAGACCGCTTTTTGTTCCTTTGTCATATCTACATTCCGCAATTTTTTTATATAATCGTAAATTACAGAGAAAAGATTAGCTTTATGCGCTTCCTGTTTCCCCTTGCTGAAAAGTGTTTTCAGGGTTATATTTTTTGTTTCCCATTATTCGGAGTTATTTGTGAGTTCTAACGTCAGGTACGCCGAGGGCGGCGTTAAAGAGATGATTTACATAGCGTTTCCCATGCTTGTTTCAAATGCGTGTGAAACGGTGATGGTTTTCACGGACAGGCTTTTCCTCTCCCGTCTGGGCTCTGTGCAGATGAGCGCGGCGATGAGCGGCGGAATGAGCAGCTTCATGCTTACTGTTTTCTTCATAGGGCTAATCGGTTATTCCACAGCGATGATAGCGCAGTTCTACGGTGCCGGTAAAAAGGAAATGTGCGGCACTTCCGCTTTTCAGGGTATAATAATCTCTGTCCTTGCTTATCCGCTTATCCTCCTCACCCGCCCGCTGATTCACTACATGTTCACCAAAACAGGCATGGACGAGGCGCAGCTTTACTATCAGCGCCAGTATTTTGATATACTCATTTACGGATCGGTATTTTTTCTCATCAGGCACTCCTTAAGCTGCTTCTTTTCAGGTATCGGTAAAACAGGGGTAGTGATGTTCGCCTCTCTGGGCGCTATGGTTGTGAATGTCGGGGCAAGCTGGGTGCTTATTTTCGGTCACTTCGGTCTGCCTGAGATGGGCATGCGGGGCGCTGCGATCGGTACTATAATCGGCAGTATCTCAAGTATATCGATTCTTGTTTTTGCTTATATGAGAAAGGATAATGTAGACACTTACGGTATAAAGGGCTCATTCAGATTTGACAGGGCGCTTACCCTCAAACTGATGAAGTTCGGCACACCCGCGGGATTTGAGTTTTTGCTCGGTTTCACGGCGTTTACATTCATAGTGCTTATTTTTCATGCTCAGGGACTCACCACTGCCACAGCGGCGACAATAATGTTCAACTGGGATCACGTTGCCTTTGTTCCGCTGATCGGTGTGGAAATAGGCGTTACAAGCCTTGTGGGGCGCTACATAGGCGCAGGAAGGCATGACATTGTGCACAAGACCGTCATCTCAGGTCTGAAGCTCGGCGTGATTTACTCCGTCATAGTGGCTTTGCTCTTCGTATTTCTCCCTTATCAGCTTACGGATTTTTTCAGACCGGATACGGCTGATCCCGCATTTGAGGCTGCCGTACCCCTTACAGTTTATATGCTGAGGTTGGCTTCTGTCTATGTGCTTGTTACGGCGCAAATGGTGGTTTTCATGGGCGCTCTGCGAGGTGCGGGGGATACTTTCTGGGCTATGGTTATTTCGGTGAGTATAAACTGGTCAATAACCATAGCCACGTATATTATTATGAACACACTGAATTTCTCGGCAAGGGCAGGGTGGACGTCTGTTGTGCTCCTCTTTTTGCTCTTTCCTGTGCTGCTTTATGTCCGCTATAAAAGCGGCAGATGGAAGGAGATTCAGCCCGCAGTCTGAATTTTTCTTTGGCACATTCCGTAAATAATGTATATATAATTGAGGATATATATAAACAGCAGGAATGCCGATGAAAAACAGAATCCTTTTTGTTGACGATGATAAATTCATTCTGGACACCTTCCGCCGCACATTCAGGGAATTCGATATTGCCCTGTGCGATTCGCCGGTAAAAGCTCTTGAAATGATGCGTGAAGAGGCGTTTGATGTGGTCGTTTCCGATTACAAAATGCCCAAGATGGACGGCGTGGAGTTCATTCGGCGCGCTTCTGAAATCAATCCCAACAGCGTGAGGATTATGCTCACCGGAAATGCGGATCTCGAAATCGCCGTGAGAGCGGTGAATGAGGGCTCCGTCTTCAAATTTCTCCAGAAACCCTGCGACAGAAACGTTCTTAAAACCATAGTGGAAAAAGCGATCGAAAAGTTCAACAGCGAAAAGGAGCTTCGTGACTCATCCGAGGAAAACTACTACAAAGCCACCCACGACAGCCTCACGGGACTTGCCAACCGCTTCATGCTTCAGGAAAAAGCCAGAGATTACATAGATAACTGGAACAGGTATCAGAAACGCTTCGCGCTTTTTTATATGGATCTGGATAAATTCAAACCCATCAATGACACCTACGGACATCACATCGGGGATGAGGTGCTTAAAGAGATTGCCTCAAGACTGCTGAAAATAGTGCGTGCCACGGATACCGTCGCGCGTCTTGGCGGAGACGAGTTTGTTATTCTTGCCGAAAATGTGAAAAACGAGGAAGAAGCATCGGTAATGGCTAAAAAAATAATTAAAGCGGTCACTGCGCCCATATATACAGATAATGATCTGGTGCTTGAGGTTGGTATAAGTATAGGGATAAGCATATATCCCGAACATGCGGATCAGTATAAAATTCTTCTGGAAGAGGCGGACGCCTGTGTCTATAAGTCGAAAGAGAAGGGCGGTTCAGCCTACACCATCGGCGGATGCAGGTAGGAGCTGTAATAGCTTCCCCCTTTGTTAAAGGGGGACTGAGGGGGATTTATGATCAGATATAATAAAAATCTTAAATCTTTCTCCAGAGCACTCAGGAAGAATATGACCGATGCTGAGTTGCTGATTTGGTCAAAAATCAGAAGAAAACAAATAAAGGGACTGCAGTTTTACAGGCAGAAAGTCATCGAAAATTATATTCTTGATTTTTATTGTCCTGCCTCTAAGTTGGTTATGGAAATTGATGGCGGGCAGCATTTCAGTGAAGAAGCAATTCAGAAAGATAATGAAAGAGACAGATTGTTGCTGAGGCACGGGCTCAAAGTGCTGAGATTCAGCAACACAGAAGTTTTGATTAATATTGACGGAGTTATTCAGACAATTTACGAACATTGCTGAAATCCTCCCCCCCCCTCCTTTGCAAAAGGAGGGGGTTTTTCTTTGACAGCAACAACTTCCCCCTTTATTAAAGGGGGATTGAGGGGGATTTTCTAACCGATGCGTTGCTGAAATCCTCCCCCGCCCTCCTTTGCAAAAGGAGGGGGTTTTTCTTTGACAGCAACAACTTCCCCCTTTGTTAAAGGGGGATTGAGGGGGATTTTCTAACCGATGCGTTGCTGAAATCCTCCCCCGCCCTCCTTTACAAAAGGAGGGAGTTCCTCTTTGACTGCAATAACCTCCCCCTTTGTTAAAGGGGGATTGAGGGGGATTTTCTAACCGATGCGTTGCTGAAATCCTCCCCCGCCCTCCTTTGCAAAAGGAGGGGGTTTTTCTTTGACTGCAATAACCTCCCCCTTTGTTAAAGGGGGATTGAGGGGGATTTTCTAACCGATGCGTTGCTGAAATCCTCCCCCACCCTCCTTTGCAAAAGGAGGGAGTTCCTCTTTGACTGCAATAACCTCCCCCTTTGTTAAAGGGGGATTGAGGGGGATTTTTATTTCTGCTTTCAATATTATCCCCAACTTCTTCACCTGTCCGTTTCTTCACACGCTCGCGCCGTGGTGAACACGGCTTCGCTTCGCACGGCGCAGTTCCGTCCGTGTAACTGTTCAGCTCTGAGGCGTCATTGCGAACCCTGAAAGGGTGAAGCAATCTCTCGTTAAATTTAGAGACTGCTTCATCGCTTCGCTCCTCGCAGTGACGCAATCTCCCGCTTCCTCATTTCAGAAATATCTCAATTAGTTCAATAAATTTTTTTTCCGGTAATCCATAGGTAAAATTCGATGATAAAACTAAAAACAATGTCTCCGTGGTGCGTAATATTAGTTTTCAGTTAAATCCTAGTGACTTAATAAGTCTTATGTGTAAGGCGTCTGCGGAAAATTATTATCAGGCTAAAATAAACCAATGTTAATTTATTTTCTTAATAATTTTTACATTGGCATTACCAAGAAAAGTCAGTTTCTATATTTCCAGATAAATAGAAAGGTTAAGTATACTTTAACACCTAGTCATCTTCTGGGTAATTATGCAAATATTACGAAATTACTATACATATGGAATAATAGGATTTTACGCTGATTTAGTAATGACTAATAAGTTTTGATTAAAACTAAAATATGAAAAAAATAAGATGGTAAAGCGAATGTAAATTTTATTAGCGCAAAGAGTTAAGTTCATTTTGACAAATCAATTTTTTTTGATATACTTCGATAACGTGAGTAATATCGTACAGATATGTAGTTTATTAAATGAGTCTTTGGAACAGAAACACCGTTTGACTAGGGCGTTATAGCCCTTAATCCCTGAAACAGGCATTAAGGGCTTAGAATAAGGGGCATAAAATTAAAGGAGGAAAGTTTATGTCAAAAAGACTTTTATTGCTTGTAATGGCAACATTACTTTGCATGTTCGTCGCTGTCGGCTGCGGCTCAGACGGTTCCGACGGAAAAGACGTTGATCCGGGTACGGTCAATAATCTTCAGGCTACTATCGACAGCCTTCAGGCTCAGCTTGATAACATGACCGCATCTGACAACGCTTCACAGGAGACCATTGAGGCTCTTGAAGCACAGATTGCTGATCTTCTTCAGCAGCTCAATGACACCACAGTTGTTGAGGGCGAACTTACTGTTGAAAACATTGCCGTTGCATCCGATTCTGAGGGTGTAGAAATCTCTTTCAGTGTTAAAGATGCTGCCGGCAAATACATCAACGGTTTCAGAACCGTCTACCGTTCATACTACAACTACGCAGTGGGCGACGGTACAAACATCAGCACTTCCCTTGTTGGAGCAACTCTTGCTAACTCAGGCAATATATACTCCCTTACAATACCTGCTGATAACAATACTGATCTTGCAACCCGTGTGACCGCCAACGAAGCTCTTCGTTACCTTGCGGTTCTTAACGGAACCTTCTCAGGTACTTCCACTTATGTAAACGTTGTGAAAGATTCCGGTGTTGCTACCCGCGACCTTATAAGCGATGCAGCTTGTATGAACTGTCACGGCGACCATATTTTCCGTGCGGGCAAAGCAACTGCGGTTAATCTTGAAGGTGAACTCAGTGAATCTACAAGAGCTTACCACAGATCAACCGTTGGTGTGGTTGCCTGCGTTGTGTGTCACGAAAACTCTGACCCCGGTCACCCCAGAACCAATCTTGATATTTATGTTCACAAAATTCACGCTTCTCATGGAATGCCCGCCGGTATAGGCGATGACAACACTACAGAAGGTGTTGCAAGGGTCAAAGACTCTTACAACTATTCTGTGAGTTATCCTTATGTTGAAGCAGGAACTTCAGATTGTACAGCCTGCCACGACACTGATGCAAAAATAACTGCTGTTACTGCTCAGGCTAACTTCACTTATGATGTCTGCATGAGCTGCCATAAAAACTGGGATTTCTGGACAGATACTCAGGCAAGCGGTACTCTTGATTTCCACAGAGGAATCACTGAGGACAATAAAGCTGAGACAGCAAACCTTTGCGTAACCTGCCACACCGGCGGCGCAGCTCCCACTTTTGCTCAGATCCACAGCGGATATGACGAACTGAGAGAAACTGGCAAAGACTTCAGATACGTAATCGATGAAATCAGAGTTACTGATCCCGTTCTTGGCACTGTTGAAATCGATTGGTATATCGAAAATCCTGCTGATGGTACTAAATACGACCTCAGCCCTGTTGCTGTGACTGATCCCGGCGATGTTATGTTTACTGGCGTGTCTATGTATCTTGCATACGGCACAAAAGACGACTGGACTAACCAAGGAACCGGTGTTGCAGCAGGTCAGCCTTCTACAAGCAGCGTTATTCTGGCTGCTGATCGTACAACTGCTGGCGCAGGCATAGCTACAAGTACTGCTACTATCCCCGCTGGTGTTCTTGCGATAGCTGACAACGTTAAAGGCGCAGTTGTAATTCAGGGTCGTCCCACTCTTATGACTGAAGACGGCACAGTTACTCCCAATGTACCCGGTGTTGTTAAAGCATTCAACTTCGATGATACAGAAGCTACAGAACGCCGTACAGTTGTAGACACTGAAAAATGCCTTGCATGCCACGGCACACTTGCTTTCCACGGCGGAAGCAGAGTTATGTCTGTTGAGCTTTGCACAGTTTGCCACAACCCCAACCTGACAGACAGACAGTACAGAGAGATCTGGGCTGCTGACGTTAACGGTGCGGCTCTTTTTGAAGCCGGAGTAGGTTCAGCAAGCATACTTGACGGTAAAGAGGAAGAAAGCTCAGACCTCAGATACATGCTTCACCGCATCCACTCTGTAACTCAGAATGATGAACCTTATGTTCTCTTCAGAAATACTTCAGGTGGTGGTTCAGGTATCTACATGTTCTACGGTCCCACTATGCCTGCCAACTTTGAAAACACCTACGGCATAGCTTCCGGCTGGAACACTGGTCACATCACTTACCCAAGAGATGCTAAGGACTGCGAAGCTTGCCACAATGCAGGAACTTATGAAGTGCCCGATCAGACAAAAGCCGTAGCGCTTACTATCGGTGAAGGCGTAAGCCCTACTACTCATACAGATGACGTAGTTGTCGGACCTGCTCAGGCTGCATGCACAAGCTGCCACACTGGTGAAATCTCCGACGCAACTTCTATGGGTGCACACACGCTTTCATTCGGTTACAACGGAGCATACGACAAAACTGCTCCCGGTGTTGCTGAGTCTTGCGCAACCTGCCACAGCGATGTTGCAGAAATTCACGAAGATTAATCTAAATTAATCGCAATATAAAAAGCGGAGCTTCGGCTCCGCTTTTTTTTTGCTCCCATGGAAGGGAGCCCGCCGTGCGCAGCGAAGCCGGACGTGTTCGGCGCGAGCGTGTACATCAAACTGACAGGATGTACGGTTTTTTTACTGTCAGGTCAGTTCCATGGAAAGATTTTTTAAAATCCTCCCCCGCCCTCCTTTACGGAAGGAGGGTGCTTTTACTCTTATTCGCAATAGCTTCCCCCTTTGCAAAGGGGGACCAGAGGGGGATTTGAAATAGCTGATTAAAGACTGCCGGCATGAACACAAGAGCAGGATGTACGGTTTTTTACTGTCAGGATAGAGATTGCTTCACTTTGTTCGCAATGACAGTAGCTTACGTCACTGCGAGGAGCAAAGCGACGTGGCAGTCTCAGATCTGAGATTGATGCGCTTTGTTATACGCCTTGATGAAAGCGGCGAGACGTTTGTCGAAATCATTTATATGCGCCACGTACCAGATTTGGCAGAGCTTTGCCAGTTTGTCGTGCAGTTCGTCTGAGGCGCCGTTCTCAATAAGTTCTTTGTAGATTTCAACAAGTTTTTCAGTTAGTTCTCTGTGAGATTTTCTGTGTTCCTTCTGTCTTGCGTATTCCATTTGAGTCATGATGTCGTCTTCGGTTTTGAAGTGGATTTTAACGTATTCCACCAGATAGTTGAGAGTTTTTATCAGATCCTGCGGACTGTGATTGTGCTCGGCGCATTCAAAATATCTGTTTATCCTGCTGAACAGTTCCTTATGCTGGGAGTCTAAAAGCTCATTGTTGGTTTGTATATAGCTTGTCCATTCAATCCGCATTCCGCAACCTCTGCATTAAGATAATGTTATCAGAGGAGAAAATCAATTGTATTCATTCTTTACATATTTGGTGTTTATTTCTTTCTGTGTTGGTTTTGAGGTATTGAACATGAAGTTAAGCGGATTTACCGGAATGCCGTTTATAAGCACTTCGTAGTGCACATGAGGACCAGTGCTGTGACCTGTCGAACCCACCAGAGCTATCCGTTCACCCCTTTGAACGAAGTCGCCTTCCTTTACTGTCAGCCTGCTGTTGTGTCCGTATCTTGTCACAAAACCGTAGCCATGGTCGATTGTAACCAGATTACCGTAGCCCGGTTTGTAACCGGAGAAAATAACTATACCCTTAGCTGACGCACGCACAGGAGAGCCAAAAGACGCTGCTATGTCCAGCCCCTCATGGAAGACAATTCTTCCGGTGAAGGGGGAGAGGCGGAAGTCGAACTTGCTTGAAATCCAGCCTTCAACAGGGGAGCCGGAAGGAGTGGACTGGAAAAGATATTCCTGCTCCTCTATAAAATTCGCAAGCCCTGTAATGCTTTTTATGCGGGAATCCAGTTCCTTGCCAAGAAAATCTGTCATAGGATTCAGCGCATTTGTCTGGTAAATATCCTCCGCAATCTGGTATGGCTGCGAGCTTTCCGCGCCGCCTTCCGGCTGAGGGTCGGAAATCTGCAATCCGGCAAGGGAGGCAGTGCCCATAAGCCTGTTCTGGGTGGAATCGAGCACAGCGGATTTATGTTCAAGCGCTGCTATTACGGGCTCATAAAGCTTAATCTGCTTGGTCAAACGTTTGTTCTCATCTTTCCACTGCAAAAAATGCACCCTGTCCACCGCAAAATCAAAAAGAACGGCAAACACAATCATTGATAACGCAATAAATACAAAAGCCCCCGTCAGAGCCAGCCTTAAGCTGTTCTGGCTGATAGAAAAGCTTTTAACGGAATCGGTGCTTTCGGAACCGAAAATAACAACAGTTTTTTTACTTCTCACAAATCACCTTCCGGTGTAATCATTTATTAAATAATCGTCACATTCGCAGAAAATATTAGAATTCCTGAAAGATACAAGCTATTATTTACTTCCTAATAAAAAAAGACGGAGTTAATATGCTGCGTAAACTCATTTTGCTTCTGGCTGCGGTTCTGGTTTTCGGATGCAGTACACAGAAAGAGGCTGACAAAACTGAAGAGGTCGGGATGAAAAACACAAAAGTATTATTCAGCACAAGCCTAGGTGATTTTGAAGTTGAGCTTTACGATAATGAATCACCGGAGACGGTAAAAAATTTCCTTGGTTATGTTAAATCAAGGTTTTATGACGGAACTGTTTTCCACAGAGTAATCCCCGGGTTCATGGCTCAGGGCGGCGGTTTCACTGAGGATCTTGAGCCTAAAGAGGGGAACGCTCCCATAAAAAATGAGGCATCAAACGGCATTAAAAATGAACGCGGAACAATCGCTATGGCGAGAACCAATGATCCCCACTCCGCTTCATCGCAGTTTTTTATAAACTATACGGATAACTATTTTCTGGATTATGCAGCAGAAACTCCGCAGGGCTGGGGATATGCCGTATTCGGAAAGGTCACTAAGGGGATGGAGATCGTAGACGCTATGGCGGATGTACCCACCGGAAGCGGCGGCTTTTTCAGAAGCGATGTTCCGCAGACTTCTATTGTAATCAAAAAAGTGAAAATGATTAAAAAGAAATAAAACGAAGGAGCTCTCTTAGTTTAAGAGAGCTCTTCAACTACTTAACGCACTCAAACTTTTTCCTTCATAACCTCTTATTATTTCGTAATTTTTATTAAATGATTCTGATTATCTAAATATTTCTGTGGACAAAAAATGAATCATAATATAATAAAGTGTATTAGAGTGGTTATCAGATAATATTCTTTCTTTTTTAGGAATATGATAATAAACATTAAAAATCTATTGTGACAAATACTTATGTAAGGCACTCTTTTCCGGCTTTTAGAAAAGTATTGCCATTAACTACATAATTATTATTTTTAGTTGCAATATATTTGTATTTGAAGACATAATTAGTTTGAATAAGAAGGCTGTAATATTGCTGACTGAAAGTTAAAGGAGCAGGTATATGAATTTTGAAGAGTCGCTCAGGTCGAAAAATCTTAAGGTTACGCCTCAGAGGATGCTTCTGCTCAGCGAGATCAGGGGTAAAGGGCATGTCTGCATTGATGAACTGCACAAGCTTGTCAAAGCGGTTTCCCCTTCCGTTTCTCTCGCAACCATATATAAAAATGTAAACCTACTCGTTGAGGAAGGCTTGCTGAAAGAGATACCTATCGAGGGAGCAAAGCCCGTTTATGAGATTAACGTAGGCGACCATGTTCACTATGTCTGCTCAAAATGCGGCTATGTTGAGGATCTTGAAACGGATTCCTATGAGCTTAAAAAATTCTTCTATGAAAAATACGGAAAATATGTGGACTCTGTGGGTGTCATGATAAAAGGCACATGCAGAAGCTGCTCGGGAATGAATTCATAAAATAAAGAAGGGAACCTTTCGGTTCCCTGTCTTTTCGGGAGGTTGTTTTCTGCTTCTCGTTATAGATATGAACACCACTCCGAGGAATAGTTCAAAAAAAAGTCCGTAATTAAAAGCTGAATCGGCAGTCAGGCTTAAAGCATGCCTGCTTTTTTTGCAGTTCCTTATTTCCCGCTGAAAAGATACTTTTCCAACACACTGAATATGTCTGTTGTTATCTGATCCGGTGTGAGTGCCTCTTTAATTGTTTTCAGGGGCTGCCCGGTCACAATGTTTTTTGTATTGAGATCCATGGGGAAAGGTTCTGTCTCATTTCCGTTTTCATCCATGATAACAAGTATTTTTGGTTTGGTTGAGCTTCCTCTGGAAACTTCGTAAACTATGCCTGTCTCCCCTGATTCCAGCCGGAGAACCGTCCCCACCGGATAAACCCCAAGAAGACTGACGAAAAATTTGACAAGGGTTTCGTTGAAGTGTCTCCCTGACCAGCCGAAAATAAGCTTGATAGCCTGCACGGGAGAGCGCCCTTTGCTGTATGGTCTGTCGGATGTGATAGTGTCGTATGTGTCAGCTATCGCAACTATTTTTGCGTTTTTTGTAATCTGCCTTTCAAGCAGTCCTTCCGGATAGCCTGTTCCGTTTGCCTTCTCATGATGCTGAAGCACAGCCTGAAGAACGCTTTCATTCAGCCCGCCGCATCTTTTCAGCATTTCAAACCCTTTTTCCGCGTGGCTTTTGAGTGTTTCGAGCTCATTGTCCGAGAGTTTGCCGGAATCCTTGTACACGTATTCCGGCAGAATCAGCATGCCTATATCATGCAGAAGCCCCGCCATCCCGAGGTTCTCAAGCTCATAGGTGGGCAAGCCGAGCCTTCGTCCCAGCGCTATGGAAAGTATGCTGACATTTATGGCGTGGTTGACTTCACATTCCAGAGCTTCTTTAACCAGAAGCATGTTCATAAAAACTTCATTTTTATAAAGACATGTGCTGACAAACTCGTCAGTGACGGAGCGTGCGGCGTCAAGATCGGGGAGTGAGCCTGAGGCTATTTTATCAAATATGGATTTAACATTGTCACGGGCGCGCTGCCGGATTTTTTTGGCGAAAATAAGATTGTTCCCCGGGGAGAATACTCCCGGGCGCATATTTTCTTCATCATCAGGTTCGCCTTCCGCTTTTCTGCACGGCGGGCGCAGATCATCCTTCCGAGCCAGACCGAAGTTTTCAAAAGAGAAGTGAAGCCGTTCCTCCTCCGGATCAGCCAGATAAACATAGCCGACTCCCTGACTTTTAAGCTCCTCAATAAAATTAAGGTCTGTAATAACTTGCCCGTAAAAGGGAAAATGCACTCCCTGTTTGTCCAGTCTGGCTATAATCATTCCTTTCTGAATGTCCGATAAAGGAATTCTCTTCACTTAATCACCTATATAAGCGTCTCCCTCTCCCGCCTGTTATATCAGTCCGGATTTAATGGCGTAATTCACCAAAGCGGTGGAGTTGGAGAGATTAAGCTTTTGCAGCATTTTGTTCCTGTGTGTGTCAACGGTATTTTTACTTATTTGGAGTTGTATTGCAATCTCTTTACTTGTTTTTCCTCCAGCAATGTGGCGGAGAATCTCATATTCCCGAACAGTAAGAAGCAGAACGGATTTTGCCCAAGGTTTCATACGCTTTCTGGGCTTTACGCCTTTGAGAGCCTCTGTGAAGGAGTGCACATCGTTCTCAATGTATAAGAAATTTATAATATTAAATTTTTTGAAGTAATATTTCTGGAACGGATTGCTTTTTGAGGTGAGGAGCATGATTGTTGACTGCTGCTCGCCGTTCAGAAAAGGGCGTATACATTCCTCATCGAAGTTGCTGGAAAAAATGTCAAATATCACGAAATCAGGCGTGAAAGTTTTGCCGGAATTTTCAAGCTCTTCTCTGTCTTCGTAACGAAGGGTGAGGCACTTGTGTCCCTGTATGCTGAGTATTTCGTTTATCCATTCAAGGTGAATGGTGTTGTTGCTGATAACAATATAATTTTTCATCCTAACCTCAGTTCGGCAATGCTTAGCTGGCAATATAAAATATCACTATAAATAACGTTTATCATGCGGACGTGAAAATATCGTGAAGGAAAATCAGACTAAGTAAGGTTGGAAAAATATGTAATGGATATATCAGGAATTAATGAAGTAGCCCAAACCTTTAGCACTTTTGATTATGTCTGTGCCAATTTTCTTGCGTAAAAATTTTATGTGGCTTCGTAATGTTTCCTTGGACATATACTCATTGCGCCAGATTTCGGACTCGAATTTCTCGTAGCGGACTATTCTGCCTCTGTTTTCGATCAGGATCTCCATAATGCGGGATTCAATGTTGGTTAAGGGAATTTCCCCTTCACCGGATGAAATGCTTTTGAGTGGAATATTGTAGATGAGACCGTTTTCAAAGCAAATCTGCTCCGGATTTTTCTCTTCAAGCTCACGGACGCACTTATACAGCGCTCCCCGCAGATCCTCCAGCATAACTGGCTTTACCAGATAACGGCTTATATCAAGCTCTATAGCTTGGAGAGTGTACTGTTCGTCAGTGTAAGCAGTTGTGAGTAGTATGCGTAATTCTTTGTCAAAACGGCGTATTTTTGTTACAAGCTGCATTCCGTCAGTGTAGGGCATTTTTATATCAGCTATGAGGATGTCGGGTCTTTTTTCGGTGTAAAGAGCGAAAGCCTCATTTCCGTCGGAGGCGCAGCGAAGGCTTCCGCAAAGCTTTTTCAGTATCATCTCATAGCTTTTGCGTATGCCTTCATCATCCTCCGCATAGAGAACGGAATATTTTCGCAGTTTCTTTTCCAGTTCGTTCATGCAGTTTGACCTCTTGATAACATCAATCCGTGCGTCCTGCCGGATTGTTGAACACGCTCGCGCCTCGCAGAGCAAAGGCTTCGCTTCGCACGGCGCAACTGCGTCCATGGAGTTGTTTTGCTCAAACAGGTTTCACTTTTATATAATCTGCCAAAATTTTTGCGTGGTCAAATGCCAGATCGCTTGGAAGAGCGTCCAGCGGGAAGAATTTTGCCGTTTTAGCGTCGTCTCCCGCTACAGGCTCGGCGTTCGATTCGGTGTAATACACGGCGGAAGCCACATGTCCCCGTTTATCCCTTGAGGGATCGGAATAGATGCCGAGAAGAGTGATAGAATCAGCCTTAATCCCTGTTTCTTCAATGAGTTCCCGCACTGCGGCATCTTCAGTCTTCTCTCCGTATTCAACAAAACCGCCCGGGATCGCCCATCCCTTCGGTTCATATTTTCTTTCAACCAAAAGGACATAATCCCCTTTTCTCACTATAACATCCGCCGCGATTCTAGGGGTGTAAACAAAGATTCTGCCGTATTTGAACTTAAGCGATCTGTAAACGGTTTCGCAGTAGGGAGCGCTTTTTCCGGCGGCTTCCAGACGGCTTATCACAGGCATGAGTATGCCGTCCAGTTCGGGCTGTCTGTTTTTCTGTATGTCTATGAGCATGCTGGTTTTATAATCATCCAGACTGTCCTTGTGGGCGATCAGGGGCATCCACTCCTCTTCGGGAATTTCAACACCTTCCATCCTTGCCGCCGCAAGGGTTTCTTTCACCATTTTCACCATCAGGGAAAAAACCTCAGAGTCTTTCGCCATTTTTCCGCAGGTGCTTTCAAGAAGCGCCGAAAGAGGATTGTAGGCAATATTCCAGATCAGCTTTTTCCACAGGATATATTTCATGCTTTCGGCAATATCGTATTTCAGGTGTGAAGCGGCGAGGATGTCCGCAAAATCTGCTTCTTTTTCTTTGCTCTCGTCGCTGAACGCGCCGAAGGTTATGCTTCCGAAGGCGGAATGCTTCAGCACCCCCGGGGATTCTATCCATACGCCGATGTAAAGGCTTGCGGCGAGAACACGGTCCTTGCCGAAGTATTTTTCAAGCAGAGCAGGGTTCTCAACTCCGTTCTGGAAGGATACCGCGTAACCGTTTTTTTTCAGGTGCTTCACTGCGTCTGCGCACACGGTTTCCGTATCCTGAGACTTCACTGCGCATATTATAACGTCATATTCGCCGGAGAGCTCTCCCGCTGCTTTAACGGGAATAACCGAGTCCCCGTGGATTCTGCTTTTGAAAACAAGCCTGCCTGTTTCCTGCATGGCTTTAAGATGCGCCCCCCTTGCGATGAGCTCCGTGCTGAAGCCTGCCTTCGTGAAGAACGCGCCGTAGTAGCAGCCTATGGCTCCGGCTCCCACTACGGCTATGCGTTTATTTGAAGCTGATTTGTCCATCTTTTAAGACCGCCCTTAAGTTCCTGCGTTTTTTGTATCTGCCGGATATTAGTATATCGGACAGATTGTCTTCTATATGTGTCTGGAGAATACGCTTGATCGGTCTTGCTCCGTAGTTGAAGTTGTAATCCTGCTCAAGGAGAAACTCCTTCACTTTATCATCCAGAACAACCTTTTTCTCGTGCTTTTCCAGCCTCTGGTTGATTTCATCCACCTGAAGATCAATGATCTTGAGGAGATCGCTCTTGCCGAGAGGTTTGAATACTATATGACTGTCAACCCTGTTGAGAAACTCCGGCGAGAAACGGTCACGCAGTTCCTTGAATGCGTTGGATTTGAACCGTTCATAATCTATCTCGAAACTGACCTTGTCTTCCGAGGTACTGAACCCCATGGAGCGTGAATCCAGCGTGAGTTTGGTGCCGAGGTTAGAAGTCATGATCACTACTGTATTTTTGAAGTTCACCATGTGCCCGAGGCTGTCGTGTATGTGTCCTTCGTCCAGAATCTGGAGCAGAATATTCATCACTTCGGGGTGCGCCTTCTCTATTTCATCAAAAAGCACCACAGAGTAGGGTTTTCTGCGTACCTGCTCGGTGAGTTTGCCTCCCTCCTCATAGCCCACATATCCGGGGGGAGCCCCTATGAGTCTGGAAACATTAAACTTTTCCATGAACTCACTCATGTCGATACGGATCAGGGTTCCCGCGGAACCGAAAACTATCTCAGCCAAACGTTTTGCGACTTCCGTCTTGCCCACACCGGTGGGTCCGAGGAATATGA
Source organism: Geovibrio thiophilus (assembly GCF_004087915.1). NCBI lineage: Bacteria > Pseudomonadati > Deferribacterota > Deferribacteres > Deferribacterales > Geovibrionaceae > Geovibrio > Geovibrio thiophilus. Next base: position 773,943 of record NZ_CP035108.1, read on the forward strand.
AAGAGCCTAACGGACGGTCGGGGTTATTGAGCCCCGCGAAGCTGCGTTTTATGGAGCGGGCGAGGGCGTCCACTGCCTCATCCTGACCGAGGACGTATTTTTTAATATCCCTGCCTACATTCGCTATGCGTTCCATCTGGTCTTCACGGAGCTTCTGCACGGGGATTCCCGTCATCATCGCCACCACTTCGGATATATGATCCTTGTTGAGGGAAGGCCAGTTCAGGTCAAGCTCCTGAGTCCATTCCCCGAAGAGATTACGGAACTTCCCGCTGAGACGGTCTATGTCTTTCGTGACCTTTTCCACAGAGTCAAAGTCGTTGTCGGCTATCAGCCTGTTGCGTTTGTCCATTGCCGCGTCAAGCTTCAGCTTGACCTCTTTCAGGCTGTCGGGGAGTATATTAACGCTTAGTTTCAGCTTGGAGCTTGCTTCGTCTATCACATCAATGCTTTTGTCCGGCTGAAATTTATCCGTAACGTATCTGTCTGTCAGGTAAACTGTTTCCTTCAGTACTTCATCAGTGATGTAGACCTTGTGGAAGTCTTCGTAATATTTTCTTATTCCTCCGAGGATTTCGATGGTCTCGTCTGCGTTGGGCGGGTTTACGAAGATTGTCTGGAAGCGCCTGTTCAGTGCTCCGTCCTTTTCAAAATGCTTTCTGTATTCCGTGAGCGTTGTCGCGCCGATACACTGAAAAGAGCCTCTGGCGAGAGCGGGTTTGAGCATGTTGGATGCGTCAATGGAGCCTTCCGCCGCCCCTGCGCCGACTATGGTGTGTATTTCATCTATGAAGACTATTATATTCGTCGCCTGTTCGATCTCTTTGATCAGGTTTTTCATCCTTTCCTCAAACTGACCTCTGTATTTGGTTCCTGCGACAAGACTGCCAAGTTCCAGAGATATGAGGCGTTTGTTTTTCAGAAATTCGGGTATGCCGGAGGAGACCATCTCACGGGCGAGACCTTCGACAATGGCTGTTTTGCCCACGCCGGGTTCGCCGATTATCACGGCGTTGTTTTTTATCCTCCGGCAGAGGATCTGGATAAGTCTTTCGATTTCTCCGCTTCTGCCTATCACGGGGTCAAGCTTTCCTTCCTTGGCAAGTTCGGTGAGATCCCGCCCGAACTCGTCCAGAGTGGGGGTGGAGACTGTGGCTCCCTGAATCTTTGTTGAGGAGAGCGCGCGTATTTCCTCCCTCACCGGCGCAAGCTCAAAGCCCAGCTTGCTGAGGAGCATATATGCCTTGCCCCTGCGCTCACGGAGGAGACCGAGGAGGATATGCTCGGTGTTGATGTATTTACTCTCAAGCAGGCGTGCTTCTTCCACCGCTGCCTCAAGCACTGTTTTTCCCATGGGGCTGAAGGGGAGGCTTCCTTTTATCATCAGGTTTCTGCCCTGAACGCTCATTTTTTTGATGTCGTTTATGAGCACGTTGGTGTCGAGCCCGCGTTTATTGAAAATATCTGCGGCGGCGCCAGTCTTCTCTCTGAGGAGCCCCATAAGGATGTGTTCCGTATCTATGGATATTTGAAGGAGCTTTTCCGCGGCCTCTCTGGAGTAGAGAATCACCCGCCTAGCCCTGTCCGTGAAGAGATCAAACATGTGTTTCTGCCCCCTTTGTTTAAATGTATGTTTATAATTATATGGTCTTTAAACACTTCTTTTCAATACTAATATGCCTTCTGTTTCATTTGGGAGCAAAAAAGTCCGTTGACAAATAGTCAGGTGAACGCATAATAAATCATCAGTAATAACGGGGTGCATCTATGGGAAAGGCAAACCTTTTTTCACTAATGCTCGTTGCGGGCGACAGGCCCGGTATAGTAGCGGACGTAACTAAAGTTCTCCTTGAGAACAATTTTAATATCGAAGACTCAAGCTCCACCCTGCTTCAGGGTTTCTTTGCGGCTATATTCATCGTAAGCCATGAAAAGCCCATGACCGAATGCGAGGTGAAGGAACTTTTTGAAGGGCTCCTTGAAAAGAAAGGCGTTTCCGTAAAAGTGCAGAGCATGACGGAAACCGAAGAGGCTCCCGCGGGGGAGCATTATATTATCTCTGTTTACGGTTCGGACAAGCCGGGCATAGTTCATAAGGTGGCTTCGTTCCTCTCTGCGGAAGGGATAAATATCATTGATCTTCAGACGAAGGTCGCGGGCAAGGAAAAATCCCCCATATACATCATGGTTATGGAAGTTGTTCTGCCCGAATATTTCCCTGATAAAACATGGACGGACAAGCTTAAGCAGATCTCAGCCGAGCTGGGCACAGATATACATTTAAGACAGATCGAAACATACGAGTTGTAATATATGGCAGTCAGAGAAGTTCTGGTTTACCCCGATCCGGTTCTGAAAGAGATTTCGGAAGATGTGACGGAGCTGAACGATAAGATAAAGCAGGTCATTGAGGATCTGAAAGATACGATGGAATCATCCTCGCACTCTGTGGGGATAGCCGCACCGCAGATAGGTGAGCTTTACAGGATTATCGCAATCGATCCGGGCAAAAACCCCAAGTGCGGGCAGAGCCACGGCAGGCAGATAATGATCAACCCCGTTATTCTCAAATGGGAGGGCATAACCCCTTTCAGGGAAGGCTGCATGAGCGTTCCCGATTACACAGGGAATGTGAACAGGGCAAGGAAAATCCTTGTGCAGTATATGGATGAGAATCTGGAAGAAAAAGTCATTGAAACCGAAGGCTTTGAGGCGATTCTCATTCAGCACGAATCGGATCACCTCGATGGCGTTCTGTTTATCGACCGTGTTATATCAAGAAGAACGGATCTGTTCCGCAGGAAGAAATATAAGTAAACGCAAACAGTCCCATGGATGGGACTGCGCCGTGCGAAGCGAAGCCGCATTCACTGCGGCGCGAGCGTGTATTCAAAATTTCCATGGATGGCAAATTTTGAATTATAAAGGAAAGGCACTGCGCCGTGCGAAGCGAAGCCGCATTCACTGCGGCGCGAGCGTGTATTCAAAATTTCCATGGATGGCAAATTTTGAATTATAAAGGAAAGGCACTGCGCCGTTGTCATTCTGAACGCCAGTGAAGAATCTCTTATTGAGCATAATATTGAGACTCTTCGCTTTGCTCAGAGTGACGCTGAACAGGGAGAAAAACCGGGGCTGCCGTGCCGCTGTATTCCCCGCATTGACTTAATTTGCGGTCATAGCTGACCTTAGTGAAGCATTCTCTTCTATGGACTATGGCTGAAAGTGTGTTTACACCGCTTTCATTATCTCAGCCAGCCTGCCCGTGAATGCGTCTATGTCCTTCTTTTCCGTTGCGAAGTTAGTCATCAGGCGCACTTCGTTCAGTTCTTCGTTCCAGATATAAAAACCGAATTCTTTGATTATTTCATCGATTGCCCTGCGGGGAATCTGCGCGAAAACAGCGTTTACCTCAGGTTTTCTGCTGAGCTTTACTCCGTCTATCGCCTCCAGCCTGTTTCCGAGATACGCAGCCGTGCTGTTTGCGTGCTCTGCCGCGCGGAGCCACAGATCATCCTCAAACATTCTCTTAAACTGCGCAGCAACAAAGCGGTATTTGGATAAAAGCTGCATGGACTGCTTGCGGATATATTTGAAATTCTCTGCGAGCCGTTTATTGAAAAATACAGCAGCCTCACCGAACATCATCCCCGCCTTTGTTCCGCCGAGGCTCAGGAGATCCACGCCGAGTTCCCCCGAGATCTCCCCAATGGTTTTCCCCATGGCGCAGGCGGCGTTTGTTATCCTTGCCCCGTCCATATGGAGAAACATGCCGTTTTCGTGGGCGACGCGGGCTATCTCCTTAATCTCGTCAACAGTATAGAGGCTGCCCGCCTCCGTAGCCTGAGAGATGGAGACCATGGCGGGCTGGACATTGTGCTCAAAGCCGGAGTAGTGTGCAAACTTCGTGATCTCTTTCGGGTTCAGTTTGCCGTTTTCGGACGGAACAGGAAGCAGTCTGCAAGAGGTAAACCGTTCCGGCGCGCCGCATTCGTCAACGTTGATATGCGCCGTTTCCGGGCATATCACAGCCTGATAAGGCTTCAGTGCGGAGGCTATGAGGGATACATTTGTACCTGTTCCTGTTAGCATGAAGTTAACTTCAGCGTCTCCGAGGTGTTTTTTGAGAACTTCTCTCGCTTCCGCAGTAGTTTGGTCATATCCGTAAGGTCGTGCGAAATCATTATTTTCTGATATTATTGCATCCATGATTTCCGGCAGAATGCCCGCACAGTTGTCGCTGAAAAAGCCTTGATACATTTTCTTAACTCCTTATTGCATATGTAAATTTTAAGAAATACAATTCCATTGTCAACACCTTCTCTATGGGTGTGAATCCCCATTTATTGGTATTTTACGCTGCCGTCAGTAATATTCTCTTGCATAAATAGTTAAATTGGATAAGTATACTCCTATGCACCGATAACCGTTATTGATATATACAATGCACAGCCAAGGTGGGAGATGGAAACTAATTTCAGTTCCGGATTGACTGATTTCGGTATTCTTACTGATTCCGACAGTATAATAATTGTTACCGACAAAAACAGATGCTTTCTTTACGTCAACAAGGAAGCCGAAAAGTTTTTATCCCTTTACGGAAGCGAATTCTGCGGCAGGTTCTCCTCCGAGATTTCTGACTCACTTTCGCCATCATACGTATCCACAAGAAGCATAACTCTTTCTGATCCGCAAAACAATACCCGAACTTTCCGTTTTACACGCATTCCAATGAACGGCAGCGAAGGGAAATATCTCTGCGTTGGCACGGATATAACCGAAAGCACCGCTGAAGAGGAAGGCGCGGAGGGGCTGCCTGATATACTTGAAACAGTTACGGAACATCTTCCTTCCGGTGTGGTGATTCTTGACAGCGGACTCAAGGTAAAGTTCGCTAACGCCGCCGCTGTGGAGATGCTCATATTCGGCAGCCGTGAAAATTGGTTTAACAGAAATATAAAGGAATTTTTTGCGGGGAAGCTTGTCGGCGACATCTGCTTTCTTTATAACTACAACTGCCCGTTTGAAGATCTGCTGAAAACGGGAAAAGCCTTCTATAACGAGCTTTTCTGCTCCGGTAAGGAACGTGAGACGGGATACGTAAGTGTGAGCGCGTCCCTCAGCAGGGACGCCACAGGAAGGGTCAGCGGCATAGTCTGCACTCTTGAGGACTGTACGGATATTACAAAGACGCGTAAGCTGCTGGAAAAAAGCGAAAACAAATACAGGCTTCTCACCGAGTTTTCCCCCATGGGAATTCTTGTGCATGAGAATATGCGCATCACCTACATAAATCCCGCCGGAGCGGAACTTCTCGGCTTTGACAAACCGGAGGACGCGTTCGGGGAGCACATTCTGGATTTTTCTCCGGAGCATGACAAGCAGATGGTTGAGAGCTTTATCGTTGATATGGTGAAAACAATGAAGCCTTCCGTGGGCTTTGAGAGAGCCCTGATAAATAAGCGCGGAAGGGAAATGACCATCAAAATGTCCAGCCAGCCTTACGAAAGCGGAAACGGCGTGGCTGTGCAGAGCGTTTTCAGGGATGTTACTCAGGAAAAAAAGCGCGGCGAAGAGATAATGAAGCTCTCCCTTGTGGTGGAGCAGAGCCCTGTTTCGGTGATAATTACTGATTCATCAGGGCATGTGGAGTATGTGAACCCTGCCTTCTGTGAGATTTCCGGCTACACCGCGGCGGAAATATACGGGAAAAATATCAATATTCTCAAGTCCGGCGTTCATCCTCAGGAATATTATCACAACCTGTGGGAAACCATAAGAGCAGACCGCACGTGGAGCGGCGAGCTTTGCAGCAGGGGAAAATACGGTGATATTTTCTGGGAGCTTTCGACAATAACTCCTGTAAAATGCAGTGAGGGCAGGCTTCTTTTCTACGTTGCTGTGAAGGAAAACATCACAGAGAAGAAGCTCCGTGAGGAAAAGATACGACACATGGCTATGCACGATATTCTCACCGGACTTCCCAACAGGTTTCTCATGCGGGACAGGCTGGAAACAGTGCTCGAAAGGGTGCAGAGATACGGGGAGATGGCGGCGGTTCTGTTCATAGATCTGGACGGGTTTAAAAACGTTAATGACAGCTTCGGTCACAAGGTTGGAGACGATGTGCTGAAAGAGACGGCAAGGCGCATACTCACCAGTATACGCACCGCCGATACCGCCTGCCGCATAGGCGGTGACGAATTTCTTGTGATTTTAAGTAAAATAGAGAACAGGGAAAAAGCCGGAGCCGTGGCACGGCGTATAATAGAGATGGTTGCCCGTCCCTACGGAGCCTGCGGGGATCAGCCGATCCTCGGCGCGAGCATCGGCATCAGTATCATCCCCGATGACGGAACAAACATAGATGAACTGGTCAGCAAAGCTGATTCCGCCATGTATGATGTTAAACACGGCGGAAAAAACGGCTTGGCTTACTTCTTTGATTTTCCCAAATAGTGCTCAAGCTCATAAATGAGCGATTTCAGAACCCTGTCCGCGGCGTTCAGGTCTTCCTCTCTGAACTTGGGCGCCACAGCCTCCACGTTCTCCCTCATAGCCTCATAAACTTCGCTGTAAAGCTCTTCGCCTTTCTTGGTTATTTTAAGGAACTGGGAGCGCTTGTGCCCGGGATTTTTGCCGTATTCCGCATACCCTTCGTCAACTATATCGTTGGCGAGCCTCTGTATATACTGTCTGGAAACTGAGCGCATCTTCGCTATCTGCGGCACTGTCTGCGGACCGTAGAGCTTCAGAATCCTGAGCAGAGCCCAGATCCTTTTGCCCGTTTCGCTGACTGCGCCTATTTTTTTCCCCGCTTCCTGAATTATTCCGAATGCTCTTGCCGCTTCAACTACAAAATCAAGGATAATTTCGGTTTTCTTGTCGTTTGTCATATTTCCTGAAATCATTCATGCCTCCGCTTGGTTAAGGAAATATAATAATCAGAATTTGTAAAATAACAACAAAAATTGACAATCCGATTGCCAGTTTTCGGTGCGTATCGGGCAGAAATTACTAAAAATAGTGTCACATTTATATACAGTGTAATTTTGAAAGGGAATTCATCTGTTTAAAATAGTGTTACATTTATATACAGTATGAATCAGGGGGGGTAATTGGTCTTAATTATTAATTATTTAAATAATCTAAACAATTTGTTTCCGAAACAAAAATAACCCTTGAAATTATTAGCAGCGGTTAATATTGTATTATGACAAAAAGGACAAAACAAGTGTTCTTTTAGGATATGACAGACACAAATCATGTATTCTGATTTACGGAGGTTATCCATGTCACTCTCTCTCAGGTTCAAATTCAGCGTTGTCACCACGCTGTCCGTTCTTATAGCGGTTATTGCTGTGATGCTGCTGGCGGTTTACGAAATAAAACAAATGGGTAAAGCATTTGTTGAAGACACCCGAAGCGATCTTGAAGCTTCCAAGCGTGAAGAACTCAAAACGTATATCGAGATGGCGGTCTCATCCATAGACGATATTTACAACGGTGCAGCGGCTGGCGACGAAGAGGCTAAGAACGCAGCCGGAGAAGTATTGAGAAAATTCAACTTTGATAACGGCAACTATGTATTTGTTACGGATTTCGATTCAAATGTACTTGTGCACCGCGCAAGCCCTGAGCTTGAGGGAAGAAATCTCGGTGATTTGAAAAGCAGCGACGGTAAATATATTTTCCGTGAGATGAGCCGTATAGCCAGAGACGAGAAGCAGGGTTATGCGCTTTACCAGTGGGACAACCCTGAAACAGGCAGAAGCGGAGATAAACTCAGCTATGTCGTGGGTCTTGAAAAGTGGGGCTGGGTTGTAGGTACGGGCTTTTTCATAGATGATATAGGCGAGGAAGTCGGGCGGATCGAACAGTCTGTCTCTGATAATATGTCTTCAATGATCAAGGTTATGGCTGCTGCCGTGGCGGTTCTGCTGATTTTTATGGTTGCAGCGACCTTTCTGGTGGTGAGGGTTCTTACAAAAAGTCTCGGGCAGACAGCAGGAATGCTCAAAGATATTTCTGAGGGTGAAGGAGACCTTACGGTAGCCATCAAGGTAAGCCAGAAGGATGAAGTGGGGCAGGTTGCCGAAAACTTCAACAGATTTATAGAAAAGCTCCGTGAGCTCATAATAACAATCAAACAGAGCTCGGTCAGTGTCGCTTCGGCAAGCTCCCAGCTCGCCTCTGCTTCGGAGGAAATGGCTTCGACATTTCAGGGTCAGTCCTCTCAGGTTTCGAGCGTAGCAGCTGCTACGGAAGAGCTTACTTCATCCTCCAGAGAGGTACTGGACGCTCTTCGTGAAGGAACGGAACGTTCAAAAGAAGCGGTACGGTTTACAGGTGAAGGCAGAAAAAGCCTTAATAAAGCCACGGATGAGATAAACGCGATCAAGGACAAGGTCGGCAGGCTCAGCACTGCAATAGGCAGGCTCTCCAACTCATCTGATGAGATAGGAAGCATTGTCAGCGTGATAGACGATATAGCAGATCAGACCAACCTGCTTGCTCTCAATGCGGCAATAGAAGCAGCCAGAGCAGGCGAAGCGGGAAGAGGCTTTGCAGTGGTGGCGGACGAGGTAAGGAAGCTTGCCGAACGCACCCAGAACGCCACAAGTGAGATAAGCAAAATAATAGGCAGCCTTGTCAGGGAAACCGGCGAAGCGGAAAAAGATATGAAAGAAGCGAGAAGTCAGGTCGACGAGGGCGTTAAGGTCATAGGTGAAACCGGCGCTGTTTTCGGGCAGATCGTGAGCACAATGGAAACAGCGGAGCAGGTGAACGGTATAATAAGCAACGCCGTGCAGGAGCAGACCGCAACGATAATAAGCATAAACGACAACACACAGGCGCTCAGCTCTGGTTTGGAGGAGAGCTCCGTGGCGATGCAGGAGATAACCTACACCATAGCTGATCTCCAGCGGCAGGCGGATGAAATGAGCCAGCTTGTCTCAAGGTTCAGAACTGAGTAATTGCAAATAGAGTTTTCAGCGTATAGAATAATGACCGCCGTCTCTTTTCTCAGAAGGGCGGCGGTTTTTGCGTTCATTTAAATTTTTCGGAGGCATTCCATAGAAGTATTCGGTCATCTTGAGGGGCTTCGTCCCCAGCAGATTAAACGTCTGGAAAAGCTTTACAACAGAAAATCATCATCCTTCTCCGTGATTTCGCCTGAATTCGCCAGAGCTCTCTGTGAGCTTACTGCGGAAACAGGCAGACAGACTGCGGTTCTCTTCGACAGAACAAACATGGTTCAGTATGTGATGATCGGCGGTTCGTCGGAGATTGTCATTCCGGTTCTCAGCAGATACAGAATCACTCCCGGGGGCTTGCGGGGCTTAAGGCTTGTGCATACTCATACAGGGGGGGAAGATCTCACGGACGATGACCTCACCGACCTTGCGCTGCTCCGTCTGGATTCCGTTACTGTCCTTCACGGGGACAGTAGGGGAATACCCATGCGCATGCAGACCGCTCATCTTCTCCCGCCGGACAGTCCGCAAATGTTCGGCTTCCTTGAAGACACAGATCCGCACAGACAGAACACTGACTATGGGGATTTCATCTCCGCGCTGGAAAAAGAGATAGAAGACAAAACCAAGGCGCTGTTCAGGGTGAAGAACGCCCATTCAGCCATACTTGTCGGCTCATACCGCAGGAAGCACGAGGCAGAGGAGCACATGGCGGAGCTCAAGGAGCTTACCGAGAGCGCCGGAATGGACGTTCTGGACATACATACGCAGATAAAACAGCAGATACACCCCAAATTCGTTATGGGACCGGGCAGGCTGAAAGAGGTTGTTATCCGCGCCCTTCAGACAGGGGCTGACTTCATAGTGTTTGATAACCCGCTTTCTCCGGCGCAGTCCAGAGCCGTTTCGGAATTTACCGAGCTTAAGGTGCTTGACCGCACTCAGCTTATTCTTGATATATTCGCCCGCAGGGCAAAGTCAAACGAAGGCAAAATCAGGGTGGAGCTTGCCCAGCTCAAGTACATCCTTCCCCGTCTCTCCGGCAGGGATGATGCTCTCTCAAGACTTACGGGCGGAATCGGGGGAAGGGGGCCCGGCGAAACGAAGCTTGAGATAGACAAGAGACGTATAAACGACCGCATAGCCTTCCTTTCCAAAAAGCTTGAGAAGATAGAACAGAACAGGACAATCCAGAGGGGCAGGCGCAACAGGGGCGGGCTGCCGATAGTCTCCATTGTGGGCTACACCAACGCAGGTAAATCCACCCTTCTGAACAGCCTAACCCAGAGCGAGGTCTATTCGGACGATCTGATGTTCGCCACACTGGATACAAGCTCAAAAAGAATACGCTTCCCCGAGGAGCGGGATGTTATCATAACCGATACGGTGGGCTTCATCCGTGACCTGCCGGACAACCTTAAGGGTGCGTTCAAGTCAACCCTTGAGGAGCTGAGCGAGGCGGATCTCCTTGTTCATGTGGCTGATATATCAAACCACGGTTTCCTGAACCACATCCGCTCTGTGGAGACTGTTCTTGCGGAGCTTGATCTCACGGACAAGAAGGTGATAACCGTGCTGAACAAAACGGATCTCCTGCCGCCGGAAGAGGCTGACTTTGTGCTGAACAATGTCCTGCCCGATACGATGTTTGCCGATGCCAGACTGCACAGTCTGATGGAAGTGAAAAACTCCAAGCCGGACGCAGTGTACATCTCCGCCTTGGACAGAAAAACCTTCCGCCTGCTCCTTGAGCGGATACGCTTCACTCTTTTCACCGAAGGAAAAGGGCGGGACATACCTGTGGAGAGTTATTTCGATGATGACACCGAAGCAGATTATTGAACACAGGGCAAGACTTTACACTGAAAAAAACGGCGGCGGAGTCTATGACCTTTATTCCGAAAACAGCGATCTGAAGCGTTTCTTCACGGATATTGAGTCCTTCTGCGTACGCTTTTCGGAGATCACCGGCGAGAGCTCCCACGCCGGACTCAACATAGTGAAGGAGCTTGTGAAAGGAAAACTCGCAGAAGTGACCTTCATAGAATACTTCTCCAAGGAGGACAAGATACTGAGCTTTTTCAGCAGGAGCAGGCTTATTCTTGAGGAAGGCAGATGGCGTATTCTCCGAGAAGAAAGAGAGATGAGCATAAAATAAGTCTCCCACCTAAATTTGAGCAATCAGGATTTGACTTAAAGTGAATACTCTAATATTGTCAACAAATATTATGAGCGGAGAATCATTTGTTGGAAAGCAGCGAGAAGCTTTATATTTTTTGTGATGAAGCTTGTGTTAATGATAAGTTTATTCTTTATGGCGGTTTCATTTGCGATTATGACACTCAATGCGGCATACAGGATGAATTGTATAGATTCAAAGAAAAACATGGACTCAATCGTGAAATAAAATGGAATCATTGTAAAGCTCCTTTATACGACAGATATGTAGGTTTTGTGGACATAATATTCCGCTATATCAGTGAAAAAAAACTCGCTTTTAAGTTTATGTCTGTTGAGAGAGCTTTTATCGATTACAAGACATATTACGGCAATGATAAAGAGCTTGGTTTTTATAATTTGTATCAAATGCAGTTATTGCACCAGTTTTGCGTTCCTTATTATAATGAATCTCTGAAAACAAAGTTTTTTATTCGTTTAGACGCAAGAACAACCAAATACTCATTAGAGAATGTACGGAATAATCTTAATAACAAACTAAAATATAAGAAAAAAATACTTACATACCCAGTTGTGAATATTGAACCAAGAGACTCAAAGAAATGTATTCATATACAACTGAATGATGTAATTTTGGGAGCCGCCTGTTTCATAAAAAATGATAAGTTTAAGGACAAAGATATTTCTGATGCAAAAAAGAATATGGCTCTGTATATACAGGAAAAGTCTAAAATAAATTTTAAAAAGAACCAAAATTCTCTGAAAGGTCAGATGAGCTTTTGGTGCTTTAAACTTAAAACCGCCCCATAGCCTAGCTTTTCAGCCCGCCCAATGGCAGTTCTTCCGGCTAAACCTGAAGTTTCGGTCTATGGTGGCGGTAATTATTACTAATATAATCTATCGGACGTATTTTGTCAAAAAAAATGCCCGTTTGCTCGTGATTTTGTCCGTAAAACAGACCTTCCGAAAAGAAGGTCTGTTTGTGCTCCAGTTAAAGGTCTATATCCTGAACATTCTTACCGCGTTGTGCAGCTCGTCCGCCAGCCTGCTGAGCTTGCCTGTGGCGCTGCTTATTTCCATAAGCTCTTTGGTGTTGCTTTCGGAAACGGTTTTTATTCTGTCCACGGTTTTGGCTATTTCATCGGTGGTTGCGGACTGCTGCTCCGCCGCTGTTGCTATCTGGGTTGCCATGTCGGAGGTGGTGTTGGTGTTCTGTATAATTTCGCCGATGGACAACTCCGCCCTGTTTGCCTGCTCGGTTCCTGCCTGAGCGTGTTTCACGCCGCCTTCTACCTTGCTTACCGCGTCCTTGGTGGAGCTCTGGAGTCCGCCGATCATTGATGTAATCTCCTGAGTGGCTCTCTGCGTGCGTTCCGCGAGCTTGCGCACCTCATCCGCGACAACGGCGAAGCCGCGCCCGTGTTCTCCGGCTCTTGCCGCTTCTATGGCGGCGTTGAGCGCCAGAAGGTTTGTCTGGTCTGCTATATCGTTGATTACGTTGACTATCTCACTGATTTTACCCGATGATGCGCCCACGGATTCGATGACTGAAGCGGACTCCTTGATGAATGCGGCAATATCCGCCACTTTCTGCACTGTTCCCATCACTGAATCCTTGCTGTATTCGGCGCTTTTCAGTGTATTGTTAGCCTGTTCCGCCGTGCTGGAGGCATTTTCGGCTATCTGCTGAATAGTCTGGTTCATCTCTTCGATCGCCGCGGCGAGTTCGTTGGTGTCTCCCGTCTGGTGTCCGAGACCTTCGGATATTCCCGTGACAGCGTGGGCAAGCTCCGAGCTTGAATCTGTCATGGTTCCGGCGAGATCGTCGACCTGACGTATTATGTCCTGAATCCTCTGCATGAACCTGTTGAACAGCTTCGCCACTGTACCCAGCTCGTCTGTGCGGGTCTCATCCAGACGCTTGGAAAGGTCTGCCTCGCCCTCCGCTATGTCCTGAAGTCTCGTCACAAGAGTGTCGATGGGGCTTAAGAGCTTTTTGGTGAAGAAAAATATTACAAGCACGGAAAGCGCAGTGATCAGAAAGCCCGTAAAAATCTGCTTGAGAAGCTTTGAGTGGACATCGCCGAATACCGCTTCATCGGAAATCGCCGTAAACACATACCAGCCGAGGGAGGGCACTGCGGAGCCCGAGAGAAGATAATCCTGCCCGTCTGTTTTAAACGGAACCGTACCTTCCCTGCTGTTTATTATGCTCTCTATGCTGCCGAGCTTGGGGTCAAGGTCTGAGAGCTTTTTGCTGAGAACATATTCCTTGTTTCGGTGAACGAGAATTACGCCGTCTTTATTGGTGATGAATGTGAACCCTTCATTGCCGCTACTTCTGGAAAGCACGGAGGTCACTATATCTGTCATGGTGACATCAGACGCGAGAACGCCGGCGAACCGTCCGCCCTGATAAACAGGCTTCATGAACGATATGATCAGTCTGCCGTCCTCCGCGTCGGCATAGGGCTCCGTTGCGGAAACGGCATTGTTGCTTTTAGCGCCCTGATACCAAGGTCTCTTTCTGGGGTCATAGTCCGCCGGAAGGTTGATATGATCAGAGGGAAGAAACTCTCCCGTAGCTTCGACGCCAACGTACATAAGGTCGAAGGCATGGGAATCCGAAACCAGTTTAAGATTTTTTGTGAGATTGTCTATGTCGCTGAGCGCATACTCCCCCTTATTGCCGAGATCTTCGGCGAAAACATCCACTGCCTTCATTTTTGACTTTGACCATGCGTCAACATAAAGCGCGGTTTCGTCAGATACCGCTTTCTGTGAACTGTTTATTATTCCTCTGGAAAGATCCTTTTTATCGCCGTAGGACTGTATGTTCAGGATAGCCGAACTGATAAGGAACACAGCCAGCGTTATGATGAACAGTTTAAGCTTGAGACTCATCCGCTCCTCCTTGTGTTGTGCGGGCAAAACTGCCGACAGACTTTCTAAATATGTACTTTGACAAGCAAGTGCAATGCCTTTTTTGTGCTTTAAACAAAATTTTACAAATATTTTACGCTAAGTTCATGGAGCAGAAAGATTTTGTTCATAAAATAAATCTATAGTAAAACAGATTAACGGAGTTGTTTTATCTTAAATAATCAGTATAAATCATTATCTTTTTACTTTTATTAATGCTTTAACTCTGCTGAACGTGCGGACAGCGATCACCCCGTGAAGCTCCTTGACACAGTTAATATCCTTAATAAATATGCGGTGCTCTCTAAAACCGTGCTTGCGTGTGAATGCGGCTGTCTTCTGCGATGCTGCTCACTGAACGGTCAGAGGATAGGCAGACTGCCGCCTCTTTTCTGACCGCTGCGGTCTGTGTTCTTGCTTCATATGTGTCATAGATGTATTATGATTATAAGCAGACCCTTTGCGGAGGGTTTTGACTCGGAGGAGACTATGAAAACCGGATTCATCGGAATGGGCAATCTCGGAAAAGCCATGGCGGGAAGGCTGATTGAGCAGGGATTTGAGCTTGTCGTGTGGAACAGAACCCTTGAGAAATGCGAAGGACTCGGGGCTGAGATTGCCGAATCCCCCGCCGCTGTTATTTCCGCCGCTGATGTGACCGTGCTTAATCTGTTTGACACGGCGGCTGTTCTGGACGTACTCTGGATGGAGAACGGACTCTTGTCAGCGGATATTGAAGGCAAGCTTATAATAGATACGACAACCAACCACTTCGGCGATGTTTTTCAGCTTTATGACGAGGTGGAATCAATGGGCGGAATGTACCTTGAGGCTCCGGTGCTGGGTAGCACTGTTCCCGCCGCGAAGGGGCTTCTGGTGGTGCTTGCCTCTGGCTCTGCGAAGGCTCTTGAGAAGGCCCGTCCTGTGCTTGACGCCGTGGGCAGGAAAACCTGCTGGCTGGAAAAGGAAGGCGCCGCCTCAAAGGTCAAGGTTATAAACAACATGCTTCTGGGTGTCTTCTGCGCGTCCATAGCCGAAGCTGCGGCTCTGGGAGAAAAGGCGGGGATAAACAAAGCTGAGCTGCTGGATATTCTCGCTGAGGGAGCGGGAAAATCCCTTGTTATGGATGCTAAAAAAGACAAAATCATAAACGGTGACTTCTCAGCCCAGTTCAGCGGCGCCTGCATATTCAAGGATATGGGGTATCTCCAGTCGCTGGCGCATGAGCTGCGCACGCCTCTTTACACGGGTTCTCTGGTGAAGGAGCTGTTCGGCGAAATGTTCCGCAAGGGGATTGCCGATGAGGACTTCTCCGCTGTTTACAAAATTTTCAGCGGTGAGTGAGGGAGTTTCAGCGCATTTAATTTAAAGTAATGGTGCTCGGATGGTAATAACAAATATGCACACAGCAGAAGGCACGGTTTACAGGAATAATTTACGTTCTTATGTTATTTCACGTCTTGATCTTATTATGGGGCTCTCCCGTGTTGTGGATTTGGTGAATCCGTTTATTGACGGGCATCATCAGCGTGTGGCGTATATTGCTGGCGTGATCGCCCGGGAATGCGGTCTGCCGGAGAATGATGTTAACGATATAGTCTCCGCTTCCGCTCTGCACGACATTGGCGTTGTAGCGGAAAAGGAGTTCAAGGAGCTGGCAAATCCAGAATTCAGCGGACATGAGTACGGTCACGGCTATGTGGGGCATCTGCTTTTCAGAGATACCGACTGCTTCGGCAGTATAGCCTCCATGATCCGTTATCACCATGAAAAATGGAACCACGGCAAGGCAGCCAGAGAGCTTGGTTCCGCTCTGCCCGAAGGGGCTCTGATAATCCATTTGGCGGACAGGGTGGATATACTCACCGACAGAAACAGGACCGCCCTTGAACAGAAGGCTGCTGTAATCGACAAAATATCCTCAATGAAGGGGCGGTGGTTTAAGCCCGCCCATGTGGACGCCTTTCTCCACGCCGCCGAGAAGGAATCCTTCTGGTTCAACCTTGAGGAGCCGGACAAATACAGGCTTCTCAAACGGGGCTACCGCTTTAATACACTGATTCTCGGTCAGGAGGAGATTCTTGAAATATCCAAGCTGATCAGCCGGATCATAGATTTCAGATGCAGCTTCACATCCACGCATTCGGCGGGAGTGGCGAAATCAGCTTCTCTGCTCGCTGAGATATGCGGAATGGACGCCGGATCCGTGCGCAATATGGAAGTGGCGGGTTATCTGCATGATTTGGGCAAGCTGGCGGTTCTTCCTGATGTGCTTTATAAAAACGGCGCGCTGAACATCAGCGAGCAGCGGATGATAAAAAAACACACTTACTACACTTATTACGCTCTCAACTGTTTCGAGATATTTGACCATATCAAGGAATGGGCTTCCTTCCACCATGAAACTCTGGACGGCAACGGCTATCCCTTCCATGTGAAAGGGGACAGGCTTGACCTTGGCTGCCGCATCATGGCTGTGGCGGATATTTTCACAGCACTCACAGAGGACAGACCCTACAGAGCCGGTATGGACAGTGAAGGGGTGATCTCCGTTCTGGATGAGCTCGCTGAGAAAAATAAGATAGACGCCCGTGTTGTCGCCGCCCTGAAAGACAATTATACGCGGATAAACACCGGAAGGGAAGAGGCGCAGGCAGCCGCAGCCGTGTCCTTCAGGGAGTTCTTGGGCAATATGCAGGGGAAGGGGATAGAGCTTTATCTGGATGAGTAGTTTTCAGTTCCCGCTGAATTCCACTGAGAACAGAGGCTTGTCATCGGGAAATTTTTCCAGCACCTTTTCGCCGTACTCGTTCATTATTTCCTCAAGCGCCTTGTCAGCCCATTGGCTTTCCGGTATCTTACGGGCGGCAACGTAAATGTCACGGCAGACTGTGGTGAAATAATCCAGACGGTTGCTTGTCCAACACTCTATTCCGAGAATGTCAATTCCGCAACTCTTTGCTTTATCAAGAAGTTTTTTTATATTATCCGCATCGAAGAACGGTGTCTCGGGCTCATGCTCCGTAATGCGGAAATGGATACCCTCAAGCAGTTCATCGTGCAGCGTTGTGTTCATTTTTTTAAAAGTCATTGCTGTAAAACCTGAAATATTAATAGAATGATGTTCTGATTTATAATAAGACTATACAGGTAAAGAATAGGGCTGTCAAGCAATTGTTAAGCCTTTTCGGTGTGAAAAGGCTGAGTCAGTTTTGCGGCGTGCCTTTTTGGAGTTCATATGTTAAAACAGGTTAAACTCACGATTAAACGGGGTGGCGTATGAACAGGTTTGACAAAGCCGCAGCAGGCTGGGACGCCAAGGAACGCAGGGTGAAACTTGCCCGTGACATAGCGGATGCTGTAATGAAAAAAGTCAGCATAGACAGGAACATGTCCGTTCTGGACGTGGGCACGGGCACAGGGCTTATTCTTCTTTCTTTTTACGGGAAGGCGGGCAGATTAACCGGAGCGGACAGCTCACTGGGAATGCTTGACACGCTGAAGGAAAAAGCGGAAAGCGCGCAGATCGATATTGAAACCCTGATTTTTGATGCCGCCTCGGATCAGCTCCCCGTTGAAAACTATGACTTGATAACCTCCGGAATGATGCTGCACCATCTTGAGGATGTGCGGATATTCTTCCGCAAGGCTCATGCGGCGCTGAAAAAGGGCGGGCATTTCTGCGCGGCGGATCTGGAAACGGAGGACGGCAGCTTTCACGACAGCTCCGAAGGCGTCCGCCATTACGGTTTTGATAAGGAGTTCATTCGCAGTGCGGCGGAGGAATGCGGGTTTATAAATGTCTCAGTTGAGGCAGTGACCTCAGTGGCTAAGGAGAGGGACGGAAAGGTGAGACTGTTCCCTGTTTTCCTGCTGAGTGCGGAGAAGTAAGCCCCATGTTTTCCGTAATGCGGTTATTTGATTAGCAGCCTTACGGCTTTTATTTTTTTTCAGTTCATTTCATCCACGTTTAAAAGCCCGTCATGACAGACTTTTTTCTCTGAGCCCTTTCCGATAAGGTGTTTGGGAAAATCACGCTTGTTAATATAACAAAAATAAATGTTGATCCATAATAAATACAATGGTATCCATTCTGTGTTATCAATATTTCTTATAAGCATGTTTATTTTTTCTGATA
The DNA here is from genome assembly GCF_004087915.1 of Geovibrio thiophilus. Classification (NCBI taxonomy): domain Bacteria; kingdom Pseudomonadati; phylum Deferribacterota; class Deferribacteres; order Deferribacterales; family Geovibrionaceae; genus Geovibrio; species Geovibrio thiophilus. Next base: position 792,159 of record NZ_CP035108.1, read on the forward strand.
GCTTTATTGTTTATTGAACGCAGAATATGATGCCCTGTTGCCTTGGGAGGCGTATGGGGTTAAAATCCGCTTATCAATGAAGATAGTGAGGCGGAATATGGAACTTAACAGAGAAAGCGCTTATGCGCTTCTGACTGAGTATACAAAATCGGATTCGCTGCTGAAGCACGCTCTCTCGGTGGAGCAGGCTATGAGGGCTTATGCCCGCAGGCTGGGCGGCGATGAGGAGAAATGGGGAATAGCCGGACTGATTCACGATTTTGACTATGAGCAGTTCCCGACCCTTGAGGATCATCCTTATAAGGGCTGTGAGATACTCAGGGAGAAGGGCTGGACGGAAGATATAATAAGAGCTGTAATGAGCCATGGAGAACACACCGGAGTGACACGTGAAACCCCTATGGAAAAAGCGCTCTTCGCGGTGGATGAGCTTTGCGGCTTTCTTCTCGCCTGTGCTTATGTCCGCCCTGACAGGAAGATCTCCATGGTTGAAGTTAAAAGCGTCAAGAAGAAGCTGAAAGACAAAAGTTTCGCAAGAGCAGTGAACAGGGAAGACATAGCCAAGGGAATAGAAGAACTCGGAGTGGAGGCGGATGAGCATATACGCTTTGTTATAGACGCTCTCTCTGAGATTTCGGATGAACTCGGGCTTTAAAGGATATTATCACAGACTACACCTCTGGAGGGGCGGCACTGAGTAGTTATCGGACTCGGTGACCGCCTTTTCCGCATCTCCGGTTTCGGCGAATACTTTCCTGAAATATGCCAGTCTGTTGGACTTCTCCATCTGAGCCTTCCATGAGCCGTACTGAATGCCGTATCCGGCAAGTTTTTCCAGCGTGGCGGCAGTCTTAGGCGACACGGTCACAGGCGGAAGATTCCCGAACGGGGTTCCGGCAAGGGGCATGAAGGTGTGGCTGTGCACCTTTGCGCCCATGGAGAACAGCTCGGTCATGAAGCGGATGCTCTCCTCCTCATCCTCCTCCGTTTCGCCGGGCAGACCGAACATGAAATCCACATTGGCAGCGAAGCCGTTTCCGAGGATAATCCGCACCGCCCTTCTTACGTCATCCACGGTGTGGCTGCGTCCGATGTGCCGCATCAGCCTGTCGCTTCCCGTCTGAGCGCCTATCACCATATTGCCGTTGGAAACATAAGCCGCCAGAAGCTCCATTGACTCCTCCGTGACAGAGGTTGGGAATACCTCCGACGGGAAGGAGCCGAAGTGGATATTCCGTCCGTCAGCGCATTTTTTCATATCACTGAGAAATTTTTCGAGGAAAGGCAGATTCGGTCTGCCGACATCACGGCTTCCGTATGAGAGGCAGTCCGGCGTTATAAAGCGCAGATCCTTCACGCCGAGAGAGACGAGCCTTTCCGCATAGCCAAGCACCTTTTCGGGCGCTCTGTGCCGGTAGCGTGCTCCCTGAATGTAGCTTGTCTGGCAGTATCTGCACGCCACCGGACAGCCTCTGGTTATTTCTATGTAGCTGAATTTGATGAGGCGTTCGGGAAACGGCGGATAATCATCAAGATTCACCGCCTGTGCCCGCCCCTTGGAGACGAGTCTGCCGTTCTCAAGTCTGCATACGCCCCTTATTTCACAGGGATCGGTTTCGTTTATGAGCGCTGCTGTCAGAGCCGGAAAGGCATATTCCCCCTCTCCTTTCACCGCATAATCGAACCCGCAGCCGAGAGTTTCCTCAACAGAACCGCTGGGGTGGGCTCCGCCTGCTATGTAAAGCGGCGGAACGGGGAGTTTGGCGAGCTGCTTTTTGAGGAGGAGAAGCTCCTTCACTGTGTCCAGAAAGTGCAGTGTGGTGAATGAAAAGCATACAACAGGCAGAAGACCTTCCTCAGAGGCCTTTGCCGCTTCCTTTACAATATCCTCCCTGTTCCAGAGGACAGACGGCTCAAGCTCCGCTGTTTCGGGGCAGATCTGCAATGCTCCGGTCAGTGCGGCTATGCTGTTCTTATTAAATTTATGGGAGAGGATCAGCACCTTAACTTTTCTCAGAAAAACTCCTCATACACTTACGGAAGAAAAATAACTTTTTCTCCGCCAGTTGGCAAAAGAAAAATGCGCAGGTGATATTTGCCGCCTGTTGGGTTATAATGTAAAATCTCAGAAAGGAGAATAAATTGGATCTTAAAGACAGAAAATATACACTTTTCGCCGTTATGGCAGGCTATTTCCTCACCGGATTCATGGGCAGCGCAATGGTGGTGGCTGTTCCGGTGATAGCGCTGAATATGCAGATGAGCGTGACAATGACCGGATGGGTCATCTCAGGCTTCGTGCTGGCAAGCGCCATACTCCTCATGCCTGCGGGCAGATTTGCCGACTACATGGGCTATACCTCCGTTTTCAGGGCGGGTATGGCATCCTTCGCTGTTACCACACTCGCCTGCGGGTTTGCCCCGTCGGGTGAGATGCTGATCTTTTTCAGATTTCTTCAGGGCGCAGCCTCTGCGCTCATATATTGCAGCGGCATGGCGCTTATCTCCTGCGTTTATCCGCCGGAAGAGCGGGGGCGTGCCATAGGCTGGGTGACCTTCACTGTGTATACAGGACTCTCCGTGGGTCCGGTCATAGGCGGCTTCTTGAACGAGATTTACGGCTGGCGCAGCATCCTTCATGTCACATGGGTTATGGCGGCGTTTGTTTCACTTTATTCTTTCAGGGTGCTTCAGCCTGTGCGGGGGCGTGAGGGCAAGGTGAGCGACTACACCGGAATGGCGCTGTTTATGCTGATGGTGCTGCTTATTTTCGGCGGGCTCTCCGTGCCGGACACGCGGGGATATTCCGCCTTCGGTTTGGGGCTTATCGTGATGGTGATCATGACTTATTACGAATACAGACAGAAAGATCCGCTGATCAATGTACGCCTGTTCTTCGGTAACCGCACCTTCGGCTTTGCCAACAGCGCGTCCATGCTGAACTACTGCGCCACCTCCGGCGTTCTGTTCCTTGTAAGCATGGAGCTCCAGCTTAATTACGGGCTCACCTCCGAAAAGGCAGGGATGGTTATGCTGGCGCAGCCCTTGGCAATGGCTGCCGTCACCCCTTTTGCGGGGAAAATGTCCGACAGATCAAACCCGAAAAACCTTGCCTTCGGCGGGATGCTGCTTATCGCCTGCGTGCTTGCCGCCATGGCGTTCATGACGGGCAGAGCGCAGCTTTATCAGGTTGCTCTCATGCTGTTTATTCTGGGTTTGGGTCTAGGCATATTCTCCACGCCGAACAATACGGTGATCATGAACTCCGTGGAAAAAAAGGATTACGGCTTCGCCGCATCCTCTCTCTCCACCATGCGTCTCATGGGGCAGACCTTCAGCATAGCGGCGTCAGTGATACTGCTTAATATGTTCGCCGGCTCCGCGAAACTGGAAACCATGAGCGAGGAAGGGCTCACAGCCGCTCTTCGCGCTGCTTTCATACTGTTTGCGCTGATCTGTGCCGCGGGGGCAGTTATGTCCCTTGCCGGAAGAAACTCCGCAAAATAAACGGGAGGCTTTGTTCATGCTGAGATTTTTTAAGACGCCGGAAAAAAGGCTGGGCTCTGCCCCCGGAACACTGCATGAGGAAACGTCGGACTACGGCTTTTCCGCCGCCTGCACAAGCTACTGTGAGGATGTTTTTGAGCACGCCTCCTGCGATACTGTGGAGGCATGCTTGGAAGCGATAGGGCGGGAGGGCACGATCAACTGGCTGAACGTGACAGGACATGCCACCCATGAGGTTCTGCGGGAAATAGGACGGAAGCTTGATGTGCATGATCTCGTCCTTGAGGATATTCAGAGCGCCACGCAGCCGCTGAAGTTCGAGGAGTACGACAGCTTCGTGTTTATCATCGTCAAATCACTTATATATGACCACAACAGAGAGATATTCACCATCGCTGACACAAAGATACTTGTGGGCGAGAACTACGTGATCACTTTCAGCGCCGAGCCTGTGCCCATGTATCTGAAGCTTTTCAAGAGACTTTCCCAGAAGAATACCAAGCTGAGGAAGATGGGTATTCCGTATTTTCTCTTCGCTCTGCTGGACGCCCTGAGTGACGGAAGCTACGAAACGCTGAACCGTATCATCGACACGGTTGAGGAGCTTGAAGAGGTTGTGCAGGAAAACTTTCAGGAGTTTGACGTTACGGAGATCTACCGCATCAAGCAGATCATGGGACACGCCAAGCGTTCCCTGTGGCGTTATATGGAGATAATAAACAGCATTAAGGTCAGCGACTATCTGGATATTCCTGATGAGGTGATGCCTTACTACAAAGATCTTGAGGATCACTATAAGCACATGCGCGACATAGTGGAATCGGTGCATTCCGCCGCTACTGACATGTTCAATCTCTATGTGTCTCTCAACGGACAGCAGATGAACGAGGTGATGAAGGTTCTCACAGTATTCTCCGCAATATTCATCCCGCTGACATTCATCGCCGGTGTTTACGGCATGAACTTTCAGCATATGCCGGAGCTTGCCAAGCCTTGGGGCTACCCCGCCGTGCTGGTGCTTATGGCTGGTGTCGTCTGCGCCATGGTTGTATATTTCCGGCGCAAGCGGTGGTTCTAGCTCTGCTCTTTCAGCTTCGTGAGATAAAGGCGTATGATTGCCTGCTCTATCCTGCCTTTTCTGCGTGACGGCACGGGAACACGTACAAGCAGGTTTATTGTTTCCTTGTCGGGAAACTCTATGGATACTCTCGGCTCCACGGACGGAACCTCAAGACCTGCGCTTCTGCTTACTTCCGTCATATATTTCACAGCGCTTTCGAGATACTCGGTGCATACTTCGTTTGCCGCGTCGAGGATAATCTTTTCGGTTTTTTCCAGATCCTCTTCCCTTTTCAGGGGTATGCTGAAAATGTGCAGCATAAACTCATCAAGATATGTCTCATTGATTACCGGATAGCTCATGAAGAGGCTGTTGGGCAGAGTAACAGTGCGTCCGGTATACTGGTGAGTCGAGCTGATCTCCAGAAGCGTTGTGCTTATGAGGTTGACATCAATGACGTCACCTCTCAGTCCGTTCACCTCTATTCTGTCCGAGACTCTGAACGGCTGCGTGATGCCTCTTATTATCCCCGAGAGAAAGCAGAGCAGAATCTCCTTTGTGGCTATGACCAAGGCGACGGCTATTGCGGCGAGTGAGATGGCTATATCACGTATGTGCGAGAGCCAGATTATGCTGACAAGCAGTATAACAGTGAGAAAAAGCATATTGCGGGTAGTGACGAGAACACGTCTTTTTGCGTCTGCGTTGGGGAAATTATGCCTCTGCACGTAACGCAGAAAAATTAAACGCACGATTACCGCAACAGCGATTACCAGTGCTGTGCTGACTATTCTCCAGATTATTTCCTGCTGCATTTTTCAAAAAACCTCTTTACGTTACCGCTGCTTCGAGTATAAAGCAGTTCATACGGAAAATAAAACTAATGAAGCATCCCTGCGGAAAAAGCAAGAGGTTTCGTGAGGAGAAACAAAGGATGAGATATATAGATCTCACTCATACCATTACCGAAAGCATGCCCGTTTACCCGGGTACGGAGAAACCGCTGCTGGAGAAGCTTGAGATAGACGGCTACAGGGAGACTCTTTTTCATATGTTTTCCCATACCGGAACCCACATGGACGCCCCTTATCACGTTTTCAGGGACGGCAGAAAGCTTGAGGATTACTCCATAGAAGAGTTCACCGGAAAAGCGGCAGTGATTGACATTCCGAGGGGTACAAGGACGATTGAGCCGGACATGCTTACGCCCGCCGAAGGGTTCGGCTTTATTCTCCTGCGTACGGGCTGGGGAGAAAAATGGGGCAGGGACGAGTATTTCAGCGGTTTTCCCGTGCTCTCGCTCAAAGCGGCGGAGTATCTGGCGGGTCTCGGGCTCAAGGGTATAGGGTTTGACTGCATCTCAGCGGATGAGGTGGGTATGAACGAACTGCCTGTGCACAGAATCCTTCTGGGGAGCGGCATGCTTATTATAGAAAACCTTGCCTGTCTGGAAATGCTGCCCGCCGAGGTTGATTTCACGGCGCTTCCGCTTAAGTATACCGATTCCGACGGATGCAGCGTGCGTGCTTTCGCCTCTTACTGAGTCTGCTTTTCGGTTATCACGAACCTGTCATCAAATATTTTTTCCAGAACAGGGAGAACATCCGCCTTTTTCAATCCCCCTTTGCCGCAGCCGGGGAGGGGGAGGGTGATGCGCTTGATCCCCCTTCTGTTCACCTCTTCCAGAAGCTCAAGTGCGGAGCGCTCCACAAGGCGGAGCTCCGCGTATGAGAGCCACGTTTCCTCAACAGGGAAGCTGAATACCCTGTCACCAAGATAGTGCACACGGTTCCCGTCTTCGTTCAGGAGCCTGCCCAGCTCGGCGGCTATCTGCGGGAGTTTTGCCGCCACCTCCTTTGCGTTGCCTCTGCCCATGTTCGCAGTGCCGTTCTTTTTAACCGTCCCGTTGGTGGTTACGGCTATGTATTCCCGTCCGGCAAGCTCCGTCAGATCATCTCCGCTGAAAAGCATCGGCTCAGTCCTTTGTGAACATTTCCATGAAGGCAGCCAGAAGAGAGTTTGCCTCAGGTGTTTCCGCTATGAGGCTCATGGTTTTATCGGGTTCCTTCAGCTTGTGCTTCTGGTGCTCGGCGTACTGCTCCATGATGAAGGAGTCAAATTCGGGGTGAAACTGAACGCCCCACGCGTTTTTGCCGTATCTGAAAGCGTGGAAAGGCTCGTAGCCGTTCTGCGCAAGTATTACGCAGCCTTCGGGAAGCTTCAGAACCGACTGGGTGTGTGTGGCGTGGGCTATGAATTTTTTAGGCATAGTTTTAAACAGAGGATCTTTTTTGCCTGCTTCTGTGAGTTCGATTTCCACGGTGCCTATTTCAGGTCCGAAGGGGTGATTATCAACCCTGCCGCCGAGAGCGTGGGCGAGAAGCTGGTGACCGTAGCAAATGCCCAAGATCGGCACTTCCTTCTCTGCTGCCTTTTTCAGATATGCCGCTGTTTTTTCGCTCCACGGGTGAAGGTCTGTGACCATCTCATGGGCTCCGGAAATCACTATGCCTTCATAGTCCGAAGGATCGGGAAGCTCGTCCCCGTTCTGAACATCTATAACTTTTACCTGCTTTCTGAACGCCCCCATGAAACGGATTATCCAGTCGGCAAAGCCGCCGTAATTGTCCTCAAGCTCTCTGAGAGTGCTGCCCATTTTCAGTACAAGGAACATCTTAACCTCTTAACAAATTTGTTCTTGGGCTAAGAATATACCCTGAGGTTTAAGTCTTCAAGGGCAATCAGCTTATTGTGCCGTGGTAAAAATACGCGCCGGCGCCTATGGTGAACAGCATGTTGCCCCAGAGGGCGTGTTCAAGGGCTGTCAGCGTGAGAGAACCTGTCCGGGAATATGTGACGGCAAAGATAAGTCCGCCGAAGAAAGAGAAGACCGGAGCGACCGGATTGCCGTAAAAAAGATGCGCGAGGGAAAAAACAGCAGCGCTGAGGGGAACCAGCGCCTTGTCTCCGAATAGCTCTCCGTAGCGGCGGAAGAAAAACACCCTGAACATGATCTCCTGCGGCAGGGCGGACAGCATAGGATAAAAGAGCATTACGACTGTCCACATTACAGGCTTCTCCGAAGGAAAGGCAAACAGGAGCGAGGGCTCGGTCAGCCGGACAAACAGGAATATGAACACAGAGCCTGCGGCGAAAAGAGGAAGAATCCGCAGAAGCGATATTCTCTGCTCGGGCAGCTTCCATTTGTCTTTCCACCTGAAGCCGCGATCCCTGCCGAGGATGAAGACTGTATAAAGCGTTGCCGCGGCTATGACGGGGAGCACAAATCTGCCTGCGTGGCTGTTGAAGCGGAAAATGATCAGAGGCATCAGAACGAAGATTATTATAAACTCAGCGGTAAGCATCAGTTTTCTGTTCAAGGGCACATCTCCGCATTTTTCAGAGATTATGCACGGAATATGTCAGCGGAAGCTCAGCCGTATTTCAGAAAAATGTCAGAAAGCTCATCCTCTGAGTTTCTTCACTCCGAAAATCTGCATAAGGCTCAGCTCTTCCATGAGATCAATGAGCCTGTCATCGCCGACGTACATACTGATGTGGATTCTGTCCACGTTTACGAGCTTCATGAGATAGCCGATAACGGAGGAGGTCATGGACAGGGAGTCCGCTATTATGAAGCTTATGCTGTCTGCGCCTCTGTCCACCAAGGACTGAACGGTATCCTTTATGGTCATGTAGTTTTCCAGAGTCTTTATGTTGCCCTTGATTTCGATCTGTCTGTCGTGAACGTTTATTTCCATGCGCATTCTCCGCGGATTGTTTTATAGATTCTAACTTTATTCCCTTTTTCATTAAAGTAAATATCATCCACTGCCGAGGTCACCATTTTTATTCCGTTTCCGCCGAAGAAGGATTTTTTCAGTCTGCGTTTTTTACGGAAATCAAAACCGCGTCCGTTGTCGCTGATTTCAGCGCAGAAAACAAGTGAACCGCCTCTGTTCTCCACACGTGTTCTTACTTTTATGAATTTATCCGGTGCGGGCTTCGCCTTTTTGAGACACTCGTCGTACACTCCTTCCGTTATGAGCCTTGTCTTCTCCTCAAGTTCAATCTCAAGGCAGCCGTGCTCAAAAGCGTTCATTACAAGCTCGGTTAGAACACCCGTCATAGACGCTGCGTCATCGTCCGAGAGCCCGCTTCTCTTAAGAGTCTCCTCCACGCTGTTAATATAGATCATAACATCATGGAAGCCGGGATACACTGATCTTTCCTCCGCATAGCCCCCGACGGAGGAATTGATGTATATAAACGTTATATCGTCCTCATAGTCGGTAACCGTACTCTCCAGAAATGTACGCATGTGCATAAAGGGCGGGTTGTCCTTTATGAGATCATACAGCATTTCCTTGTGTTCCGCAGTGCTTATGAATGTATTTTCCAGAAGTCCGTCAGTGAAAACAGCCAGAGAGAGCATCCCTGTTATGTTTTCTCTGCCTATATTGAAGCTTTCCGTGGAGGACATGAGAGGCGGGTTGTTGCTTTTTATTTTGCGCAGCCCCTCGGGCATGGAAAAGGAAAGGGAGGGTACGGAGAAGAGGGCGTATTCCATCTCCTCAAACCCTTCGCTTATGCGGAGAAAGGCGCAGCTTACGATCTCCTCCTCAAGGAGAACCTTCCTGATGTACTCAAGATACCTGCCAATGAGGGTGGAGAGACCGGAGCCTTTGCGTTCGTTAAAGCGGTCTATTATGTGGTTAATGAAGGCTATGCTCATGAAGGTGGTTACGGAGGCTGAGATTCCTTTGCCCATGGAATCAATGAGGAAAACGAATATGCTTCCGTCGGAGAGTCTTCTGATCGAATATCCGTCGCCGCTGAGGGTGTCCAGCGGCTTGTAGAAGGTATTTATGAAGTACGGCTTGCCGGCGTTTTCCTGCATCATGCCCTGAAAGTCGTTTTTGATCAGGTTCAGCTGTTTTTCAAAGGCGTTCTTTTCCTGAAGGGAGTGATAACGCTCCTGAAAGCGGAGGAGTTCAATATCCTTCCTCCGACTCTCATTCTCAAGCTTTTTTACAAGCACCTTCTGAAAAGAGTCTTCCAGAGCGCGGCGGATGGTTTTTCTTGTTATGGGCTTCGGCAGAAAGTGGGTTATGCCGCTGTTTAGGGCGCTTATTACCACATCGCTCTCATTATGCCCGGTAACCAGAACCACAGGGGTATCGGGCTTTTCCTCAAGGATTTCCCTAGCGAGCTCCAGCCCTGTCATCTGCGGCATGTCATGGTCAGTGAAGACCACGTCTATCTCACGGCGGCGGAACAGCTCAAGCCCTTCTATGCCGTCGGCGGCGGTGAAAACCCTGCCCACCATCGGTTCCAGAACCAGTTCCATAGTCCGCCTGTTGACGGAGTTGTCCTCTACCACCAGAACATTAAGCTTACCGAGCAGACCCCCCAGAGTCATTTATTAAACCTTGAATCTTTTCAGAACCGCAAGCAGACCGCCGGATTTTTCCGAAAGCATCCTTGCGACCTCCTCAACATTTTCACCGGAGTATTTGTTTTCGGTGGAAAGAGCGGTGAGTCTATGTACTATCTCTATCATTTCCTTGGTTTTTGTGGCGATGATCGTGTTCATTTTCACCACCTCTGAGGATACTGCCACAGTGTCGCCCAGCTTGCTGCCTGTGGCGTTTGCCTCTCCGATCAGCTCCTTGGAATCATCGGCGACGGTCACTATCTTTTCGGATATATCGCTTATCTGTCTGTTTGAGTTTTCAACGCCGCTGGTTATCATGCCGATTATCCGATTGATCTCCACAAGGGATGTCTGGGTGCGCTCCGCAAGTTTGCGTACCTCATCCGCCACAACAGCGAAGCCGCGCCCGTGTTCACCCGCCCTTGCCGCTTCTATGGACGCGTTAAGGGCAAGAAGGTTTGTCTGGTCGGCTATGTCACTGATTATTGAGAGAACCTGACGGATCTGCGCCGCCTGTTCTGTGAGGTTTTCCATATCTTTTGCCAGAGATGCCTGACGCGCGCTTTCCGTGATTATGGTGCTTACCACGTTGTTCAGGTTTGTGACGAATTTATTCAGCATGTTCCGGCTGTCTTCCAGAACTTCCGTTGTGCTGATGGCGAGCTCCTCTGTTTTATCAAGGTTGGAGGCTATGTTGTTTACGATGTGGCTGTTCTCCTCCGCTAGGCTGGTCATTTCCTGAATGTTGCTGTACAGGGATTCGGAGGTGGAGGAAAGCTCCTCACTGGCGCTGGCGGTTTCGTTGGCGTTGTCCAGAGAGGTCACCACTGTATTCTGCACTTTCTCTATGAAGGCGTCAATGTTGTCGGAGACAAGCTCAAACTCATCCCCGCTTTTGTAGTTTACTCTTCTGGTGAGGTCGCCGTCGCCCACGGCTAAGTCTTCCGTTGTGGCTATTACCTCTTTCAGGGGCTTAATAATCGCTATGAAGAGGATCACAATCACCACGGACGCTATGAACAGGAACCAGACTATGGTGTAGAAAAACTGCTGCGATGAAACCTTTTTCGCTCCGGCTATTGCCTGCTGTATGTCCTTAAGGGGAACAGCGGCGACAAAATAGCCCAATGCGCTGTCGCCGTCGTTTTTTATTTCCTTTGTGATTACAAAGTACGTGTCTGTCGTTGTGTATGATTCCCCTACGGAAAATTCTTTTTTCTGAAGCTCAGATGCAAGGGCGGAATCGCCGCTGTAGGCGACAGTGTAGCTGCCCAGCTTTTCCCCTTTAGTGTTTGAGGAGTTCAGCAGGATCAGTGTGGACACGCCCATGTCCGCCTTCATTTCTTCCGCTATTAAGTCGGCGTTTACGGAAAGCTGAAGCGAGCCAACATATTTTCCCGAGTTATCGGTTATGGGGGCTGCGCCCTTGATACAGACTCCTTCCACTGACTCCTCAAAGCCGCTGAAAGGCGACTTCGACTGTTCAGTCCTTTTCAGGACGTAACCGGCTTCGGGCGCGCCTTCGTTAAAGCCCGCATGAGCAAACGGGCTGTTTCCTTCGTCAGTGATCAGGATTTTTATTCCATCGAAGTTTCTGTTATTTTCCAAACGGTAATGTATTTTCCCTATATATTCTCCGGCGTACTCCCTGTCGCTCATGCTGAGAGAGTTCATTATTTCGGAGTTTGTAGAGAGTACAACCGCATTTGTGAGGACTGTTTCCGAGGCGGATTCCGCAGTATGCTCAAGAAAACGCCCGATCTCCACAACCTTGGCATTCATTACGTCTTCTTTTACTTTATTCAGTCCTATTATAGAGTAAACGGAATAGACTATCGCCGCCATTGTTACAATTCCTGCAAGCGGAATGAGGAATTTCATAAAAAGGGACAGCTTTCTGACTTTAGGCATAATAAAACCCCCACACATTCAAACAATATATCAAAAGAAAGCTTCAAACTGTTCAGACAAAAAATTTAACAATTCCAGAATAACTTTATGCGCGATCCGTGTCAAGTGTGTAACTGAGTTGAAATATCATAATAAAAATTATTTAAAGCTAATCGGGACAACTGTATAACACCTTTTTATGAACGTTGATGTTCATAAACGCACATAAGTTTTCATTAAACATTAACTGCCCTGAAGCACCTGCTGTTCCGCCATCCACTCAAAGCTGGCGTATTTTATTTCACTCACCTCATTGACAGTTAATCTGAACTCTGCCAGAAGTTCTCTGTTGACGGCTGCCGAGCGGTCGTCCGACGTTTCTATCAGTCTGAGCAGCCTGCCCAGTCTGCCTTCTCTTTTTTCTATGGCGTCCTTTATTGTTCCTTCAATATTCAGCGAACTCATAAGCTCTGAGGCGGATATGCCGAAAATTGCGTCCAGCATGGATATTAGTCCTGTGAAATAGGCGTCTCCGGCTATTCCTGAGTTTTCTCCGTATACTCTGGCGGCGAGGAGCTCCATGGCTCTTGCCCGAAGAAGAACAGTCTCCAGCAGCGGGCTTCGCCTGTTCTCCTTGTTCTTTGAGGCGTAAAGCATGATTATCAGCCACTTCTGGAGCTGCTGCCTGCCGAGAAGGCTTATGGCGTGGCGTATGGAGCGCACTTCGGAGCGTATGAAGAATGATGAGGAATTGATCATCTTCAGCAGCTTCAGACTGAATTCCGGCTGAAGTTTAAACTCGGTTTCTATTTTATCCAGCGTGCTGTCACTGCCCAACAGGTTGAGCAGCTTCAGTATCGACAGTTTGGACGGTTCAATGGCGGATTTGGAAATGATGTTGGGACGGGCGAAATAATAGCCCTGAAAAAGCTCGAATCCGGCGTCCAGCGCCATAGTGTAGCTTTCCTGAGTTTCGACTTTCTCTGCCAGAAGCTTTGCCGGATATTTTTTGAGTTCCCGGGTTTTGTAGCGTATGTCATTGTCGCTTGAGAGGGTGAAGTCAACCTTGATATAGTCTGTCAGCGGAAAAAGAGGGGTGAACATAAGCATATATTCATCTGAAAAAAACAGATCATCCAGAGCGAAGCGGTAGCCCTTTTCCCTGTATTTCCTGATTCTCTCTATCAGTGCCTTGGAAACCACTGTATTTTCTATTATCTCAAATACGAGATTTTCCGGAGGAAGGACGTCAAGTATATCCTGCATGAGGATATTTTCATTTATGTTAATAAATCCGTCTTTCCCGCCGAGGAGCTTTTCAAGACCGAAGTTCTGCACCATATTCACCAGAACTCTTGCCGTGGCGCTTGTATTATCCGCTATAACGGCTGAAGATTCACCGGGATTGCGGAACAGCAGCTCATAGCCGTGCGTGAAGCCGTCTCTGGTGAGAATAGGCTGACGACCCAGTATAAGTTCTTCATAATTCATCAACAGTATCCTTAGCTTGTGTTTTATGAGTAAAAATATAGTCTCCGTAACAAATACCGAAAGGTGAATTTAATTTTTTGATAAAATATTATGCAGGTTTTTGTTATATCCGCTTTCGGCAGGCTTTTGAGCATTTATCACAATGGATTATAGCAACAAAGTTGACTGTTTATCAATAATATAATTCGGATGATTCCGGTAAGAATTGCGCCCATTTATGAGCTGACGATTATTATATTTTTAAATAATAATCGTTTTAACAAGAAGTTGACAAACTTAAGTATTGCAGTTTGTGCCCGTATGTCCTATTCATTTATAAAAGGAGATTTCTATGAGGGTAAAAGATCCTGTAAGCGGTTTTTCTCATCTGGTCGGGGCATTGATGTCCGTTGCCGCTCTGAGTGTTCTTGTGGCACTCGCCGCCATGAACGCAACAGCTTGGCACATAGTGTCTTTTTCTGTTTACGGCTCTGCGATGATACTCCTCTACGCTGCCAGCGCCGCATATCACCTCATCCCGCTGAATGAGCGGGGAACACGCATCCTTAAAAAAATAGATCACGTGATGATCTTTATGATGATAGCCGGAACCTATACTCCTTTCTGCCTTGTGCCGCTCAGGGGAGGCTGGGGATGGACAATTTTCGGTATAGTGTGGGGCTTCGCGGTAGTGGGAATCTTCTTTAAGCTCTTCTATATCCATGCGCCGAGATTTCTTTCGACAAGCATATATCTCGCCATGGGCTGGATAAGCATAGTGGCTATCTACCCCATTGTGAAGAACATTCCCACCGGCGGAGTCATATGGCTTGCCGCAGGCGGAGTGCTTTACAGCATGGGTGCGGTGATCTACGCACTGAAAAAACCTAACCCGTGGCCCGGTGTTTTCGGCTTCCATGAAATCTGGCATATCTTTGTTCTTGCTGGAAGTTTCAGTCATTTTATGGTAATGCTTTTATACATCCTCAACCTTTAGCTTTAAAATTATTTTCTAAAATCGTAAAAAAAAGATTCTTTTTTTTGCAAATTAGGGTATTATAAAATTAGAGCAAAGAGTACAGTTTAGTTACCAGACGAGTACGAGTCGAGCATAATCACCGATTATCTAAGGCAAGTTGAACTGGAAGTTTCAAAACTGTAGTTCTTTTACTACTTTTAACAGGAGACTATTCATGCAAGAAGGAACTGTAAAATGGTTCAATGAGACTAAGGGCTACGGCTTCATAGCCAAAGATGACGGTGACGACATTTTCGTACACGTAAGCGCAATCGCTAAAGCAGGCTTCAAAACCCTTGAAGAAGGCGAAAGAGTTAAATTCGATGTTGAAAAAACTCCCAAAGGTCTTGCCGCTGTTAACGTTGTTACTGCGTAAGCTTTAGGAAACAATAACAGAATATTAAGCCCGTCCGGTTTTCCGGACGGGCTTTCTTTTTGCATTTTTTTATCTCCATAGACTGATAATAACTCCGAAAATCTTCTCCGGTATGCTTATTTTAATCACTCCTAACCCTTTCCTTTGTGAAAGAAGCAAACTGATTTTGTAGTAGAACACTCTCCTTTTGAAAACCGAAGCGCTTAGCTTTGACATATCCTTCACGAACTTTTTTTCATAAAATGACTTTATTGTCATTCTGCCGATCCCAGAATAATTTTTTTATGCCTTTCCCTGAAAACTGTTTATATAATAATTGATTTTACCCATAAATGCGCTGTATGCGGCTGATTATTGAAGCAAGTGCTCAAAAAATCAGTGTGATGTTAATGAAAATCATGATAAATTATCTCAGTGATTACGTGGTTTCTCTTAATTGGAGAGGTGGTATATGAAAGGGCTGCACTTTATTATTCTTGCGGTATTAATTTTGGCTGTCGGCTGCGGCGGAAACGGCAGCAGTTCCAAAGATGACTCATCGGCATATCAGGGTTATTATACAGGGGTTTACTCAAATGCTTCCGTCTCGGGAGCATGGAGTATGGCTGTTGATAAAAACGGTGACATCAGCGGGTTGGCGGAAGACAATCTTTACTCTTATATTCTTACTGGCACAGTTGATGAAGGCGGAGGCGCGGCTGTAACAGGCACAGCGGGATCGGATGCAAACGCTTTTATCAGAAGGACATTGAATTCGCCCTCGGATATTTATATTGAACTCAGTTTTATTTTTAATTTCAGTTCGGGCAATTTTACTGGAGAGTGGGCAAGAACAGACAGTCAAACTGGTTTTTTCTCTGGAACGCAGCATAATTCAAGCGGTCAGAATATAGGCAATATTCCTCCGCAGATAAGCGGAACCCCGGTAACCGGCATTACGACCGGCACTTATTACAGCTTTATTCCCATCTCTTTTGATGCCGACGGAGATACGCTGACTTTTCATATAATTAATAAGCCGGACTGGGCATTGTTCGATAATGAAACGGGCGCTCTGACTGGAACTCCGGACAATGCCGGAGTTTTGGAGGGTATAGTGATAACCGTGACTGACGGGAGAGGCGGTTTCGATTTTATCAACTCTTTCAGCATAACGGTGAATCAGGCAAACACTCCGCCGATCGTAGGCGGAACAGCGCTGACATCAGTAACCGCTGGGTCGGCTTACAATTTTGTTCCCGCCGCTAACGATGCCGACAGCGATACGCTGACTTTCAGCATAGAAAACAAACCCTCATGGGCAAATTTCAGCACGACGACGGGAGCGCTGACAGGCACACCCTCCAATGCGGATACCGGCACTTACAGCGGCATAGTGATTTCCGTTTCCGACGGCAACGGCGGCACGGACTCATTGGATGCTTTTGACATAAGTGTTTTTCTGCCTCTTAAAAAAACAGGGCAGATAAAAAGCTACGACAGCAGCGGAACAGAGGTTACTGACGGCAGTATAAAGGATGACGGTTATTACCAGAAGGGTGCAGCAATAGCCTACAGCAGAGATAACGGCATAGTGACGGACGGTGTAACAGGACTGACGTGGCAGGATGACGCTCTC
The DNA here is from genome assembly GCF_004087915.1 of Geovibrio thiophilus. Lineage (NCBI taxonomy): Bacteria > Pseudomonadati > Deferribacterota > Deferribacteres > Deferribacterales > Geovibrionaceae > Geovibrio > Geovibrio thiophilus. The sequence goes on from NZ_CP035108.1 coordinate 808,535, forward strand.
AGCGGAACAGTGAATCGGGCAGATGCAGAAACCTACTGCGACGGAATCACCACCGGCGGTCATAATGACTGGAGACTGCCGTACAGAAGTGAGCAGACAACCATAATTGATTACAGCAGATACGGTCAGGCGATAGATGACACTTTCCTGTTCAAGGCGACAGGATATTTTACCTTATATTGGAGTTATAATGATGTAGCGGACGACAGCTCATATGCTTGGGGTGTGCTTTTCTACACAGGCGGGGTTTATTTCAGTGCAAAAACAGCTGATGGGTACGCCCGCTGCGTCCGTGGAGATACTCTTCCGACAGAGAGCTTTAACCGGAACGACACTGATAAGATAGTTACAGATACACTGCACGGACTGATGTGGCAGGATGACGAGGAATCTGCAACAGACGCAAGGAACTGGACAGGAGCCATAAGCTACTGTGAGGCTTCGGAGCTTGGCGGCTATGATGACTGGCGTCTGCCCAATGTGACCGAACTGAACTCAATTGTGGACTATACAGCGTATAATCCGGCAGTCAGTTCTGTTTTTCAGAATACAATAGTAGAAGACAGCGGTTCCAGCGTTCACTACTGGACTTCAACCAGCGATGCCTTCGGTCTTCCCTACGCATGGACTGTATATTTTGACTACGGCATTGTGGGGAGCAAAGCAAAGTCCGGCAGCGGCTATACCCGCTGTGTGCGCAGTATAAATTAATTTTTATCAGGTTCCCCCTGTTTAGGGGGAACGTTTTCTTATCTAATCCTTACTTACGGGAACATAAAGACAAGACATTATAGTTTCGTCACTGCGAGGAGCAAAGCGACGTGGCAGTCTTTAAGTATATATAGAGATTGCTTCACCCTTTGCGGGTTCGCAATGACGTTTTAAGCTTAATGGAGGGAACATCATTGTGGTTATCGTAAGAATTGAGGCGTAAACATTCCCATGGAAGGGAATGCGCCGTGCGAAGCGAAGACGTGCCTGCACGGCGCGAGCGGTTTAAGTAATTTCCACGGATGGAAATTACGATCATTAATTAGAAGTTTTCAACCAGAAGTTCAAAGTGTTCCTGTTTGTGTGCACATGCAGGGCATACGCCGGGAGCTTCAAAGCCTTCGTGAATGTGTCCGCATACAAGACATTTCCATTTAACCGTAACGTCTTTCTTGAATATCATGCCGTTTGCGAGGCTGTCAGCGAGTTTGCGGTATCTGTTTTCGTGGTGAGCCTCAATAGCCGCAATGCGTGTGAAGAGAGCGGAAACCTGAGGGAAGCCCTCTTCTTTAGCGATCTGAGCGAATTTGGGGTATAGGATTTCCCACTCCTCATGTTCGCCGTCTGCGGCGTAGAGCAGGTTGTCTTTTGTGGTTCTAAAACAGACAGGATAATCCGCATTGACGTTTACCATGAGGGGAGAGGCGTCACCCAGCCCTTCAAGAGCGTAGTCAAAGAATCTTTTTGCGTGTACTCTTTCATTGTCCGCTGTTTCAAGGAAAATGTTCTCGATCTGGCGGAAGCCGTCTTTTCTCGCCTGAGATGCGTACATAGTGTATCTGCCTCTTGCCTGAGATTCGCCGGCAAAAGCTTTCATAAGGTTTTCAAGGGTCTCTGTTCCTTTAAGTGTTTTTGACATTTTGTCTGCCTCCTATTATTTTTTGTTCATTACATATTACTTCAATTATAGCTCTGAAAAAAGCATAATCGTAAAATTAGCCGATAAAAAATATTAATTAATAAATTTTATTAAGTCAAGCAGAAAATATGGAAAACTGAGCAAATAATAAAGGATGTTTTATTTGTATGCTGTTTAAAGGAAAAGTCTACTATAGCGCGAAATGATCCCGCCCGGAGGAGACCCCGGGCGGGCAGCGGTATAAAGCAAGAAGGTTGTAATTATTCTCAGTCAAGTCCCGGTGGGGGGAACTTGCTGCACAGCTCCTTGACATCCTGCGCCGTTTTGGCGAGGAATTCGGCGTTATCCCAGTTATCTATGACTGCGCTGATGAACTCAGCAGTTTTTCTCGTTTCTTCTTCCTTAAACCCTCTGGAAGTAACCGCTGCGAGACCGAGTCTGATTCCGCTTGGGTCGAAGGGCTTTCTCTTGTCATAGGGAACAGAGTTGCAGTTGAGGACTATGCCTGCCTCATCAAGGGCTTTAGCCGCCTGTTTCCCCGTGATGTTTTTGTTCGTGAGGTCTATAAGCAGAAGGTGGTTGTCCGTTCCGCCTGTAACAAGCTGAAATCCCTTTGCGAGGAGTGTCTCAGCCATTATTTTTGCGTTTTTGACTATCTGGTGACCATATTCCTTAAATTCGGGGGTCATAGCCTCTTTCAGAGCAACTGCGATGGCGGCTGTTGTGTGGTTGTGGGGTCCGCCCTGTATTCCGGGGAAAACTGCCTTGTCAATAGCCGCTTTGTGCTGCTCTTTACAGAGGATCATGCCGCCTCTGGGTCCTCTGAGCGTTTTATGGGTCGTTGTGGTGACAACATCCGCATAGGGGACAGGGCTGGGGTGTGCGCCCGCCGCCACGAGACCCGCGAAGTGAGCCATATCCACAAAGAGGATAGCGCCGACTTCGTCCGCTATTTCACGGAATTTTTTGAAGTCAAGCTGGCGGGGGTATGCGGAGTGACCGGCTATTATCATTTTGGGCTTGCTTTCAAGAGCGAGTTTTCTGATGGTGTCGTAGTTGAGGAGTCCCGTTTCCTGATCAAGCTCGTAGGAAACTATATTGAAATACTTGCCTGTGATGCTCACGGGGGAGCCGTGTGTGAGGTGTCCGCCGTGGGGAAGAGCCATACCCATTACGGTTTCGCCGGGTTTCACGAAGGCGAGGTATACCGCAAGGTTGGCGGGTGAGCCGGAGTAGGGCTGAACATTTGCGTGGTCGGCGCCGAAGAGCTCTTTCGCTCTTTCGATGGCAATTTCCTCAATGGGGTCGATGAACTGCTGACCCTCATAGTAGCGTTTGCCCGGGTAGCCTTCGGAGTATTTGTTTGTGAGAACAGTTCCCGAAGCCTCAAGCACTGCACGGGTAACGTAGTTTTCGGAAGCTATAAGACGTATTTTGTCTATCTGCCTCTGTTCTTCCTTGATGATGAGATCATAAACGGCGGGGTCAAAGTTTTTGAGATTCTGCATTAAAATCCTCCCATACATACGGGCGAAAAAAAACGCCCGAACAGTTCCAAGAACAGCCCAGACGCACGACTTTAAGCATATAGTTCCGTACTTCCCGGGGGTGATCCCCCTTAATCTGCGTCAGTTGCACGGACGAGTATTAAATAGGATATTTAAGAGCGGATGTCAAACCCAAATTTACTGCTCAGAGATTCTTCACTTATATTCAGAATAAAGTCATACTTTTTTTTGTGAGAATATTTTTTTCTCTGAATTTGATGTTAATATATTACATACGGTGTAGCTTGGCGGACATATTCAAGTTCGGTATATTATCACAATCACAGGTCAGGTTCATGAACAGATTAAGACGAGGAATAAGGAGGCAGTTATGACTCGGTTAACCGTTACCAAAAAAGCAGTTTCCTATGAGGTCGGCGACATTGTGGTGAAGCTGGACAGTTTAGGGGACGACAAGGTCTTGATATTCAACAATGTTGCGGCATTTATCTGGAAAATAATGGAATCATCGCCTGCAATTACATTGGTGGATTTGGTTGAGAAAATTGAACTTAAATACGACGTTTCACAGAAAGATGTGATTCGTGATGTGAGGATTTTTCTTGAATCCCTTGTTTATCTGGAGATGATCGACGCAGTGCCTATTTCGTTTGATGGTCTGAAAACCGCCGCTGCCAGAAGCGAAAGAGAAAGCTACAGACCCCCGAAAATATATATATACGATTTGAAGACAGATGAAGAGGTTCCTTTCGGTCCTCATATAAAGGGGCGTACATACACCCACAGAGCGATCACCAAATCATGGCACGGCGGCTGCTGCTGACAGATATAAAGACGGGCTGTTATGGATAAAAAAACTTATGCCATTGAGTACCCCGACGGGGAGTATGAGAACATACTTTTAACTCATGCCGCAGAAAAAAAAGTACCGATACAGGGAGAGATTGAAATTACATCCAAATGTAATTTCGGGTGTATCCACTGTTACGCAGATCAGGAAAAATCATCAATGAATCCTGTTCTCTTCATGCGCATTGCGGATCAGTTAAGGCAAAACGGCTGTATCTGGCTGCTTGTCACAGGAGGAGAACCGCTTATTCATGAAGCTTTTGATGAGATGTGGATTTATGCGCACAGCATCGGACTCAGGCTCTCCCTGTTTACCAACGGCTCAATGCTGATTGATAAAAAAATCAGTGTGCTTAAGCAGGCTCCGCCGGAGAATATTGAAGTGTCAATTTACTCATTATCCGAGCAGACACAAAGGATAATTACGGGCAGCGCTCAGGATATTAACTCCTTGCTCAGCAGACTGCACAGTCTCAAGGCTGTATCCCGTATTGTGCTGAAAACACCTTTATTAACTGAGAATGTAGAAGAAATAGACAAAATCGAACAGTTGGCAAAAGAAAACGGTTTCAGTTTCAGAATGGATGCGGTGATACATCCTGCTCTCAGCGGTGACTGCTCCTCTGTCAGTCACCGTGTTCCCGCGGATAAGGCGGCTTCTGTGGTCATGAAAGATCCTGCCATGCGTGAGCAGCTCAGAGAAAGTAACTCTCACAACAGACTTCCTTTTGAAACCGAAGGTTACCTGTTTCCATGTTCTGCCGGTAAGTACAGCTTCCACATAGATAATGAAGCAAATCTCAGCATGTGCTCGATTTACAGAAACAGAGCGGGGTGTTTGAAAGAAGAAAGCTTTTCATCCGTCTGGAAACGTTTGACAGATTTACGAGAAACAAAAGCCAGCCCTAATAAGCGGTGCAGTGAATGTAAAATTAAAAATATCTGCCCGACCTGTCCGGCAGTGGGGAAACTGCACAACAGGGAGCATGATTATATTGATGAGTACATCTGTCAGTATACCCATGAGATTGCCGCATTGTCCGGAATTAAGCTGCTGTAAAAGTTCTAAGGGCTGTCATCCTCTCTCTCTCAGCTTTTCCGCAAGCCTTCCGAAATAGCGGGATTTGATCTGCTCGCTTGCCATTGCCTGCTTTACGGGCGGCAGCTTGAGGATTGCGCCGAGAACAGCCGCCATTGCTCTATGGGAAAAGAGGGCACGGTTGTCGAATATAAGGTGCTCCAGCCCGCCGCGTTCGATAGCCATCATCACTGCCTTGTGCACAGAGTTTTCCGGCGTGATTATCCGTTTGCCTCTGTATTCCATGGAGATTGCCTTAGCAGGGCATACACGGACGCATACGCCGCAGCCGAGACAGACATCGCTGTCAAGCTTAACTTTTTTCTTTCTTGGTTTATGCGGATCATTTGCCGAAACCATTCCCAGAGCCTCCACAGGGCAGACCTCGGCACATTTTCCGCAGCCCGTGCAGGCGTGTTCATCTATTTCGGGAATGTAGTTTGATGTGTGCACAGGGTTCATTATGCCGAACCTGCGGGCGGCTATCATCGCTTCGCAGCAGCATCCGCAGCAGTTACAGATGAAGCAGACTTCTTTTTTGACATTTTCGCCGAACTGGACAAGATTGCTTTCGTATGCCTGATGAAGGAGATCCGTCCCCTCTTTCCCGTCCACCCTGCGGGCATATCCGTGGCGGATCAGCGAGTCCGCAACCGTGCCGAAAGTCATACATATGTCCATCGGCGCACCGCATGCAGTGCCCATATGCTCCATCTTGTGGCGGCAGTAGCACATGCTTACGCCCATGTGTTCTGCTGTTTTTATAACTTCGCTTGCCTTCTCATAGTCCAGTATGTGCATGCTGCTTTCTTCACTGAGGGCGCTTTCGTTTACAAAAACCCGTCCGAGCTGGGTTTCACCTCTGACAAAGAGAGATTTTATGAAGTCTTCCTCGACTGTAATGTACTGATAAAACAGCTCGCTGAGATATTGCTGGTCTATGTCGCCTCTGGTGCGCATCATGGAAAACTCGAAGAAGCCCGCCATCGGCGGCGGCAGAACATAGTGGGTCTGCCCGTCTGTTTCCATGTCAAGGATCAGGACTTTATCTGCGAAGGAGTCCAGCTTTTTCCTTGCCTCGGTTTCGGAAATTTTCCAGATTTCAGCCGCCTGCTTTGCAGTGAAGGGTTTTATGGGTATCTGCGCCAGATAACGCGCGTCCTCTTCACTCATGAGGACAGAGAGGATTTTAAAAAGATTTTCGCTTAAGGGTGCTCCCTGCGGAAAGCGGTTCAGCCTGTCTGCCAGCTCTCTGAAGCCGTTTCTTGCTGTTAGATGTGCCATTGCTCTGCCCTCCTTAAGTTTAATTATAACAGAAATTTCATAAATAGAAACGACTTGAACAGAAGCGGCGTAATCAGGAGCGTATTCATAAAGTATTTTGAAAACAGGGATCTTTGCCTCAGTGCGGAGACCGAACGGCGGAACTCTTTAACATTAAATGGATAAATGAAATGCAGGCTAATGTTTGTTTGTAACAAACATTCATAATACAAATGATATAGACTGCCGTTTAAATGCAGGGAACCGTTTAATTAGAACGTTGATTTTATATGGTTATCACATTATGATGTTCGGGGAAATTATGAAGAGAGATATGTTATGAGGGATGAGCAGGAGGTCAAACGTGATTAAGAAATTATTATTGCTTGCGGGAATTGTCTGTATTTCCGTATTTCAGGCAAATGCGGAGACATGCGTCACCGCTCAGTGTCATGCGGACATAAAACAATATGAGGTGCTCCACGCTCCGGTCGAGGCTGATGAATGCACAACATGCCACATAATGGATGACTATGAGCAGCATATAGACGAGCCAACTCAATTTAAGGAGTTTTCATCTCCCGCTGAGGAGGGTCCGGTGTGCCTTGTCTGCCATGATGAAAAAGGGGACAAAAAGTTTGTGCACGCTCCTGTCGAAGGGGGGGACTGCACGGCATGCCACAACCCCCACGGCGGAACGAACAAATTTCTGCTGATTACCGCTACCGAATCTGAAACATGCTTTCAGTGCCATGAAAATGATAAAATGAGCAAGAAATTCCTCCACGGTCCGGTTGGTGCCGGAGAATGTGCCTCATGCCATGATCCGCACTCCTCCGATCATCAGTACCAGCTTAAAGCCGAAAAGAATGAACTATGCTTCATATGCCACTCGGATAAAAAGGCTGATTTGTCAAAGGTTAGTGTGCATGCTCCCGTTGCGGATGACTGCACCCAGTGCCACGATCCCCACAACTCGGACGCCAAGTTCCACCTGAAGGCGACTGATGAGAAGACTCTCTGCCTCACCTGCCACGGCGACATGGATCCTGCCTTTAAGGAGAATATCCTGACGGCGCAGTTTAAACACCAGCCCGTTGAGGACGGAAGCTGCGGCGAATGCCACAACCCCCACGCCTCCGACTTCGGTCAGCTCCTCCGTTCGGACACCAAGCAGATCTGCTTTGAATGCCATCAGGATCTGGGCAGCAGGATAGAACATTCGCAGTATATTCACGCTCCGGTTGAGTTTGACGGCTGCAACGCCTGCCACAATGTGCACGGTTCAGGCAATCCGTTCATTCTGTATGAGCACTTTCCTAAAACATTCTACAACCAGTACACGGAAGGCATGTACAAAATATGCTACGAATGCCACGACACGGGCAACCTCGAATCAGCCACGACGGACGGAACAGGCTTCCGCAACGGCGAACAGAACCTGCATTATCTGCATGTTATGATTCCCGGCAAGGGCAGAAGCTGCAAGGCATGCCATGAGGTGCACGCATCCAACCAGCCGCTCCACATAAGAAACAGTGTGCCTTTCGGCTCCGGCGGATGGGAGCTTCCCATTAAATTTACCCGTAACGAAAACGGCGGAACCTGCGTAGTGGGCTGCCATAAACCGAAAACATACGACAGGGTGAATGAGTTTCAGAATCCCTAAGGAGGCTTTATGAGAAAAACCGCACTTGCGCTTGCCGCAGTTTTTATGAGCTTCGCCGCATTCGCCTTCCCTCTGAAAGAGATTAAAGAGGGAGACAGGGTGGATATGAAGAAATTTGCCTATTCTTCAAAAGCTTATACTGATAAAGAGGATAAGGCGCCATTGAAGGTTCTTCTCCTCTGGAAAGGGGATAAGAGGCTCAGCAAAAACACCTTTGAGGAGTTCAAGCAGTTCTGTGAAAAGAGCGATGTTGTGTGCGTTGCCGTGGAGCTGGGTGTTGATGAAACGCTGAAACCAGTGAAAAATGTTATATATGCTGCTGATACCGTTAAAATGACCGACTCATGGGGGATATTTACGCTTCCGGTGACCCTTGTGCTGGACGGTGACAACAAAATTATCCATGGTCTCGGCTTTGAAGGGCAGTACAGGGCTAAGCTTGAGAAGTTCATTGAGCTGAAGCAGGGAAAGATCTCTGAGGCTGAGTACCAGAAGATTACCAATGTGCAGGGTGTTGACAAAACTGTCAGCAAACTGCCGGAAATAAACTTCGCTAAAAATATGATAAAGAGCGGGCAGACTGAGGATGCCCGCAAACGCCTTGCCGAGATTGACCCCGCAGCTCTGAGCGATACGGAGAAGACAAGACTGGCGGAGGCATATTTCATGCTTAAGGAATACGGCGGAGCTCTGGAGATTCTGAAAGGCATCAAGAGCACGGTTCCGGAGGTCAGGTTTCTTCTCGGCTATGCCTACATGCAGACAAAAAACTATGAAGAGGCTTTAAGCGAGCTTGAATCAGTGAAGGATATTTACCCCCGCAAAGAGCGTGTCTACTACGCTCTGGCAAAAATATACTACGAAAAAGATATGTACAAGGAAGCGGCGGATTACTTTAATCGCTGCTGTGAGATAGTGATCGATTTTTAAGAGACAGCCGCTTCTGCGCTCCCGAGGACGGGAGCGCGCCGTGCGTGCGAAGCCGCCTTGATGGCGGCGCGAGCGTGTGTAAAAATTTTCATGGATGACAAATTTTTACTGTCAAATCAGAGCGGCGGATTACTTTAATCGCTGCTGTGAGATAGTGATCGATTTTTAAGAGACAGCCGCTTCTGCGCTCCCGAGGACGGGAGCGCGCCGTGCGAGCGAAGCCGCCTTGATGGCGGCGCGAGCGTGTATTCAAAATTTCCATGGATGACAAATTTTTACTGTTAAATTTGAAAAAATAAAAAAGAAGGGGCTGTCCTAGATTATTTCGATTATCTAGGACAGCCCCAAAATTTATTCTCATGCAGACTAAACTTTTTGTCCATCGTCATACGTCACTCAGCTGGCTCAGGATGACGTTTATGCTGTAACAGTTCCAAGGAAGGGACTGCGCCGTGCGAAGCGAAGCCGCCTTGATGGCGGCGCGAGCGTGTATTCAAAATTTTCATGGATGACAAATGTTTAATTATTAAGAAAAGATGCTGCGCCGTGCGAGCGAAGGGCGGTTTATCCGCCCGCAAGCGGTTCAGCCGGACGACAGGATGTGCGTCCGGTGATATTATCGATCAGAAAAGGTTAGTCTTATCCCCGTAGCCTGCACCGTGGTAATGGCAGTTTGTGCAATTGGAGTCATAACCGCTAGGGTGAACGACTTCCTGAAGACCGTTGCCTGTTATTGCTCCGTCCGGACTCATATGGCAAAGGGCGCAGAGTTCCGTAAAGTTATTACCGGTCACGCTTACAGACGCATCAAGCGCATCAGCATCAGCATCCTCCGCGCTTTCACCGAAACGGGTGATGAGGTATGAGTTGTCTGATGTGTGCACCTCGTGGCACTGGGTGCAGCCTATCTCCATTGCGCTTGTATATGATGCACCGGGTCTGAACTGACCGAAGGTCTGTCCCAGACCGTCCTTAGCGCCGTGTATGTCCGCCGTGAGGGTCTGTCCTGCTATTCCTCTGAATGTGTCGAATATATTAGTGAAATCGCCGTCAAAAGCCAGTACGGGCGGTGTGATGCCGAAGGCTCCGTTTCCGTCATGGCATGTAAGACAGAAATCTGTGGCGGAAGTGTAAGTTTCCGTGCTCTGTCTGAAATCTCTGGCGAAGTTAACTGCGCCGTTCATGTCTGTGTACTGATGGCATATCACACAATCGGAGTTGCCGATTTTGCCGTCTCCGTCAAGGTCGTGCATTGTCGCATGACCGCCGAAAAGGGAGGCGGAAGCAACTACTGACGGGTCAGCGTGGCAGAGGGTGCACTGGTAGCTTTCGGCGGTTACGCCTTTTATGCCGTTTGTTCCGTGGCAGTAGAGGCATGCGCCTATGTCGTCCGCATCAACTTTTTTGAAGCTGTCAGCAAGGGCAGGGTTGTATGAATGTATTTCATCAAGCTGATTTGACGGATGGCAGAGTGAGCAGTCCTCTCTTTCCCATCCGCTGTGGCTTTTGGAGTCTGTAAGCTGAGGTATGCCTATGGCGTTTTTCTGCGCTGATGAGTTGCTTGAGCTGTTGCTTCCGCAGGCAGCGGCAGATGCCAGAATCATTAATGAAACAATGCAGTAAATAAAAACTCTCACGGATTCACCCCGTTTTGTTGCTATATGTTCTTTCATCGTCAGTTATTCCTGTGGCAGTCTATGCAGAAGGATGCCTTGTGGCAGCTGTCGCACGATGCCGGATCCATCATTGCCTCTACAGAGTGAACAAGCCTGAACGCTCTTGGATGTCTGTATCCGTCTTTGGCGTACTGCTGACTGTGGCAGCTTTCGCAGTACCAGTCTGAGTGGCAGCTTTCGCAGCTCTTTTTATCCAGAGCAGCGGGCACGGCATGGAGCTTTGTCCACTGTGTGAGATGGTCTTCCGGCTTCATGGTCTTTAGGTTATCATGGCACACGTAGCAGTTCTGCGGGGCGGAGACGACCTTAGTTATCTCCTCCTTGTGGCAGGTGTGGCAGGTGTTGTCGATTTTCAGCTCGGCGCCGATTTTGAAGTCACTCCCTTTATTGATGAAGGTCTCAATATCGGGCAGCTTGTGGCAGTAGAAGCAGTCCTTTTTCTGTTCAAACAGAATGTTTACGTGCTGTTCGTGGTTGAACTTGACGTAAGGGGACTGGTAGTAAAACTTCGTACAGCCGAACAGAAGAACCGGCAGAACCAGTAAAAACCATGTTAATCGCTTATTCATCTATTTTCCTCGGTAAATTTTATATTCATTGTCAGAAGCTGTAAGTAGCTTTCACACCATACCTGTTTTCAGGCAGATAGCGGGTTTCCCTGTTGTTTTCGGCATATACGCTCACTGCCAGATCTTTTATCACATCATATTCAAGCTCGCCGTATATGGAGTATATGGATTCTTCTTTATCCATGCCGATTGTTCCGTTTTTGATTTCGGAACGTCCGATATATTCGGCTTCAAAGCTGAATCTCAGTTCTCTGAGTATGCTCCAGTCCAGCGAGAAGCTTACGCCGTTCGCTTCGGAATCGCTGCCGTCGTAGATGTACATTTCGATGTCGGATGTGAGTCCGTGGCTTTTGAAATGGTCTACACTGGCGCCGAATTTATATATGTCACCTGTTACCCATTCGCCGAAGTTATTCAGCAGGACAACATGGGTGGTTCCCTGATAAACCGTGTAGTGATCGTTTATTGCGTATTCGACGGTGTATGAATACCTATCCTCTTTGCCGGATGAAAAGTTGGTTATAATGAGTTCGCCGAGCCTTTCAGAGCCGTCTTCAACTCTGATTCTCGTCGCGTCCGCAATAAGCCCCAGCTTTTTGTATCTGGCGTATACTCTTGCCATGCCTCTGTATACTTCGTCATCTTCCATGTCATAGTCTATTTTGCCGTCCAGAGAGAGGAAAACAGTTTTATCCCTTAGAGATACGAATCTTCTGCCCAGACCTAAGCCCATAAGCTCCTGTATAGTTCTGTCGCCGTCCTCCTCCTTGGAGTAGGAAACATAGCCGGTGTAGTTTTTTACACCGTTGAGGAACAGCCGTCCGCCGTAGAGCCTGTCGCCTGTATCCCTGAATGATTCATTGATGTGTCTGTCGTCCGAATCGAAGTACTCAGGCACGCCGCCGAAGGCGGTTACGCCGAAGTGCCAGTCGGTTCTTACGGTGGCTTCGGCACCGTCAAGGGTGAGAAATCTGTTTCCCATGAAGGAGAATCTGCCGAGCTTGATTTCAAGCGCTCTTTCAAAGCTGCTGAACTCAACATAGGCGGAGTAAATATCAGTGAAGCTCTCTCCGTCCTCCTCTGAGTAGGTTCCGTGGAAGTTGAACCCGAGATAAGGATTGATAAGTTTGACATTATCAAGTATCAGCGTGTTTTCCCATGTTCCTTCCGTGTCCCCCCCTTTTTCCTCGGAGCTTTCATAAGAAGTCGAGAAAGAGCCGTCGATGCTGAAGGAATAAGCGTTCTGCACCGAGCCCGCTAAAAGAACAAAAATTAAAAATCCCCTTAAAAGTTTCACTCTGTTCTCCTGAAATTAAAATGAAGTAAGGTCGTTTATCGAGAGCTCAAGCAGTCTCGCTGCGTAACGGTAGTTATGCAGACCGAAGCTTTTATCCGAAATTATAAAGTTATAGTTGTAGGCAGCGCGGTTCAGGGCGCTTGTCAGGGCGGTGTTGCCCGTCACGCTGTAGGAGGCGGATATTTCACTTTCCGCCGCTCTTCCCGCGAGGGTGTTTATTCTTGCCTTAAGAGTGTCCATAAGAGTTCGTACATCCGCCGTTTTTCCCAGATAGTCGTACCTGCCGTCTGCGTCAGCCGTGACTCCCGTGTGGCATGAATCATTGCAGTAAGCGAGCCTGTCGCTTCTGTTTTCGCTCATTGCCATGCTGTGGGTTGTGCCTGCGTCTCTGTTCATATGGCAGTCGGCGCAGTCAAGCAGAGCCTTGTGAGCAGCGGTGAGGCTAATTGTTTCGCCATAAGTCCAGCCGCCCTTGCCTTCAAACATCTCTGCCTGAGAGTTGTGGGGAACAGCGCCGATTCCCGCTCCGTCTGTGTTGTGGCATGTGTAGCATATTTTGCCGTCTCCTGCGTCTACAGTGACATTACCGCTGTAAAGCGTGAGCGTGTGGCTTCCCGATACTCTGAGCTGAGCGTTATGTCCGCCTTCACCGTGGGGGTCATGGCAGACATTGCAGGTTATGCCGCTGATTCTGTCCGTATCGGCGCGGGTTATTTCCGTTCCGAATATCATTCCGAGGGCTCCCTCTCCGCTGTGGCATTTGAAGCAGGCTTCATTTGTCACTACAATAGAGTTCGAGACTGTATGGGAATTTTCGTGTGTGCTTTCGCCGCCTGAGTCATGGAACTCAGCGAAGTGACCGCCGCTTTTGCCTGTGTCGTGGCAGGTGAGGCACACGCCGGATGAGATTGATATGGTTGAGGGATGCCCCGTGAAGCTTATTGTGCCGCTCAGACCGCCTGTGAAGGTTGCTGTGGGACCGTGGCAGGCTTCGCAGGTAACGCCCTTGAGATGCGCGGATGCGCTGGAGGCGTCCGTATTAACCGTCATTGTATCGTCAAAACCGTAAACAGCCGGATAATCGTCCGTCCCGTTGCTGTTTCTGTCGGCTAAGAAAAGTCCTGTGCCGTGGCAGGTGGCGCATTCAGTGCTGTTTGCGTTTGTTACCGCCGTGTTATAGGCTCCGGCGTGTCCGCTTGCGCTCCAAGCAGTCTGGAGGTTTCTCATTATCTCCCTGCCGTACATATCTTTATGATCGGGAGCGGTGACGGAGCCGCTGTGGCAGAAAAGAAGGCAGTATGTTCTGTTGTTGTTTTTATCGTATGAATAGCCGAACACCTTGATTGTAAGGCTTTCTGAGGCTGTCTTGGTGCTTCCCGTAACAGTGGCGCTGACTGTGTAGTTTCCGAATGTGTCTGGAATGAACACTGCTTGGTTTCCGGAAACTAACGGAGTAAAAGAAGAACCGTCGGCTCTTTTTACTGTCCACTGAACATTCAGCACCGGTTCGCCGAACGCTGCCGTGTCAATATCGAGAGAGGTCTTCTCGCCGGGCTGCACATGCTCTGTTCCTCTTATCACGTCGGGAATCTGGATATTTGACGGATCAGTGAAGTATTCGCTGTCCGCAAAGGCTTCTCTGTAGCTTTTGGACAGTAGCTTTATGAATTTCTTTGTCGCAGGAGTTTCAGCTTCGTTGAGGTACCCCGCGAAGAAGCTGAAAGGTATGTCAGTCGCGGAGCGGATAATCCCCGCTGCCGGTTTTGATGATGACTGAATGACTGCGCTGTTGTTTATTATTGCGAGGAAAACAGTATTGGCGTCCGTTGCCGTGCCTGAAAGGGTGTAGGGTATTGTTATAACCGCGTCATATACAGCGGAAGGAGCCGAAGAGGAGGCTGCATCGGTAAATCTCACCGAAAAAACGGGAGAAAGAGCTGTGTAGCCGTCTTTGACATAGGCGGAGTCGGTTTTTTCTATGTATACAGTGGTTCCGGCGAGGGTCGGAATGCTCGCAGTGAGCGAAAAGCCTTCAAAGCTGCCTGTTCCTGTGTAGCTGAGTGTTCCGTCGGATGCGATCTTTGCGGTTGTAATGGTTCGTGTGTCGTCATCAACGGAAGGCTTGATACTGTCGCTCCCGCCGCATCCTCCGATCCATGCTATGCTTAATATAATCAATAAGACTCTAATAAATTTCATATATTATCCTCTTCAATATTCACTTTGCTTCTGCGTTATGCTTATCTGTAAGAACTTTAAGGAGCTCTGCGGTATTTTGCTCATCATGACATTTCGCGCAAAGCTGATCCTTGGTCACATTATCTGCGCTGAGCAGCAGGGGGTCGCTTGAGTAGTGCGGAGTATGGCAGTCAGAGCAGTCCAGCGTTTTATTGAATTTTTCCATGTATACCTTGTCAACGGGGTGGAACTTGATGTAGCTTTTCTGATGGTAGTTGAAGCCGAGTTCGCTGGAAGCGTGACATCCGTCGCAGAGCTCGTTAACAGGCTTTCTCAGATGAGTTTTATCCGTGGATTTGTGCGGCGAGTGGCATATGGTGCAGAAACCCGCTGCAACCGGACCGTGAACGTACTGGGAGGATTTCATCTGTATGCTGAAATTATTGTGGCACTTGAGGCATGTTTCCGAAAAAGGCTCCTGCGGGATAAGGTTGTTGTCTTTTTCATGGCACTCAAAGCACTTAGCCTGTTTTACCGGAGCATGTACCCACGTGCCCATGAATTTATCCCTGTGGCAGTTCACACAGTCGTTGAGATCCTGAAACCTGTGACAGGCGAGGCATATTTCCCTCCTGTCGCTGCTGTGGAAATTCATATAGCCTTCTGTCCAGTCACTGATGGTGGTGGGAGAATCAACTTTGTTCACCTGTACGGTGTTAACATCCTTGCCCTGAGTGACGATTATAGTATTCTCTCCTGCGTTGAGCTTGAGAATTGTCATGAGCATGTAGAAGTTCTCACCGTTTGCGTCCTTTGACTCAATGAGCTTCTTAACGCTCTTCACCCCGTTGATTTCTATGGTAACAGGGTCTTTTGCAGACGACTTTCCTATTATGTGTATGTCACTGACGGACTTCACTTTATTAGTGATCGGGAAAATTATTTCCAACTTAGCGAAAGCCTGCGGGGTGAGCAGGAAAACGCTACTCAGAACCAATATTATAATTTTCCGGCAACCGAATCTCTTCAGCATGTGCACTGTCCCCTTGTGATTCATATATTTTCTTCAGGTAATAATTGATTTTGTTTTTATCCCCGTAGCTGTCCTTAATACCGTTGAGGATTTGCAGAGCGTTGTCGCTGTCGCCCTTCAGGTACGCGGCAATTCCGCTGTAGAGAACGCATTCCGTGCTGTCCGTACAGGCTGAGAAGGCGGCGTATGCCCTGTCTGCGGCTTTGAGCCTCAGATAGGTCTGCCCGAGGAGAAGTTTTCCCTTATCATCAAGTTCCGCCGCATTAACCTTGTCCATCTCGTGCACTGCCGCCTCAAGCTCGCCTTTTTTGGCAAGCATGAGAACCAGATTCATCCGGGGAACAATTTTTTTATAATTTTCGGACTTTTCGGCGGCGTCAATCATTTCAGCAAGCCGTGCTTCATCGGTTTTGCCCGCAAGATAGGATAGATAAACAGGTGTGAGCGCGGCGAAGCTGCCGTCCTTGCCGATCATTCCGGCTGCTTTGTCCTCTTTTATAAAAAGCATATAGGGCGCATCCTCAGCGGGAGCGGCTTTGTAGATACAGGCTTTGCTGTCTGACTTGCCGAAGAATGAGTAAAGCGTTTTTTTCTCTGCGCCGGAAGCATCCGCACAGAAGCACTTTACTCCTTCAAAGTTATTACAGTCTTTAAGAAATTCAGCGAGAATATTAAGATCGAATCTCTTTGTGTGATCAAAGAACAGCACGGCTTTTCCGCCGTGCGGATTCTTTATTTCCGAAACGGACGAAAAAACCGGTTCAGCGTCGGAAGCCGCCTTGAGCGCACTTCCGGTATCCGCCGCATGGGCGCCCGCGGCGGAAAAAACCGCCGCTGAAAGCGCCGCCGCACAAAGTGTATTTCTCATACTCGAAAATGAAAGCATTTAATTACCCTGAAGTTTTTGCAGGTTCTGCTGTATTATAAACAGGTTCCTGAGCACTTCGGATTCGCCTATCTGTTTGTTTCTGCCTTGTCTGTAAGCCTTGTCATGAAATTTGGAGAAAAGTTCTTCCGTAAGATCACCGTGGCATACCGAGCAGAATTTCTCTTTTACTTCAAGCTTCAGGAAACTGTCTTTATCAGTTCCTTCCACATTGTAGGCTGCCTCCGTGCTTCCCTTTTTCCAAACGTGCGGATCGTGGCATGTCTGGCAGGTTATAGAACCTTCCGCAGATACCTTTCCGCCGTCATCGTACAGGAAAGCTTTATACTGCTCTCTGTACGGGAATATTTTAAATATTCTGTCATGGGCGGTGACTTCCGGAATTTTTTTGTAGCCGTAGCCGTCCTTCTTGTGGCAGTCGCCGCACATTTCAAACGCGAACACCGACTTTCTGCCCTGCTCAAAAGCCCACATAAGCTTGTTGTCTTTGTGGAAGTTGTGAGGCATATGGCAGACGTAGCATGCGTTTGTCTCAGCCGTCTGTCTGACCTTATCGGTCATATAGTCCAGCTTCGCAAGGTTATGCTCCGAGTACACTACGTTTTTCTGATCCGCATGGCAGGCAAGGCACATATTGCTTTCGCCTGTGTCTCTCACCATGCCTTTAACGGCGCCGTGCACATCGTGGCATGTTGAGCATACTATTTTTCCGTCAAGAAGGTAAATATCAATTTCTTTTTTTAGTTTAACATTTGTCGGGTGGCTTGTGGTAATTTTTGTTTTTTCCGCCGCTTTTCCGTCACTGTGGCAGCTTTTGCAGATCGTTTCAAAGTCTGTTCCCAGAGCCTTGTCGAAGAGGAAATATCCGCTGTTGTGCACCATGTGGCACGCGCCGCAGGAGTTTCCTTCATTTTTCGCCTTCTCAAACTCCGTTACTTGCTTCTCAAAGTTCGCGACGTTATGTTTTGACTTGGCGAAGTCTTTTTTATCGCCGTGGCAGCTCTGGCAGAAATTGCCCTCCTTCATCAGCTCCTTATTAAGGAAGCTGTTGCTGAAGGTGCCTTCTTCGCCTTTTTTAGGTCCGTTCTGGTGAACGGTGTGGCAGCCGGAGCAGTACAGGAAGTATTCGCCGTCTTTTTCGGTGAGGAACTTGCCGTATTTTTCATGGGCTTCAATTTTGCCGAGCTTGTGTCCGTCATGTACTGTTTTTTTGGAGGCGGAACCTTTTTCGCTATGGCAGACGAAGCAGTAGTCGTCCTTGGTTTTGTATGCGTACTCGATGGTCATGATGTTCTCATCCGTTTTAGCGTTGTGAACACTGTGGCACTGTCCGCACACGGGAGCTTCCGCCTTATCCTTCTCTCTTATATCGTGGTCTGTTCCGATTATCTCTTTCTTTCCTTCGTGGCATGCTGAGCAGAAATCATCGAAATCCGCAAAGTCGCCCCGCAGGAAGTCTTTGTCTATTTTGCCCTTTTTAGAGGGTTTATGCGGGTCATGGCAGCTTGTGCAGGTGAAGGTTTCGTCGGTAAGCTTGAAACGTTCGTCCACCTTGCCCTTAGTTTTGATATTGACCGGGTGGGAGTGTGCGCCCGTAACCTTCTTCTCCGCGCTTCCGCCGGGTTTATGGCAGTCCGCGCAGCCGTCTTCCTCTTTCTTAATCAGGAGGCGTTTATTGGTGCTGTTGTGAATCTTATGGCAGTCAAAACAGCCGTTTTTAAGCTTCTCTTTGCCGTGCAGGGTGTTCTCCACCATTTTCTTTTCATCATGGCAGACAATGCAGAGAGCGCCGTTAGCAGCCTCAACTCTGAGGAAGTTTTTGTCCTTGGAGTGCACATCGTGGCATGTGGCGCAGGTGACCATTTTCTGTTTGGATTTATCGCCGCCTATTTCAGTGAAGAACTGTTTGACCTCGCCGAAGAGGGGGAGCTTTTCATAGGCTTTCATATCCGTTTTTATGTCCTTGCCCACAGGGTGGTTAAACATTGCGGTGGATATGACCTTTTCCTTGGCGAATCCTTTTTCCTTGTGGCAGCTTAAGCATCCTTTGGTGATCATGTCGTCATTAGTGTTGGGCAGAGCCAGCGACCATCCGTGGGGATCATGGCAGCTTTCGCATGTGCCTTTTTCGTGTGCCGTCTTGCCGTCTTTGGTGACGAAGCCTTTCGTTGTTTTCATGTCATGCTTGGAATCAACTACAGTCTTCTGTTTTTCATGGCAGACGAAGCAGAGCGAGCTGTCGGCGTTGCCGCGCAGCAGAAGAGTTTCGGTTTTTGCCTTATGCACTGAGTGGCATGTGAGGCATATCACCTCGTTGCCTGCTCCGTATGAGCCGCCTTCGACTTTGATTTTGTTTATTTCCGTTGTATTGTCGTGTTTTATGTTAATCGGGTGGTTCAGCATGCCCTTGAGGTAGTTGTGGTCCTTGTCGCTTACCTTGTCAAGGTGGCATGTCGCGCAGAGTTCCGAATGGTTTCTGTAGTTAATAAGGAGCTTTTCCTCTTTTGGTGAGTGGGGTGTGTGGCAGCTCTGGCAGATAACCTCGCCTTTGGCGCCGAGCTTTCCGTCCAGCCTGTGTATCCTTGAGGCTACTTCATCCCTGTTTTCCTTAACCGGACTCATGGGGTGGGTGATGCCCATCTTTGCGGTGCCAACATCCTTGTGACAGGCTCTGCAAAGCTCTGAGTTTGCATTGTCCATCCTCAGGAATACGCTTTTTTCAACCCCTTCATCCCTCGGCGCGCCGGTTGAGTGAGCTGAGTGACATGTGCGGCAGTCAATTTTGCCGTCCGTAAGGGGAAGAGCCGCGGGAATGGACATGTGCGCGGGGATCTTATCAAGCTTGTGTACATCACCCGTCCATATCTTAATGCGGCTGTCGCCTACCGTACCGTTATGGCAGGAGAAGCACATTCTTTCAGTGGCAACGACTTTATCCTTCTGAAATTCAACCAGCGGAGTTCCTTTGAGATCAAAGAGAAATTCAGGCATCCATTCATAGTGACAGATGGAGCATTCCTTTGAGGAATCGGGGTTCAGTTTTTCCGTTTGAGCCTCTGCGCTGAAAAAGCAAAATATCAGGGCTGTGAGTAAAAAAAACAGACTTCTCAATTTTTCTCCTTCAACTGAAAAATGAATACTGTTTTCTCGAAGGCATCCACCACGGCAAGCGTGTTTCCGTTAATCCTTATATGGGTTACGGAGCCGAATCTGAGCTTTTTGCCGCTTGCGTCGGTGAGAACACCCGCAAATTTTCCGTCTTTATCGAAATACTGTATGAGACCCGTATATCCGTCGGCTACGAACAGATTAACGCCCTTGTGGAGCGCTATGCCTGTGGGGCGGTAGAACTGACCCTGATTTATTCCCCATCCGCCGATAAATTCGTAAAATTTCAGTTCCTTTGTAATTTTCTGTATTCTTGTATTCAGGACTTCCGAGACCAGAAGCTGACCGGACTGATTAAATGCCACTGCGTAGGGATACCAGAACTGAAGACGCTCCTTGCCGTATCTGCCTGCGCTTGCCGCTTCCTTTGCCTCCGCAAGGTCTATTTTTACTATTCTGTGGTTGTCATTATCCGCCACATAAGCGTAACCGCTGCTGACAACGACATCCGTCGGGTCGAAAACGGCGAGTTTCGCCGAGGAATAGACCTCAAACTTTGAGGAGATCATGTCCAGAGAGTGTCCCTTGCTGTTGCAGAAAAGATAGTAGTTGCCGTTCCTGACGAAACAGTTGCCGCCTTTGAGAAATTCTTTTTTCACGGAAGATACGGCACTGCCGTTTTTGTAAACAGTGTAGCTCCCGTTAAAAGCATCGTATACTCCGGCTGTGTCTGATGATTCTATGACAACGTCAGCCGGAGTGGTCTGTTTTCCGGATGTGACTTTATACAGAAGGGACGCGCTGAACTCCAGCGCGTGCCCCTGTGTTATTGCCGAAAATATTATTACTGCCGCAAGTAAGATTTTCACTTAGTTTTCCTCACTGGGTTTCAGGAAGTTAGGTATGTAAAATTCCTTGTACCTGTCGATCATTCCCGCAACTTCGTTTCCGACTATCTGCGCCATCCTTCTGTCGGTGTAGCCTATTTCCTTAAGCGGAAGATAAGAGTCGTTGACATTGGGGTTGTGGCATTCGTTGCATTTGACTGAATCCTCAAGCGTGCTCATGGGTCTGTGAATTACTTTGAGCGAAGCGCTTTTCGCAGCGGGAACCATTTCTCCGACTTTGCTTTTGAACTCGCCGACATATTTGATCATAGGCTTGGTGTCGAACACTCTGGGCTCTTCACCGCCTCTGTTGAGGGGCATGAGCTTGTAGGGGGTGTCTTTGAGGAAGAAGCCTGTGTCAATGCTGGATTTTTCGTCTCCGGTGACCTTGTCGTACCAAACGTATTTATGGTCGCCCGGGGTTTCGCTTTTTATATGGCAGGTTTCGCATGCCATAAAGTAAGCGTGCATATTAAGGAAGGCTCGGATCTCCTTTTTCTTGTCATGGGGTACGTCCCCGTGGCAGGAAACACAGAGGTTGCGGCTGTCAGTAACAGCTTTCGCCTCAGTTTTGTGGAAATCATACAGCTTGTGGATCTGGCTTATATCCTTGTACGCGAGCCCTGCGTTCTTGGCGTCCACGCCTTCAAGCATTTCCTGATAGAGCCTGTCCTCTTTGCTGAGGCTGTCCGCGTGGGCTTCGCCGTGCGGGGCGTGGTGCCATATGTGCATAACGAGTATGAACACTATGTAAGTGGAGTATACAAGGAACGCTATGCCTGCAAGGCAGTATAAATATCTTACAAAAGCGGGTCTCTGCTTACTCATGGTGAGAACCTCCCCTGTTGTATTTGCCGCCGGTGGTGCTTTCCTTCATAAACTCGATCTGTTCTCTTATGAGCTCAACTTTTTCCTGATTGGTAAGCATTTCGGCTTCTTTCTCCTTGTCAAGGTCAAGAAGGCGTGAAGGATCTTTCTCAACTATGCGGTTTATCCTCGCCCACTCCATGTAGTACTCATGCTTCATGAGGTGCTCCGGCAGATAGCCTGTCAGGAAGAGGGGAGACATGGGGAATTTGTCGTAGTTTACGTGGGCGTTGTACATGTGCCAGATGAATATAACGCTGACGGCGAGCATAGCCTCGTCAGAGTGGGCAATGTAGCTTATGTTTACAGCCCAGCCGGGTATGAATGTTGTCGCCCACACGGGAAACCACAGGAAAAGACCCGTGAGCCCGAGAACGGGAATACCCCAGAAAACCGCCCAGTAATCGAACTTTTCTCTCCAGTGGAATCTCTCATGCTTGGGCATGTCGTCGCTTATGAAGAGGGCGTATTTTATGAACGCCGCTATATCCTGCGCGTCCTTCTTGCGGGGGCACATGGGTGAGTAATAGACGAAGCGTCCGAACTCGCCCCATGAGAAGGTTCCGGTCTTCTTCGCCGGTATTATGTAGTTGAGAGCCATGTTCTTAAACAGATAGTACCAGTGGTAGAAGAACTGACCCACCATGATTACGCCGCATACCCTGTGGATGAACCTTGTGACATGCAGACCGCCGAACAGCTCTATCATGGGTTTCGCCCAAGGATAGAAATGGAACTTCAGCGGAAAGCCCGTAGCCACGAGGAGAATGAACGTAACCATGATAAACAGGTGCTGAACCCTCTGGTTCTGAGTGAGTTTCAGGTAGTGTCTTTCGCCGTTTTTTATTTTAACTAATGGTAATCCTTTCATTTCTGTCACCCCCGCTCTTAACCGTTTCTCTTACGTCTGAAGCTCAGTTTCGGGAACATTATCCTGATGAGCTCAAGAATCATAAGACCCTGCAGCATGAAAAACACTCCGAGGGTGAGTACGGTGAACGCAAGAGCAACCCAGAACTCGATAGGGTAGAGGTCTTTGTCGATTACAACGTGCATTCTGATCAGCCCGAACTCCCTTGTTGTGTTGGCGTGGCATCCCTCGCCTTCGCAGGATTTGTACCTGTTCTCAACATAAGTGGCGCTGTCGGGGCTCTTGTGGCTGAGGATCTTGTGAACGGACTGTCCGTCTCTCACGTGGCAGTCGATACATGTCGGCGCGTTTTCCATGCCGAACTCGACAGCCTTGCCGTGGAAGGTGTCAAGGTAAGTGCTTGCCGCGTTTTTCAGCTTGTGCTTTTCCGCCATGTCGTCCCTTGAGTGACACTTGCTGCATGTTTTA
Source organism: Geovibrio thiophilus (assembly GCF_004087915.1). Classification (NCBI taxonomy): domain Bacteria; kingdom Pseudomonadati; phylum Deferribacterota; class Deferribacteres; order Deferribacterales; family Geovibrionaceae; genus Geovibrio; species Geovibrio thiophilus. The sequence goes on from NZ_CP035108.1 coordinate 831,302, forward strand.
ACAACATCCTCGCTGGCGGAGAGATTCTTGATCCTGTGGGTAACGTGGTTGAAGTAGTGTTTGTAGGAAGGATCCTGATCGTGGCAGACGCTGCATTTCTGGAAGATTTTGTCCTGACTTCTGGCATCGTGCACGCTTCTTACGTCATCGGTGATGAAACGGTAAGTCGGGTTGCTGTGACAGTCTGTACAGGTTGGGAAATCCTCTGCTATGCGGGCGTTCACATGTTCGTTATCGACATTGTGAATACTGCCTTTGAGCTCTTCCACAATTTTGCTGTGGGAGAAGGGCTTTGCCGAATCGCCCATTGTTATGTGGCATTCGGCGGCGCAGTCAACGATTTTGGCTTCCTTATGGGGTATCTCCTTGATGTCTGTGTGACAACCCGAACACTTGACCTTAGTGTGAACGGAATGGGTATACCTGTCGGAATCCACGTAGAACTGCCTTAAATATCCTTCATCGCTGACCCTGCTGAGTCCCGGATACTTGTGACACATCATGCAGTTTTCATCGTCCGGAACTATGGACGCAGCATGTGCGGAAAGCGTACCGAGCAGAATGCCGGCAGCCATGATGGTAAATAAGAAAAATATTCTCATCATCCACTCCAGTTTTTTAAATAAAAGAAATTAAAACAGAAGGTTATATTTCCTAGTTTCCACCTAGACTAAAAGATCTGGTTCATGTTGTCAATAAAGATACTGCGTTTTGGAACCGTTATACCGAAATTATTAAAAATACAAAAATCCGCATATTCATAAGTATTTCAATGGTTAGCAAACATATGTTATCACAGGGTTTGGAGCATTGGTAATTTTGGAGTAAAGGACAGGAACGGCGTTATAAAAAACGCGGTTTTACTTTTACTTTACCGATCGTTTAAGGCATATTTCGATAGATGTCGCTATGTTACTGATAGAAAGAAGGAATAATAATATTTATCTGCTAGGTTTTTTGTTCTGTTGAAAAGGCTTATTGAAAATCAGTCTGATTAGAGGCGGAGCGATTCCCTGAGGATGTTCCAAGGATAAAAGGACGGTATATCCGCAGTGACCGAGATTTCTGTTCCGAGGGTAGGGTGTGCGAAGCTCATTTCCCTGTGATGCAGGGCTATGGAATCGTTTTCGGATTTTATTTTGCTGCCGTACTTCGTGTCTCCGGCAATGGGAGAACCTATGAAGGCAAGCTGGGCGCGGATTTGATGGTATCTTCCTGTTTCAAGGCGTATTCTGAGCAGTGAGAGCCCGTTCATTTTGGCTGTGCGCTCATACTCCAAAACGGCAATCTTGGAATCCTTATGGGGATTCTGCGTTATCTTTGCCTTGAAATTTCCGTGGGAATGGTGGTGTACAAGGGTTCCGCTCTCATAGGGAGGATTGCCCTGAATCACTGCGAAGTATATCTTCTCAGCCTTTTTCTCTCTCATGGAAGCGTTCAGGCGGGAGAGCGCCTTGTCAGTCCGCGCGAAAAGCACAACGCCGCTTACGGGTCTGTCCAGCCTGTGGACAGTGTGGAGAAACACGTTCCCCGGCTTGCCGAACTCACGCTTAACCCACTCACGGGCATATTCCTCAAGACTCTCCTTGTGCTCGTTGGATACCTGAGTGCTTAAGCCCGCAGGCTTGTTTACCGCAAGAACATGATTGTCGCTGTATAGTATGTCTAATTTCATTTTTCTGCCCTGTTTGCTGCTGTTATTTGTAAATTGATCTTAGGGTAGCTTTGTTCCCAAAGGTTTTCCTGAAAAAAGCATCTTTTAAAAAGCTTATCTCCGCTTCCATGCGGCGAAGTAGCCCGCGGGTACGGGCAGCGGGCTTTCGCCTTTATCCAGTGTCAGTTCCATTGTTTCGATCTCGCCGCTTCTGCCCTTCATCGCCTGAAGCAGGATGTTTTTCAGAGTAAGCGGCGTGTAGCCCGGGGTGTGGCATGTGAGTATTATGAACGACGGGTTTTCGTTCATCACGCTGCGGCAGAGTTTTATTATCTCCGGCAGATGCGTGTCTATTTTGAATACTTCACCCTTGCTTCCTCTGCCGAAGCTTGGGGGATCGAGTATTATGCCGTCATAGACTGAGCCGCGCTTTTCCTCACGCTTCAGGTACTTAATTACGTCATCGGTGATCCATTTTGCTTTAGACGGATCAAGCCCGTTGAGCAGAATATTGCGTTTAGCGAGATCATTTATCTTCTGTGAAGCGTCAACGTGGGTTACTTCCGCTCCCGCACTGCACGCCGCTAGGGTTGCCGCGCCCGAATAAGCGAAGAGATTGAGTACCTTAAGCTTTTTACCGGAGCCTTTTATCAGATCGGTCATGAAGCTCCATGAAGACCTGTGCTCGGGGAATACTCCGAGATGTCCGAAGTCTGTGGGGCTTATATAAAATTTGAGCCCGTCTATTTCTATAACCCATTCTTTTGGGAGGGTTTTCCTGTATGACCAGCTGCTGCCGCCCTCTCTGGAGAATATGGCATGAACGTTTTTCCATTCGTTTTCCGGGAGGGACTTGCTCCATACAGCCTGAGCGCAGGGTCTGTCAAGTATGAAGCTGCCGACCTTTTCCAGCTTTCTTCCGTTTCCGCTGTCCAGAACAGAGTAGGAACCTGAGGGATTCATAAAAGCCTCCTTGAAATCCGGTGATCCGCTGAATCTACCAGAAACGGCAGGGAAGGCAACAGATAAAAAAGATGCGGCGGAAAAGACATACTCACGGAGTGTCGGAAGTTTATGAGGTGCGGGTCAGCGCGGCGGTGTTTACTGTTCCGTAACCGGTCAGAATAATCATTTTCCCATTCTTTAAGTATGTCTCCTGCGTACGGGTTTAACGCTGTCAGAAAAATGAACGGGAGAAAATAAATTTAGGTTTTCATGCCTGACTTCGTGAAGTAATATTGTAGCATATATTGCAGAGGCATGTGGTTTGATTAATATTTCTTTACAACTTTACTTCAACTTTACTCCGGTGCTGTTAAATTATGTCAGTATAGGGTATTATGCTCAAAATACGGAGCATGTCGGGTGGTGAACCGATGTAAAAATTGTATAGGCATTATTTTTTATAGTGCAATAATTTTGCCTGTGCCTATATTTCGTATGAGTTTTATCTGAAATAAAAGAGGTCGCAATAATGAGATTGCTGTTGATTGAAGACGATTCGGATCTTGCGGAAAACGTAATCGATTATTTTGAAATGCAGGGCTGGAGTGTTGACTACGCAATAACAGGAGAAGCGGGTTTGCAGTTTGCGCAGGAAAATCACTATGATGCGCTTATACTGGACATTAACCTTCCCGGCATAAACGGTTTTGAGGTATGCAGGCTGCTGAGGCGGAAGCTGCGTCTGAATATGCCTGTTATAATGCTTACTGCCAGAACCATGCTTAATGACAAGCTGGACGGTTTTGAGTCCGGAACGGACGACTATCTGCCGAAGCCTTTTGAGCTGGCAGAGCTTAAAGTGCGTCTGGAAGCGGCAGTGAGAAGAACGAAGCACAGTGTCGCGGGCGTTTTTGAAGTGGGCGGGCTCAGTCTTGACCCCGAGAACGGCTGTGTAACGAGAGGCGGGAAAATAATAGACCTCCCCGGAGTCTGTTTCACCATTCTGCGCAAGCTCATGGAAGCCCACCCGGGCATAGTTTCCAAAGAGGAGCTTGAATACGCTATCTGGAAGGATCAGCCGCCTCAGACAAACGCTCTGAAGGCGCATTTCTACACCTTGCGCCAGCTTGTTGACAAACCTTTTGATAAAGAACTTCTTCACACAGTAAGAGGCAGAGGATACAAAATAGCAGAAGAGGTTCCTGAGGAGCCGGATGCGGTTTAAAACCGGTCTGCGAAGCAGGATAATTCTTGTTTTTATAAGCTTCAGCCTTCTTCTCGGTTCACTTATAGTTCTGGGTGTCATAGTTTCGACACAGATAAGCGAAACCAGATCAAAGCAGAGGACAATCAAGATGGAGGCGGAGTATTATCTCCGCAGCCATATGTCTACGTTCGCCGCCCCTACCTCAAACTCTTTTTTCATGCCGAAGCCTTCTTCGCCGTTTATAAACGTTTATTACGGTGAAGAGCTGCTTCCCGAATGGGCAAAAAACGATCTTACACGGGTTCCGCCCGGTGAGTATTCGAGAACCAGCAACCAGCAGAAGTATCATATCATCATCCGGAACCTGCCGGACGGTGAAAGATTTTATATGCTGTACAATGTAACAAGGCTGGACGCCAGCAGGGAATCCCTGAGCTCTCTGAGGGTTACCATACTCGGTGTGCTCATGCCCATAATGGTTTTCGGGTTTGTGATGGGGCTGATAACGGCTCATAAGGTTATCAATCCGCTGGTTACTCTAGCGGACTATATAAAAGAAAGAGGCACGGGCTCCCCCCTGCCGGATGATTTTGTTAATAATTACGGTGACGACGAGATAGGTTTTCTTGCTGTCACACTGAAAAACTCCCTTGATGAGCTGCACGCGTCCGTTGCCAGAGAAGCCGCCTTCGCCAGAGACGCGTCCCATGAGCTCCGTACGCCCGTTACCACGATCAAGGGTGCGCTTGAGCTTCTGGAAAACTCAAGCGCTGTGGATGACGAAAAGCTGGCGCGTATAGTCGGGCGCATACAGAGGGCGACAGCGAAGATGGAGCATCTGATCAAGTCCTTCCTCTGGCTTTCCAGATACGAAACCATAGGCGAGTTTGACTTTGAGGAAGCGGATACTCTCTCCGTGGTCAACGAAACGGTTCAGGAGCACATGTACCTTATAAGAGATAAGTCTGTTAAGGTTGAGGTGGAGGAGCTGTACCCGCAGAAGCTCCCCGTTGCGCCGCAGGTCATGAGTATACTGGTATCAAATCTTCTGAGAAACGCCTTCACCTATACCCAGACAGGTAAGGTGACGATTATCATAAGAGAGAAATGTCTCACCGTGAAAGACACGGGAATGGGCATAAGCACAGCGCAGCTCAGCCTTTTGCGGAAAAACTCCGGCAAGTACCATGCCGAGGGCTTCGGATTCGGTGTAGCCATTGTAAGACGCCTGTGTTTCAGCTTGGGCTGGAGCTTTCTCATAGAATCTGAAAAGGACAAAGGTACAGCAGTTACCCTTTGCTACAACCAGAAAGAAGACTGCGGATGCGATACTAAAGTCGCCGCCGTTGAAGAAGGGTTGTAGCGGGTGTTATTATTTTGTGAGGTTAGCACTATATGAACGGTTATGACGGAATAAGCAGAAGGGACCTGCTGAAGATGGGTCTTTTTTCTTCCGCCTTTATGCTTGGAGGCGCTTATGACGAGCTTTTCGCTATGACAAGCCCGTCCGGTGCGGTGAAGATCCCCCATGCCACGCACTTCGGAGCCCTTAAGGCTGTGGTTTCCGGCGGCAGGTTTATGGGTTCCGAACCGCACGAAAACGACTACGCGCCGACTTCAATGCTTTACAGTCTGCCGGAATACGTGCATTCCCAAAACAGGATAAAATATCCCTGTGTGAGAAAAAGCTTTCTTGCCGGACAGCGGAATACGGCTCTTCGCGGCTGTGAGGATTTTGTCAGGGTGGACTGGAAAACAGCACTTGACCTTGTCGCCAAAATACTCAGGGATGTTAAGGATAATTACGGTAACGAATCCATATACCGCCCGTCCTTCGCCGGATGGTCTCACCCGGGTGTAATAGGAAGACCTGATATATTGCAGGGGAGATTTTTCGGACTGCACGGCGGTTTTACGGATACGATAGGCGATTACTCCGCAGGGGCGGCGACCCATATCCTTCCCCACGTAATGGGCGGACTTGAGATATACAGCTACCAGACAACCTACGAAATGATAGCCAAGCATACCAAGACAATGGTGCTCTGGGGCTCGGATCCCTTCAAAACATTCAGAATAAGCTACTCCGTGCCGGATCATGCCCGTATCGAGTGGTTTGTGAATATGAAAAACGCCGGAATGAAATTTATCAGCATAGATCCCGTTTACACTGAGACGGCTAAGTTTATGGACGCCGAATGGATTCCCATAAAGCCCAATACCGATGTGGCGATGATAATGGCTATCTGCTTTGAGCTTTTTGTGAGCGGAGAGTACGACAAGTCATTTCTGGAAAAGTATACTGTCGGGTTCGATATTTTCAGAAACTATCTTACCGGAAAGAATGATGGAGTGCGCAAAAATCCAGAATGGGCGGAAAAAATATGCGGCATAAGCTCCGGAACAATAAGGCGGCTTGCCACGGAGTTCCGCAAGACCGGAACCCTGCTGACCAGCCACTACGGCTGCCAGCGCGCCGACAACGGAGAGCAGTTTCACTGGGCGCTTATAACCCTTGCCTGTATGCTGGGACAGGTGGGAACTCCGGGCGGGGGCTATCACTTCGGCAACGGCGGACTAGCTTACTCCGGCAAGGTTATGCCGCGCAGAATGTCGCAGGGGAGAAACCCTGCCAGAACAGTTATACCGGCGTCCCGGATAGGAGAGATGCTTCTTAACCCGGGAAGAACCATTGATTTCAACGGAAACAAGATCACTTATCCTAAAATTTCCATGCTCCACAATATGGGCTCCAATATAATGACTCAGCATCCCAACACAAACGAACTGCTTGAGGGGATGCGCGGGGTGGAGAACATAATCACTCATGAAATCGTTTGGAATGCCACGGCGGTGTATTCCGACATTGTTCTTCCCGTTACCTCAACATTTGAGCGAAACGACATAACATACGGAGATCCGTACTCAAATACACGCATATGGGCGATGAAGCAGGTTATTCCTCCTCTGTTTGAGGCTAAGGACGATTACTGGATACTTTCCGAACTCGCCAAGCGTCTTGGATTTGAGAAGGATTTTACTGAGGGAAGAAGCCAGATGGACTGGATACGCTGGAGCTATTCCAACGTGGAAACCAATATGCCCTTTGAACAGTTCTGGAGACAGGGGTTCCTTGAGTTTAAGGTTCCGTCAAAAAATAAAAGCTTTGCCAGGCTTGCCGACTTCCGCAAGAATCCGCAGGCTTCGCCTCTGTTCACTCCTTCGGGCAAAATAGAGATCTTCTCCGAAAAGGTGGCGAGCTTCGGCTATGACGACTGTCCGGGACATCCCACATGGATAGAGCCGAAGGAATGGCTGGGAGCCGAGCTGGCTAAAAAGCATAAGTATCATCTCCTGTCCATTCATCCTAAGCACAGGCTGCACTCACAGATGGACAACATATCTCTGAAGGAGCAGTACAAGGTCAAGGGGCGTGAGCCGGTGGTGCTCCACCCTGACGACGCCCGGGATCTGGGCATAAGGGAAGGGGAGCTTGTTGAGGTCTACAACGACAGAGGCGCTATAATCTGCGGAGCGCAGATAAGCACCACCATGCGCAGATATGTTGTGAGAGTGGATGAGGGTGCGTGGTATTCGCCGGAGGAACCTTGCGGAATCGGAGCCAGATGCCTTGGCGGAAACGTGAATGTGCTTACTCCGTCCAGACCCACATCAAAACTCGCTCAGGCGTGTGCTGCCCACAGCTGCCTTGTGTCTTTAAGAAAAGTTCAGGGAAAGATAAAAAATAACGAGGCGTACAAAAATCCGGTTGTAATAACGGAAGAATAATATTAAGTAATAAACATGAAACAAACCATCATTATTTGTTATGTATCTGTAATTACTGTTTTCTGCTTCCTGACAGCTTTCGCATCCGAAAACGGCTGGCTGAATAAAAATATAGAACTGACTGATGTTAATGGAAAAAAGACCGCTCTGCTTCAGTTCGGTTCCCCCATTGACGACAGTAAGCTTACTGCGTGGATGAGAAAAGGCGACAAGACACTGTACTCCGAAAACGGAAGGATGACTTACGGCATCCTTTATGATTCCGATGCCGCCGTGGAAACCGGAAACTCCAAGCAGGGGATGCGGGAGGTGATGATCAAGGGCTTCATTAAAAGCAGCTTCATTTCCACCTCCATGGATGAGGCTCTCAGGGAGTATGAGGACAAGTACTACGAAATATGCAGTTCCTGCCATTCCGCAATCAGCCACAGAAGATTCAGCGTTGAACAGTGGGCGGGCATCATGAACTCGATGAAAACACATGCCAAAATATCCGACAATGATTCGGCGGGGCTTTACAGATACATAAAACTTATTATTACCGAATAATTTCCGTTTTCCTCCTATATTTCTCCTTTTTATGAAATAATCCGCAGGGCTCTTTACCCTGTGTTTACCGTTAATTTGTTAAAAATATCACAATTCATTCAGAACATGATCTGTTACGGCGACGGTTGTTCAACCGGCATACGAGGAGGAAGATTATGTCAGTTTTCCAAAAAGAAAAGCTTAAAGATTTAATGAGTGTTTCCAGACGTTCATTCCTTAAGTGGAGTGCGGTTCTGGGCACGGCTGCAACGCTCGGCTGCGGAAGCTCAAGCAGCAGCGATAATGACGGTGATACCCCCAGTGCTCCGTCATTCGACAAAGAAGTATGGAACGGCTGCAACGTTAACTGCGGCAGCCACTGTCCGCTGAAACTTCATATCAAAGACGGTGTCGTTGTACGCGTGAGCACAGACAACGAATCCGCAGATGAATACGGTGATTACGGAACAAATTTCCAGTTCCGCGCATGTGTTCGCGGACGCTCGATCCGTCAGAGACTTTACCACCCCGACAGAGTGAAGTACCCCATGAAAAGGGTTGCGGGCTCAGTAAGAGGTGAAGGCAGATATGAGAGAATCTCCTGGGAGCAGGCGATAAACGAAATATCCGCAAAAATGACTCAGGTTAAAAGCAACTACGGTCCCGGTTCGTTCTATATTCAGTACGCGACAGGCACGATCGACGCTGCTTTCTCCAAATCATGGCAGCCTCACAACAGCCCCATAGCAAGGCTTCACAACCTCTGGGGCGGATGGCTCAATCACTACGGCACTTACTCCACCCCTCAGATAGCACCTTATCTTCCCATGCTGCTCGGCGGTTCCAGCCAGAACACCATTACGGATGCCGTAAACAGCAACATAGTGGTTCTCTGGGGCAACAACCCCGCAAACACACGTATGGGTTCGGGCGCACACTACACTTACCACCTTCAGAAGGCGAAAGAGAAAAACCCCAACCTTAAGTTTATCTCTGTAGACCCTCATCTTACTGATACGGCAATCGCTCTTGAGGCTGAATGGATAAACATCAGACCCGGAACGGATACAGCTCTTGTTGCAGGTATGGCTTATCATCTTCTTGATGAAGGTCTTCTGGACGAAGCATGGATCAATGCACGGTGTATAGGCTGGGACGAAGGATCAATGAGCGGTATAGTCGAAGCTGCTCCCACCGCTCAGGGCGGACCTGACGGCACAGAAGATCCTGTGCCCGCTAACAGCTCATACAAATCGTACATTCTCGGTCTCGGAGTTGACGCAACTGTCAAAACCCCCGAATGGGCATCCGAAATCACAGGTATTCCTGTTGCGGTCATTAAGTCCTTCGCCAAAAAACTTGTTGAGGAAAAACCAGCCATGATTATTCAGGGCTGGGGACCCCAGAGACATTATCTCGGCGGAAACAGTTGCAGAGCTATAAGCCTTATGACGATACTTACCAAGAACATAGGCATACAGGGCGGCGGTTCCGGCGGACGCGAAAGCGGAGCATCCGTGAGCCTCAGCTTCAGAGGATGGTCAACTACCTTTCCCTCAAATCCCATAACTTACACTGTCTCACATTACACATGGTATCAGGCTATCCTTGACCATGCGTCAATGACAGGCAGAACATGGGGCGTAAGAGGGCTGGCTACTCCTGATACCGCTCTGCCGCTTCCCATAAAGTTTATATGGAACTATGCGGGCAACTGTATGGTAAACCAGCACGGCGACATTAACGAAACAATGAAGATGTATAAAGATGAAACCAAGTGCGAGTGTATAGTGACAATAGAAAACCACTTCACTGCCTCCGCTCTGGTATCCGACTACATCCTGCCCGACTGTACAAACTGGGAGCAGAACGACGTAACCACTAACTCAGGCGGCAACACTGCGATCGTGGTATTTGATACCAAAGCTGTCGAACCTCTTTTCGAGTGCAAGACTGTTTATGAAATGATGTCTCTCATAGCTGATAAAATCGGCATTAAAGAGGCGTACACAGAAGGCAGAACTCAGGACGAATGGCTGGAATTCCTTTTCAACGAAACTCTCAGAGTAAGCGGAGATCAGGGCGTGTTCACAGCGGAAAAAGGTCTTGACACTTACGCCAAAGCGAAAGCTGCGGGCATAGTGAAAAAATTCGATGCGTCTGCGACACCGTCTGTTGCTTACAAATCCTTCGTTGAAAACCCCGCAACAAATACTGTTCCCACTCCGTCCGGCAAGTTTGAGATCTTCTCAAAAAGGCTCTACAACCTCAGCCAGCAGTGGATTCTTCCCGGCGACGGACTGGACAGGATATGTGCGATTCCTGAATTCCACACGACTCAGGACGGATATACTCACTCCAAAAGAGATGAGTTCCCTTTCCAAGTCGTGGGACACCACTACAAACAGAGAACTCACTCAACTTACGGCTGTACAACATGGAACAACGAAGCCAGCCCCCAGACAGCGTGGATTAACTCCGGTGATGCTTCAAACCTCGGAATCCGCCACGGCGATACGGTTGAGATTTGGAACGACAGAGGCAAAGTCAGAGTTAAGGCTAAAGTCACTCCGAGAATCATGCCCGGCGTTATAGCTCTGCCTCAGGGCGCATGGTACAACCCCGGCGGGAAATGGTACAGCAGCAAGTTTGTACATGACGGAAACATAACTTCCGCAGAGGTCGGCAACACAGACGTAATCGACTACGGCGGCAGTAACAACGTTCTGACAAGCCTGCGCCCCGAAGCATTCTCGAAAGGTAACTGTCAGCACAGCGTTCTTGCTAATGTCAGGAAAGTCGGCTAAGAGGGAGGCTCAAAATGGCTAAACAATACGGATTTTATGTAGATACAAAGCACTGTACAGGGTGCAAGGCGTGCATGAACGCCTGTAAGGACAGACAGAACCTTCCTGCTGGTACAAAATTCAGAAAGGTTTACGAATTTGCCGGCGGAAGCTGGCAGAATGCGGACACTGCTGCTTATAAGCCGGATGTGTTTGCTTTCTATTCTTCAATGGCTTGCAACCAGTGTGATGCTCCAGCATGCCTTGAAATCTGTCCCGGTAAGGTTTACAGCAAGCGTGAAAGCGACGGCGTGGTTACTTTTAATCCCTCCACATGTATTTCATGCTTCGCATGCAGGGAAGTATGCCCCTACACTGCGCCTTCATACAACTATGAGAAAGGACACATGACAAAATGCGTCATGTGTACCGATGAAGGCTCGGCAGACGGTGTGCCGTCACCCGCATGTGTTAAGGCTTGTCCTTCAAGGGCTCTTGATTTCGGTGAAATCAGCGCGCTTAAGGCAAAATACGGAAACGTGCAGTCCATCAGCCCGTTCCCCGCAACCACGAAACCGAACATAGTATTCAACGCTCATAAGGATGCTGACGGCGGAGTGAATCCGGTCAACCTCGAAGAAGTTTAAATAAACAGCGGAGAGGGGGCAACCCCTCTCCATTTTCAGACACAATATTGTTTTTTCATTAGAAAGGAGAAGTTTATGGATAAACTGCTTAATGCGAACTGCGAAAAGGTTTATCAGGATCTTCTGGGGGTTACGATTGCTCACAGTTTTATGAACAAGCTGTTTGTAGAGGCGCCTTCAAAGGATTTTATAGAAAACCTTAAAGTTACGCACATTCTGGACAGTGACTGGCCAATGTGCGAAAGCCTTGAGTCAGTTACCGGACTTGGGCTGCTGAAAAAATATTTTTCGACCTATACGGAAAGCAGTTTCGGCGAACTCACCGACAATTACAATGTTCTGTTCATCGGTCCCGGACCCCTGCTTGCCGCTCCTTGGGAATCTGTTTACACAGAGACGGATAAAACCCTTTTCGGCAAGTCGACTCTTGATGTGAGAGAGATGTACAGGAAGAACGGCTTGCAGATTAACAAGCTGCACAAAGAACCCGATGATCACATATCATACGAATGCGCGTATATTAACTTCCTCTCCCTTAAGGCTGTGGAAGCTTTTGAAAGTGAAGAAAAAGAAAAATGCTGTGATCTCATTGAGGATATGCGCCTTTTCTACGGACTGCATATGAAGAAATGGGTGGTTGAGTTTGCTGACAGAGTGATCGAAAACTCAGCGACAGACTTTTATAAGGGCGCCGGATGGCTGCTTAAGGGAATGATAAAGGAAACATCCGCTCTGCTCAATAACATGGAGAATTAACCAGACCCCTGTTGGTACCATTAACATATATTTCCAAGAAAAGGGCACGCCTGACCAGCGTGCCCTTTCTATTTGATAGTCTCATTTGTATTCTCACTCAAATCGGGTTCATGCTGTAAAAATGTATGTATTACGCTCCCAAGGATGGGAGCGCGCCGTGCGAAGCAAAACTGCCGCTTAGTTTCGGCGGTTTCTGTACCAAGCTTGCTGAAAAGCCGCATTTACTGCGGCGCGAGCGTGTGTATGAATCCGGCAGGATGCGCGGGTTCATACTGTAAAAATGTATGTATTACGCTCCCAAGGATGGGAGTGCGCCGTGCGAAGCGAAGCCGCATTTACTGCGGCGCGAGCGTGTGTATGAATCCGGCAGGATGCGCGGATTCATACTGTAATACAGAGCGCGCGGATTCATACTATAAAAAAAGAGAGCAGATTTGAAGTCTGCCCTCTTTTTCGGGTACACTCCCCTTACATACTTTAAGGAGTGTCGGTTGCGGGATGATGATGAACGGGAAAGCTAGCAACTTTCCCGAAAGTGTTCTGAAAGTTATTTCATTTCAGTCTGAGTCTGGTTGTCAGCGGGTTTTGTTTCTTCTTTGTCGCCTGCGAAAGCAGCTACGCTTGTTACAACCATCATGCCGAGTACAAGTACAGTGATAAGTTTTTTCATTTTTCTTCCTCCGAATAATTTAGCTGCATTATATGAAGCAGGATATGTGCCAATTACCGTTAATATTGATAAATAACTTATATATATTATAAAAAGAGGATATGGTTAAAAGACGTACAGCAACATTATGTATGGATTTACCTTCATGCAAAACAGCATACCCTTGAACATAGCCGTTTTGCGGCGTATGGTTTACCATACAGAGAAATGTAAAGATAAAGTCGTTTATCTGCAAATAATTATAGCAGCAGAGGAAACAAATTGGATATTGTGCGGACACCTGCCCATGTGTTAGATTAGCCGAATGAAGCTCACAGGAATATTCGGCAGACTTGCCCTGACAAACCTTATCCTTCTGGTTCTTATTTCGTATTTCATAATCTATGTATTTCACAAAACAGAGCAGATCAACACAATCCTCCATGAGGTGACTTCCGTGCATCTGCCTGTTATGGGAGATTCGGAAAAGCTTATTTCCGCAGTGCAGAGAATGAACGAGTTCAGACTCAAGTATCAGGTTACCGGAGATAGGGATTTCTTTGACAGGTTCGCTGGTTTTAAGTCCGAGGCGGATTCCGTCAACGGCAGGCTCGCTGAAGTTGTCATGGGGAAATCAAAATCAGACATATACGACAGAGTGAATGAGCTGTACACCGCCTTCAGCGAAATGTCAGAATCGCAGATAAACGGCAGAGAGCATAATTACGCCGAAACAAACAGGCAGCTTGAGGATGTTTCTTTTAAGCTTGACGAACATATAAATCTGCTTAAAAACACTGCCGATTCCGAATGGCGCAGCCTGCTTGAGCGTTCCAACCGCATGGTCGGGAAAGTAGTGCACAAATCAGTGCTGTTCATGGTTTCCTGCATAGTGGGCGCAGCCGCTGTCGCCTTTTTTAATACACGCACCATAGCACGCCCCCTGCGGAAACTGGGCGAAAAGACCAACGAGGTTGCTGCGGGCATATTTCCAGACAGATTTTCGCTGGAGGCGCCTTATGAGATAGAAAGGCTCGCCTCTGACTTCAATATAATGATAGCAAGGCTGAAGGAAAGCAGAGAACAGAAGGAGGAGTTTGTCAGCAACGTCTCCCATGAGCTTAAGACGCCCCTTTCCTCCATAAAGGAGGCTGCCCAGATGCTTAAGGAGGGCGCGTTCGACAATGACCCTGAAAGCTCCCGCAGGCTGCTTGACATAATAGATGCCGAATCGGAGAGGCTTATAGCATCTGTGAACGGTATAATCGAAATCTCCCGACTGGACATAAACGATGCCCCCTACGAGATGAAGCCCTGCTCAGTGGGGCGGATACTGAGGAATATAGTCACGAAGACTGAGCCGATCGCCTCCGGTAAAAAAATTGCCGTTGTGTGCGACATTCCCGACGATTTGCCGGATGTCTCTGCCGATCGTGAAATGATAAGCCGCGCGGCGGAAAACCTCATAGGCAATGCCCTGAAATACACTCCGGAAAAAGGAGAAATAAATATCAGTGTGAAAAAAACGGGTGAACGCCTGCTTCTGGTATCTGTCAAGGATAACGGAAGGGGGATAGCTGAGGCTGACCTTCCGCACATTTTCGAGCGCTACAGAAGAGGGCGCAATCAGCAGGGCGATGTTAAGGGAACAGGACTGGGGCTTGCCATCGCCAAGAAGATAATTTCCCGCCACGGAGGAGAAATATGGGCAAACAGCAGACCGGGGGAAGGAAGCGAATTTCTTTTCACTCTGCCGCTCTCTTTCTGATTTTTTCACTGCTCGGGTGCTCGCCCGCCGCAAAGGAGAATGTAGGCGAAAGCTGCATGCTTTTTTTGAAGCTGGGTGATTATGAAGGGGTGATGACCATGCTTGACAGAACGGAAGAGATAAATGAAGACAAAAAAATATTCATGAGAGTGCTGGTGACCTCAGATCCGAGAAGCCCTTATTTCAGCGCTTCCGATGTGAGGGTTTACGCAGACACTCTGACAAACCTCTTCCCCGACAGTCCGTACGCTGTGCAGGCATCCGTTGTCGCGGGACTGATGGAAAAGTACGCGCAGTCCGCCGCGGAAGCGGAGCAGCTCAGTGTAAAGCTTTCTGAGCTTAATGATAACCTCACCGGAAAGGATATGGAAAACAACTCCCTTAAAGAGGCGGCGGAGGAGTATCAGCATATTAATTCCGAACTGCGAAAGGAGAACGAGAGGCTCTCCGCTCAGGAAAGAAGACTGAGAAGGGAACTCACCGACATGAGGGCGAGGCTTGAGGCTATCAAAGAGATAGATTTGCAGATTAAACAGAGCAGGGAAGGCGGGCGTGAATAGGATTCTCGCTGTCGACGATGACCCTAATCTGCTTGAGATAATAAGACTGAGACTGAAAAGCTCAGGTTTTGACGTTTTCACGGCGGATTCAGGTGAGACGGCGCTGAAACTTCTGGAAAAAGAGGTGTTTGACGCTGCCGTGCTTGATATGAAGCTGGAGGGGGAAACCGGACTTGAGATCTTTGAGAATATAAAGAAAAACGACCCCGAGCTGCCGGTGATTTTCCTTACCGCATACGGAACCATAGACGAAGCCGTGGAGGCGATGCGCAGGGGAGCCGTAGGTTATCTAACCAAGCCCTTTGACCACAGGGAGCTTGTAATTCAGGTGGAGAAAGCTGTGGAGAAGAACAATCTCTCCCGTGAGAATCTCCGTCTCCGCAATATGCTCCGTGAAACCCTGTTAGCCGGAAACATAATAGGCAGAAGCGATAAGATGCGCAGGCTCAACGAACAGATACTCCTCGCCGCCGGCAGCGACGCCAGCGTGTATATTCAGGGGGAATCGGGCACGGGCAAGGAGCTTGTGGCGAAGATGCTTCATCTCAGCAGTGCCAGAAAGGACAGCCCGTTTGTGGCGATAAACTCCTCCGCCATACCGGAAAGCCTTATGGAAAGTGAGCTTTTCGGCTATGAAAAGGGAGCGTTCACAGGCGCCAACCGCAGGAAGAAGGGCTTCTTTGAGCAGGCTCAGGAGGGCACGCTGTTCATGGATGAGGTGTCCGAGATGCCTCTGTCCATGCAGGCGAAGCTTCTCAGGGTTCTTGAAAACAGAGAGGTTTATCCTCTCGGCAGTGAGAAAAAGATCAGACTGGATATAAGGCTCGTTTCCGCCTCCAACAAAGACCTCACTGAGGAGATAAAGAAGGGAACATTCAGAGAAGACCTGTTTTACCGCATACACGTTATGCAGCTCCGCATACCGCCGCTCCGTGAACGCAGGGAGGATATTCCCTTACTGGCGGAGCACTTCATAAAAATGTACTCAGCCAGATACGGACGCAGGGCGGAGCATCTGTCTCCTCAGGCGTTTGAGAAGATCATGACCTGCGACTGGCACGGAAACGTCCGTGAGCTGGAAAACACCATAGAGAGCGCTGTCGTTCTCACAGCTGGAACAGAGATAGGCGCCGATGCCGTGCGTCTTTCGTCCGGCGCAAACACTCCGCAGACGTTCAAGGAAGCTAAGAAGGAGTTTGAGGAGCGTTACGCCAGAGAGCTGATGGAGATAAATAAAGGCAATGTCAGCAAGGCTTCCCGCATGGCGGATGTCTACAGGGCGGATTTTTATGAACTGCTCAAAAAATATTCAATAGATCCCGAAAGTTTCAGATAAGCGAAAACATCCTGTCCGCTATAAGCAGCATAAAAAATAACGCAATCGATATATTTAATATCATAAAAGCCTTATCCGTATCAGCACGGAACCTGAAAAAGAGAATGTAGGTGCCCGCGGCAACAAAGGCATGGATGAAATAGACAGGCTGATGCAGGTAAATACCCGCGGGAATGGCAAAAAACAGAGATGTAGCATAGCCGGACATCCAGACGTTTATGAATTTCCTTGTTTTTATTTCCCCGAATGTTCCTGTGAGAGTCTTGAACCCCGCCTTTGCGTAGTCATCAGCGTATTTGAAGGATAAAAGGGCAAAATGCGGTGTCTGCCAGATATAGAGAATGCCCGCAACCACAAATATCCGCATATCCGCCGGACTTCCGCCCGCCGCCAAAAAACCTATGACGGGCGGCAGCGCGCCGGAGACGGAGCCTGTCATAAGGGCGAAGGGGGTCTTCTTTTTCATGGGAGTGTAGAGAAAATTATATACCGCGACGGCGGCTATACCCGATGCGAGGAGTGGAATATTCTTCATACGGATAATCAGTGTGAACGCCACGGCGAGGAGAATCACGGCGAACATCAGCGCCTCTTCCGGCTTCATCCTGCCGGAGGGCAGCGGACGGTCTTTCGTGCGCTCCATGAGGGAATCCTCTTGCCGCTCCTGCCACTGGTTCAGCGCGGAACAGCCCGCAGCGAGCAGAACGGCGGCAAGGACGCCGTACAGGTGGTTTTTGCCTGCGGAGGGAGAAAAAAGGCAGGTCCCCGCAAAAGCGGAAAGACCCACCAATATTGTGACTTTTAATCTTATAAGCTTCAGGAAATCAGTGTTCATTCATCCTTCAGTGTGCTGAAAAACTCGATGAGAGCCTTCATATCATCATCGCTGAGGTCATAGGCAGGCATCATGCCGCCGTCGTAACCGTCCACGATATAATCATCCGGATTTTTGATTGAGTCAATGATATATCTTGTATCAGCAATGACTTCCACCTTGCTGCCCTCATGCGCTGCCATGAGCTTCCTGTCGATCATGTTTTTGAAGCTGGGACCGACTATCTCACTGCCGTCTGTGGAGTGGCATCCGAGGCAGCCCTCATTCTCGGCGACTTTGGCGCCCGCCGCTCCCTTCTTCTCCATGACCATGCCGCCTCTGAAGAACTCCATTACTGCGGTAAGCTCTTCATCGCTCATTTCATCAGCAGGAGGCATCATATCGTCATAGCCTTTCACTATCTCTGCGGATGGCTCTTTTATGGCTTTTTTGAGGTATTCATCATCGGTTTTGACTGTTCTTTCATTTCCGTTTTCGGTGACTGTCACGTCACGTCCGTATATGTCCTTAAAGCTCGGACCGACTATTTCGCTTCCGTCCAGCGAGTGGCAGTCCATACAGCCGTATTTCTCAAGAATAAGCAACGCTTCCGGTTTTTCGGAATCAGCTTCGCCGGTCTCAAGCCATTTATTGTATTCTTCCTGCGGAACTACCACGACCTTGGACAGCATGTATGCGTGCCGTGTGCCGCAGTACTCGGCGCAGAGTATGTCATACTGAGCCGCCTCACCGCTGTTGAACCATGCGTATGTCTGCATCCCCGGCACGGTATCCATCTTTATTCTGAACGCCGGAACATAAAAGCTGTGGATAACATCCGCCGAGGTCATGTCAAGCTTGACCGGCGTGTTTTCGGGCACATAAAGCCTGTCGCTGGTGCGTCCGCCGTCATAGGTAAATTTCCATGACCACATGCGCGCATCAACCTTGACAATCATTGAATCCGCCGGAGCTTCCCGCAACGCCTTATATCCCGTCCAGCCGTACCAGAACATGGCGAAAACGATCAGAGTGGGTATAACCGTCCACAGGGTTTCAGCTATAACATTCCCTTCAATATCCGAAGGAACGGGGTTTCTCTTTTTGCTGTAGCGAAAGAGGAACCATAAGGTGACGGCGGTTATCAGAAAAAGTATAGCGAATGATACGCCGAAGATAAACAGGAAAGCCTGATCGACCTTCCCTACTGCGTCTACAAGATTATTTTCCATAAAGCCGCCCCTTACCTGTACGCCACATCAAGGAATGTCATTCCTATGAAGATGGCGAGAATTAAAAAGCACAGGAATACGATGATCTTTATGAATCTGTCCTCGTATTTCAGGTGCATGAAAAACAGAATTACGAACAATGATTTAGTCGTGGCGAGCGCGAGAGCGACCACAACCTTCAGATAGCCGAAATCCACCCTTGTGGCTGCAACCGTGATAAAAGTGAGCAGAAGAAGCACAGCCAGAACCGCCGTGAGCAGCTTTACGCTGAGAATGTGACCGTTATGTTCGGACATGTCAGACCTCCTCCTACAGAACCAGATAAAACAGCGGAAAAAGGAATATCCACACCAGATCCACTATATGCCAGTAGAGTCCGGCGTTTTCCAGCTTAACAAAATCTTCTTGGGTTATGATGTCTCTCCTGAGGAAATTCACCATAAATCCGAGAACCGTCATTCCTATGACAACGTGTATGCCGTGCAGCCCCGTCATAATGTAATACAGCCCGAAGAAGATGTTCTCTCCGTGGGGAAGATCAGCCAGATGGGGCGAAGTGGGGTAGATTCCGTGGCTGAACTTAGCCTTCCATTCAAAGAACTTGTTCACAAGGAACATAAGCGCCATAGCCATTGTGAGCCACGTGAAGAGGACAGCTTTCTTTTTGTCCCCTCTTTGTATGAAGGAGATGGCAAGGGCGACAAAATAGCTGGATACAAGCAGAACAACCGTGTTCAGCGTACCGATTACCACATCAAGCTCTTTTCCGGCTTCATGGAATTCCAGCGGGTATTTGGAGAGAAAAACCGAGTAAAGGACGAAAAGCCCGCCGAAGAGCAGCACTTCCGTGAAAAGGAAGAGCCACATGCCGAGCTTAGCGCCGTGATAGTCTTTGTGTACGTGGGTATTACTCATCTCTTTCTACCCCCTTGTAGCTGTAGGGCTTGCCTGACGTATCGGGCTCCTTGTCAAAGTTAAGCAATGGGGGAGGCGAGGGCACCTGCCATTCAAGAGTGGCTGCGCCCCAAGGGTTGCGCCCGACCTTTTTGCCGTGCCTGATGCCTCTGTAGAGGTTGACGAACATTATAACCAGCCCGACGGCGAGAATCCACGAGCCCACTGTTGAGATGAAATGCCCTGTCTGGTATTGGGGCAGATAGTCGTAGTACCTTCTGGGCATGCCCTGAAGCCCTATTACAAAAAGAGGCAGGTACAGCATGTTAAAGCCTATAAAGAGGATTCCGAACGCCCAGTTGGCTGTTTTTTTGTTGTACATTCTGCCGTAGAACTTCGGCAGCCAGAAGTGAAGCGCAGCAAACAGACCGAAGCCCGTTCCGCCGAATATCACATAGTGGAAGTGGCTCACGACAAAATATGTGTCATGTACGTGGATGTCTGTTCCGGCAGAGCCGAGAACAAGCCCCGTCAGACCGCCCACGGAGAAAAGGAATATGAATCCCAGAGCGTAAACCAGAGGCGGTTCTACTATGATTGAGCCCTTATAAAGTGTGGCTACCCAGTTGAAAACCTTTATGGCGGAGGGTATCGCCACTATGAACGTAAGCAGGGAGAAGATAAGCACCGCAGTGTCGCTCATGCCGGAGGTGAACATATGGTGCGCCCACACGAGGGAGCCGGCGAAGGCGATCATAAGGCTTGAGAAGGCTATTGCCTTGTAGCCGAAGATGCTCTTGCGGGCGAAAGCGGGGATAATGTCGCTTACCACACCCATAGCGGGCAGGATCATTATGTACACCGCAGGGTGTGAGTATATCCAGAAAAGGTGCTGGTAGAGAAGAGGGTCTCCGCCCTTGTTCGGATCGAACAGACCGACTCCCAGAACCCTTTCCACAAAAATCAGAAGAACGGTAATTCCCAGAATCGGTGTAGCAAGAACCTGAATCCATCCTGTGGCGTAAAGGGACCATGTGAAGAGGGGAATCTTTGTCCATGTGAGACCGGGCGCGCGCATGCGGTGAATAGTGGTGATGAAGTTCAGCCCTGTGAGGATGGACGAGAATCCGAGTATAAAAACGGCAAGCACCGCAACGTTTACGTTGGTGGTGGTGAACTCGCTGAAAGGCACGTAGAATGTCCAGCCTGTATCAGGCGCTCCGCCCCCTGTGAAGAGTGAGAAAAGGGCAAGAACAGTTCCTGTGAGGTACAGCCACCATGAAAAAAGGTTAAGCCTTGGGAACGCAACATCCTCAGCGCCGAGCTGGATGGGGAGCACAAGGTTCCCTATTGCGGCGGGGATGCTGGGTATCACCACGATGAATATCATGATCACCCCGTGGAGGGTGAAGACTGCGTTGTATGTCTGGGCTTCCATTATGTCCTTACCCGGCGCTATGAGCTCCAGCCTTATGAGAAGACCGAGGCATACGCCGACAATGAACATTCCAAGAACCATGTAGAGATACATAAGCCCGATGCGCTTATGATCCGTGGTTAATAGCCAGCTCAGAATGCCCTTTCTGTCGCTGCCCGAGTCTTCAAAAAAACTCGGCAGTGCTGTTGCGTCATTACTCATATATTTTCCTCCGAGTTTTTAATGATCGCCAAACCGACATTCTGTGGTTTGGCTGTAATTGCTCGCGCCGCATAGAATGCGGCTTTTCAGCAAGCTTGGTACAGAAACCGCCGGAACTAAGCGGCAGTTCTGCTTCGCACGGCGGCGGTACATCCCTGTACCGCTGAAACTCGGTAAAGTATTTGTGTCATTGTTCATAGGATTTCCTCCCGAGTTTACTTTTTCTTTTTTTTGCCGCCGAAAACGAGGAAGGCGGCGAAGGCGGTGAGGGTGAGCAGTATAACAACGCCGGAAACCTTCATTATATCAAAGACATATTTTTTTCCCTGAGGGTCGTAGCTGAAGCAGAAGGAGACTATCTTTTTGACGGAGAGCCCGGGCTTTTCGTTTTCCGCCTCAACTGCTGCCATTGTGAGCTCAAAGGGGAGTATTTTTGTTCCGTAGAGATAACGTATAATTTTGCCTGTGGGAGAAACCGCGACAACAGCCACAGGGTGTGCGAAGTCGCTGTCAACCCGCTTGAACCGATAACCTGTGGAATCAAGGAAAGCCTTTATGTTTTCACGTGTTCCCGTGAGGAATATCCATCCCTCCGGTGCGATTTTGCCGTCCGCCGCTTTCATGTAGTTGCGCTTTTTATCAGCGGCTATTTCCGGCGTATCGTTTTCGTCAAAGCTGAATGAGATAACCTGATATGATTTTCCAGCCTCCATCTTTATCTGGGGGATGATGGACGAAAGGTTCGACTGGAGGAAGTTGCACACATTCGGGCAGTTGAAGTAAACAGGCGCAATGATAGTCGGTTTGTCTATCAGTTCCCGCATGGTTACGGTTCTGCCTTCGGAATCGGCAAACGGAATATCAAGCGTTATGGTTTCACCGAGTTTCTCGGTTACGCCCACATCGCCCTGTGTTTCGGGAGCAGGTTCCTTATGGACATGCTCTTCTGTTTTATTCCCGTCCTCTCCGTGACCATGCTCCGCCCCCCATGAGGGGAGGCAGAGCGCAAATACAGCTAATGCCAGTATGAGTTTTTTCATCGTCAGTTTGTGTTACAGTCCGGACATATACTGAGCGAGAGCTTTAATATCTTCCGGTGAAAGATTAGCTGCCATTCTCTGCATGGTAGCTTTCTTTTCTCCGCCGAAGGAACCGTCTTTATACCCTGTGAGCTTTTTCTCAAGGTCTGCGGCGCTCTGTCCCTTCACTGCCGTTTTTGCTCCGGCGGGAACCTTGGAGCCGTCCGCCCCGTGACACGCTTTACACTTATTGTAAAGTGCCGCGCCGTCGGACGCTGCGAATGCAAATACGAAGGTTGTTGCGATAAATGCGGATGCTAAAAGTGTTTTTCTCATTTTTCCACCTCTTATGAAAAGAAAGTACTGATTTAATTCTACACTTAAAAGGTGTGAAATCAAATAGGATTTTCAATTTTTACAGGGACTGCGGCGCTCTGATAAACATAATGAGAATCGGTTTATAACGGAATTTGTGAACTTTTCCCCTGTCGGTCGTACTTAAATGAAAACAAGGAGAGCTGTTATGAGGTTAAAGATTATTTTTGCCGTCGTTTTTACACTTACCGCAATCAGCGTATTCGCCGCGGCGCCCGCACTCCCCGGCTGTGAGACCGTATCGGTCAAAACAGGAAAAGACGCAGCAAGGGATATTGCCCGTCTGCACGGCAGGGATATTGAGTTTGAGAGCTCATATGTTGCTGAATACAAGTGCGGCGGTGACCCTGTGATTATCTGGGCTTCTTTCTCAAAAACAAAGAATGAGGCAAAAAGCCTTTTTAAGCTGATGGATGATAAAATGCCCACCAGTCAGGCATTCCGAAACCTGATGAGGATGAAGACCGACGGTTTTGATGTAGCTTATGTCACAGGAATGGGGATGGACAACTATTATTTTCCAGACGGCAAAGGGAACTACTGGCTCGCTGCGACAGGCAGGGACACCTTTTCTATTCTTAAAAAGCTCACAGGAACTCTGAAACAGAGCCGTTAAAAAGCATAACCGCGCAGCCGGTCGCCAGAAGGTCGGCCGCGCCGCCCATTGTGAGCCTTATTGATTTGTAATATTCGTTTCTTTCCTTAAGCCACTGGGTGTGGGAGTCTGTTTTAAGCAGTCCGGCGAGCTGTGCTCCGTCCGCCCTGATTATTTCAAGCCCTTCCTGACCGCATCTGTGCAGGGCAGTGGTGTCCTCCGCTGTCCGCATAAGCTCGGCAAGCCCCGCGAACCTTGCCCGACAGCAGCATCCGTTTATACCGTACTCTCTCTCCATGGCGGGGAGGGCATGCTCAAACACGGACGGCAGTCCGTTCAGACATTCACTGATTATTCCGCCTGTGCCGTATTTCCTGCGAGCGGTTTCACCGTTGGATTCGGGCAGGGCGGATATGAAGAACCCTTCTGATATTTCTTTTATCTCACTGCGGAGGTCATCCCCTCTGAGCGAGGCCAGCAGCACAAGACCGCTGAGGAAAATGTAGCCCTTGTGGGCGTTGCTTCCGCATACCCCGAGCATGCGTCTCTCTGCCTCAATGCCGATCGAACGCAGTACGGATATATCCGCACCGCTCAGTGCGGCTTCCGCAAGCTCTTTATAATACTGGGGAAGGAGAGATACGGAAAGAAGCATGCCCGCATAGGAAAGATCCTCATGGGAACCGCTGTCAAGCCTGTCCACAAGCCCGGGCTTCGGAGTGAGATCAAGCTCTGCCTTGGGGCCCGCCGTGAGGCAGTCAGAAATTTTTGTTATGAAAGCCGCTGAGGAGTTTTTCAGCGGCGCTGACAGCTTCCGCATGGGTGTGTTTCTCCGTTCTGATGCAGTCAGCGGCGCTTGCGCCGCACAGCAGACACTTTCTTCTGCCGAGTCCCGCTTCCTTCCGCCCGAATGCTGTTGTGCCGCTGTAAACATCTATGTCCAGCAGGCGGCAGAATGGGTGAAGCTCTTCCAAGCATACCCCTGCTTTTTTGGCGTCAGCGGGGTTCAGGAGCGTCTTCATGAAAACCGCTCTGCCTGCCGCATCCTGCGCTGTTTGGAGCGTTTCAGCGCTGATGAGCTTTTTAAGCTCTGTCGCCGCCCATGACACCAGCCCATCCGCCTTGGCTTTGTCTTCTCCGGGCATATTGGAGGAGATGACAATCAGGGAACCTTCACCGCTTTCAAGTCCGGTGATAAGGCTCCATCTGGCGTCCCGTGCTTCGAGGAGCTTATTCCTTAACTCTTCTGACCGTGTCAATTATGCTTCCGTCTCTGTATTCCACAAGGGCGATTATATCATCGGTAAATTCCACGGGTCTGGGCACGCCTGTTATCTGCGTTATTTCTTTGCGCAGCTCATGTATGTCCTTAACGGGAATTTTCGCCTTTATCAGCTCTTTTTTAAGGTCTTCATGCTTGCTGTTCACCGCTATGCCCCGCTCAGTGACTATTACGTCTATGTTTTCGCCGGGCGTGGTGACGGTAGTTACCTTATCGAGGATGATCGGCAGGCGTCCCCTTATGGACGGAGCCACAATGATCGCAAGCTTGGCGCCTGCCGCTGTGTCAGTGTGTCCGCCTGTGTTGTGGAGGAGATAGCCGTTTGACTCCGTGTTCACGTTTACGTTGAAATCAACGTCCACTTCCGTCGCGCCGAGGATGACCGCGTCGAGCCTGTTCACCACAGCACCGCAGTTGAAGGGGTTGGCGTAGGTGTCTGCGCTTATTTCCTGATGGCACATGTTTTTGCTGATCGATTCAACAGCTCTGAGGTCGAAGCACTGCACATCAAGAAGAGTTTCAAACAGCCCTTCCTCAAGCATGTCCACGAAATAGCCTGTGATGCCGCCGGAGCCGAAGGAACCCCTTATCTTCTCCTCAAGCATCATGCGGCGCACATTGTCCGCAACGGCGAGGGATGTTCCCCCGGCGCCGGTCTGGAATGAGAATCCGTTCTTAAGCAGTCCGGAAGCTCTGATCACTTCCGCTGCGTATTTTGCTATCATGAGCCCTATGGGGTCTTTGGTGACTCTTGTTGTTGTGGAGACTATTTTTTTCGGATCGCCCAAGCTTTCAACCTGAACCACGAAGTCAACGCAGGTCTGAGGTATGCTCACCGGACATACGGGGTAGGGGACAAGATTGTCTGTGACTGCGACGACGGTTTTTGCGTAGCGTGCGTCAACATGGGAATAACCGAGGCTTCCGCAGGCGGAAGGACCGAAGTATCCGTTCATGTTGCCGTATTCATCGCAGCAGGGAGCGCCTATGAAAGCGACATCCACGACGACTTCCCCTGTCATCATGGATCTTGCCCGTCCGCCGTGGCTGCGGACTATTATGGGGCAGTCCAGCTCACCCTTGGAGGCGGCTTCGCCCACGGGTCCGTTTACGCCGCATTCAAGGCTTGTTATCACACCCTTTTTTATGTAAGGGATGATCTCCGCATGCACGGGATGAACAGAGCTTGAGGCGATTGTTATATTGCGTATGCCCAGCGCGTCTATCTCTTTCACTACCTGATTGAGGATGTTGTCACCGTTTCTCAGGTGGTGGTGGGTTGCTATGGTCATGCCGTCCTTAAGACCGGAGGCTATTATCGCCTCACGAAGGCCGCTGAGAAGCTTTTTCTCCCCGGGGCGCACGATCTTGACCGGGCGGGCATACTCAAGCCCTCCCGGGGTGAGCAGGGCGGCGGAATTGTAGGGCGTGCGCTTTATCCCGTTGAAAACCTCGGGGACAAATCTGCCGAGACTATTTAGCGCCATAGATCACCTCGTCTGAAATTTCATAGTCTATAAGACCCAAAGACGCGGCGGTCTTCAGCACGTTTGATGAACGCTTCACTATGGGCGCGTCGATCATTTTTCCTTTGAGCGAGATAACGCCTGTTCCCATCTCCCTTGCCTTGAGGATCGCCTCTATCACTTCAAGGGCGAAGTCGATCTCCTCCTTCGTGGGAGCAAAAACCTTGTGCACTATGTCTATCTGACGGGGGTTCACCAGTGATTTCCCCGTGAAGCCCAGTTTTTTGCTTAGACGGACTTCATTCTCGAAGCTCTCCTCATCGTTAACATCAGGGAAGATTGTATCAATAGCCTGAATGCCCGCTGCCTTCGCAGCCCAGACAACACGGGTTCTGGCGTGGAAGAGCTCCTCGCCTGTCTTGCTTCTTTCTATTCCCATGCTAGCCGTGTAGTCCTCAGCGCCGAAGGCAAGGGCTATTACCCTTGAGGAGCATTTGGCTATTTTTATGCAGTTAATTACCCCCTGAGCGCTTTCGATAGAGGGGATTATTTTGAAGGTTCCGAGCTCTATTCCGAAGTTTTCCTCGCACTCTGTGAGGAAAGTATCGAGCCTTTCCACTATCTCCGGAGTGTCCGCCTTGGGCAGGCGCACTCCGTCCGGCAGGGCAGGAAGGACGGTTCTGAGATCGTCAAAGCCCCATTCCGTGTCCAGAGGGTTTATGCGGTAAAAAATCTCTTTGTTTCTCTCTTTATAATTCTCAAGAAAACTGCGCACAAGGAGCCTCGCAGCGTCTTTTTCGTTTAGGGGCACAGCGTCTTCAAGGTCTATG
Source organism: Geovibrio thiophilus (assembly GCF_004087915.1). Taxonomy (NCBI): domain Bacteria; kingdom Pseudomonadati; phylum Deferribacterota; class Deferribacteres; order Deferribacterales; family Geovibrionaceae; genus Geovibrio; species Geovibrio thiophilus. The sequence continues at coordinate 858,073 of NZ_CP035108.1, forward strand.
AAAACGCAGTCACAGTTGAATATGGGTATGTTCTGGAGCATGGACGGCATGTTGCCCGGAACATAAAGCAGTGTTCTTCTTAAGGCTGCGGCATTACTCATGTTCTTCCTCAATAAATATTGTGGCTGTTCCGCCTGTTTTGGAGTAGTGGCGTTCTATGCCTTCTGTGTGGAGTTCGGAGATCATTATCTCGCAGGAGGCGAAAACCGTTGCTGAGAAAAGGTGGCCGCCTATAACCTCACCGGATGATTTCGACATCTGAATGTGCAGGTGGCAGTCGGGTTTGCCCGAAGCATCAGGGAAGAAGTTTCCGTTCAGTCCCAGAAGCTCAAGGGGACCTTCCACCGTGTGCACTGTCATTCTCGGAACTGTTATGGGGAGCTTGGCTCCGGCTTTTATACCGCGGAACTTAACATCAGTCACCGAACCGACGGCGGAAACTATCACCGCATGGTCTATGCCGATCTCCTTCACTGCGGCGGCGAGGTTTCCAACCAGCTCCTCACCCTGCTGAATCTTGATAATGAATGTGCGCAGCAGTTTAGCCTCTTTGTACCAAACGGATTTCATGAGCTTTGCTCCTTTGCCCGGTTTATAACAGCTTCGACACGCGCGATTATGGCGTAGTCCAGAGCGCCCCTGTCCTTGATGCGGAGAATGCCGGAGGTCACGTTCATACGTTCAACAACTTCTGTGATTTTAGCTCTGATCAGGTGCTCGTACTGCTTCGCCACGGTGGAGTCTATCTCTATCACGAGTTCATCCGCCGGTTCGGCAAAAACCATCAGATCGCTTGACTGCATGGTTCCCGCCTGAGCTCTCTTGGATATTTTCATTTTCGTCCGTCCTTTATTTTGAGCTTTTGGAGAATTTATCAAATCTTTCCTTCAGCATGTCCCTGTTTTTCACAAGGTACTCATATGTCGCCTCAGGAACAAGGTTTTTCATTTCGTCGTATTTGCTGTCAAAAAGCAGCCTGCGCACCGTGGAAGCGCTGATCAGCGTTTCTCCGGAGCTTTTTCTTGTTATCTCTACAAGCTTTATGCCGTATTCGGGCATGATGCGCTTCATCGCTTCGTTGTAAAGTGAGGTGAAGTCGCATACGGGTTCTTCGCCCACGTATCTTTTTATTATATTAAATGCCGGTGCGAAATGCTGTCCGAAAATGCGCAGATCCGTTTCTATCTGCTGTTTTGTTACCTGTTCCTTGTTTTTGAGGAAATATGAGGGGAAGGTTATCCGGCTTACGGCGTAATCGCCGGAGGGGATGACGTAGACATTTTTCAAATCGGCGGTGCCGCGTCGGACAAGGTCGAGTCTGTCCTGATAGGGGACGACTGACTTATCCTCCTGCACCACGAAAACGTAAACAAAGTCCGACTCGGAGGCGGCTGTTTCGATGAGGTGTCTGTGCCCTTTCGTGAAGGGGTTGCAGTTCATTACGAGACCGGAGTTTCTGCCGTAGCGGGCGAGATTGCGCAGATTGTGCAGATAATTTTTTATGCTTTTGCCGAATTCCAGAACAGCGACCTTATCCGTTGTGCATAACAGGGTGAAGTTAAGGCTCTCAAAATGGAAGGTGTACATAGGCTTGGTGAATACGAAGAGGTGATCATAGCCTGCCTGAAATGCGTCTGTTATGAGTGCGTTTATGATTTCGGAGAATGCGCCTGTGCTCTGATATTCCTCGTTTACCGCGACCATTTTCAGAATGTTATGGTCTCTGGCGCCTGCGGCAATGAGGTGCTCGTCTTCGTAAATTCCCATGAAAACTTCATGGACAGGGTCATAATCGAGCCCTGCGTCTCTAAGCAGGGTCACTGCTTCGCGGATCTGTGCTTCGCCTGTGATATAGCTGTGCATGTCCTACCTTATGGTATTTTCCAAAATCTATATAGCATTGTTTTGTTTTCAGGGCAATGGGGCAATAATAGAATTATAGATTTTTCTTATCCAAGGTATCGGGTAAATGGATTAGGATGCTGGAAACCGCCCCGTCAAAGGGGCGGCGCTGAGTGATTATAAACTCAAAAATTAAGTCTTATTCCGCAGGAGACTGCTTCACTTCATCCGCGAAGCCTTGCTTTGCAAGGCGCAAGCGCCCACGTCCAACTGACAGGATTTGCAGTTTGAGATTATTAAGCCGACGCTACCCCTCTTTCTCTGTCACCGCGTCGGGGAAGGATGCCATGTGAGGCTTTACCGCTCTGCCCAGCCAGTCGATGACTTCTGCTATATGGGTCATGTTCGCCAGCCCTTCCTTATCATTTGCCGCGTCACCTTTGTGGAGACCGTAAACCATGTTCCAGTAAGTTGAGCCGGGGATTATCATCCTTGAGATCATGAAAAGGTGGTTTATCGTGTCCACTGTGTGCGTGGCGCCGCCGCGTCTCACTGCGGAGACCCCAGCGCCTATTTTGCCTTTAAGCGCGTTTCCGTTTGCCATGGCAACGAAGCCTGTGCGGTCGATGAGCGCCTTGGTTTCGGCGGTCACATCGGCAAAGTATGTAGGCGAGCCGATTATGACAGCGTCCGCCTTCATCATCTTGGCGAATATGGGATTAAAGGCATCATTGATGATGCAGGTTCCGTCAGCTCTTTTGAAACAGGCTCCGCAGGCTGTACAGCCTTTTATCTCTTTTCCGCCTACAGTTTCAAGCTCGGTTTCCCATCCTTTTTCCTTGAGAGTGTCAAGGACAGTGTTGAGGATAAGGGTTGTATTGCCGTTTTTGCGGGGGCTTCCGCATATTGCGAGTGCGTACATTATGAATACCGTCCTCTTTTTTAGTCTTGATGAAAGAAAATATAGGAGTAATATGTTTCTGACAAGTACTGTATTTTTATTCATGTACTTACAGAAAGTATAGCATAAGGTGCTCAATGAAAATATGTAAAACTAAGGAATTGGACGGTAAATTATACAGATGCTATTTTGAACTGACTGTAGGCGTGCTTTCCGGAAAATGGAAGGCGCTCATCCTGTACAGGCTTGCCGTTGAGCCTGTCATGCGCTTCGGCGAGATACGAAAAAGCATGCCTGAAATAACTGAAAGGATGCTCAGTAAACAGCTTCGGGAACTTGAAAACGACGGGCTTATAAGCCGTGAGGTCTATAACCAGATCCCTCCGAAGGTTGAATACCGTCTGACGGAAATCGGCTCCAAGCTGATTCCTATCCTCATGATGATGAAGGACTGGGGTGCGGAGTACGAAGAGTATCTCGGCGGACGGGGCTTTTTCTGTTCACCGGAGTATGAGCAGCCGAACACTTCTCTTCAGGATACGGCGGTGATCGAATCAGACCGCAAGCAGGGAGCATCTTAAGAATAGTTCTTGATCTTCCGAATAAATAGATCTAACCTTATTGCAGATAATAAATATCTATAATATCCGTAAAAGGTGAGGAAAAAATGCTGAATGAAACTTTTCTGAGTGTTCTCAAAAATGAGGGTGTGGTATCAATCGTGTCGTGGGGGATTGATGAACCGCACATAGTAAATACGTGGAACTCATATGTTAATGTCACTGAGGACGGCAGACTGCTGATTCCTGCGGCAGGCATGCTGAGTGTGGAGAGTGATCTTGCTGTGAACGGCAGAGTGAAGCTCACTCTGGGCAGTAAGAGTGTTCAGGGTCTTTATGCGATGGGTACGGGATTCCGTATTGACGGCACAGCGCGCTTTTTTGAAAGCGGTGCCGAATTTGATATGATGAAAGGAAAATTTCCTTTCCTTAACAGAGTTCTTGAAATAAGTGTCAGTGAACTGAAGCAGACTGTCTGACATCCGCTGATGATCGGAGCGGGCGGCTGCTCCGATTTATCTTTTTTTGCTTCTGAACCATTCCTTTGCGGCTTCCGCCTGTTCGGCGGGTATCTTTCTGCGCACTTCGTCCCGCAGCCAGCCTATAGTTTTGCTCCGAAGGTGTTTTCGCATCTGCTCTTCTGCATCAAGCATAACGGTTTTTATCAGGCAGGGGCATTTTGTATATGAATCAGGCAGGTTCTCTTTATCCAGTGTGGCTGTGTTTTGTCTGATCTCTATGCACTGGAACATATCGGAAGAACCTTCCACCGCTTCGATTACATCCCAGAAGGTTATTTTTTCCGGTGCGACGGCGAGCTCATACCCTCCGTTTACTCCGGGTGCAGCCTTTACTATCCCTGTCTTGCGCAGCTTGGTAAAAATTTTGGAGAGATAGGTCTCGGATATTCCCTGAAACACGGCAAGCTCTTTTATCCCGACAGATTTTCCGGCGGGGGCATTAAGCATTTGGAGCAGAGAGTGCAGAGCGTATTCCACACCTTTTGAAAACTGCAAGCATCCCTCCTTGGGTATTGTTTTATATAATTTAGTATAAAATCATCACTCTTAAAACAAAAAAACGGCGCCCGCTTAAACGGACGCCGCCTTAAAATCTATTTCACCAGCAATATTAATTACATAGCGTCGATAATCGCGTTGAAGGCGGCGCTGGCGCGCATCTCTTTCACAGCTTTCTCAAATACGGGTCTGTAGTAGCCGCCTATGTCTGCGGGTCTGCCTTCTGCCGAGTTGAGTTCAGCAACTATTTTTGCTTCGTTTTCGGCAAGAGCTTTGGCAACGGGAGCAAACTTGGCTGCTGTATCCTTGCATTTTGTCTGTTCAGCGAGAGCCTGTGCCCAGTAGAGAGCGAGGTAGAAGTGGCTGCCTCTGTTGTCGAGCTCTTTTACCTTGCGGGAGGGAGACTTGCCGTTTTCAAGCACTTTGCCAACAGCCTGATCAAGGGTTTCAGCGAGGAGAGTTGCCGTATCATCGTTGAAGACTGTCGCCATATGCTCAAGTGAGGCGACAAGGGCGCAGAATTCGCCGAGGGAGTCCCATCTCAGGTGACCTTCTTTAAGGAACTGCTCAACGTGCTTGGGCGCTGAACCGCCTGCGCCTGTCTCAAAAAGACCGCCGCCGTTCATAAGGGGAACGATGGAGAGCATTTTCGCTGACGTGCCGAGTTCAAGTATGGGGAAAAGGTCTGTGAGGTAATCCCTGAGAACGTTGCCTGTTACGGAGATTGTATCAAGCCCTTTTCTTATTCTTTCAACAGAGAAGTTTATAGCTTCAACAGGAGTCATGATGCGTATGTCAAGCCCTGTTGTGTCGTGGTCTTTAAGGTATTTTTTAACTTTTTCGATGATCTGAGCATCGTGCCCTCTTGCGGGGTCAAGCCAGAAAACAGCGGGTGCGCCGCTTGCTTTTGCTCTTGAAACAGCGAGCTTTACCCAGTCCTGAATGGGGGCGTCTTTCGCTTGGCACATCCTGAAGATGTCACCGGATTCAACCTTCTGCTCCATGAGAACTTTTCCGTCTGCGTCAACAACACGGACTGTGCCTTCCGCTTCGACTATGAAGGTTTTATCGTGTGAGCCGTATTCCTCAGCTTTCTGAGCCATAAGACCTACGTTTGAAACGCTGCCCATTGTTGCGGGGTTGAACTGACCGTTTTTCTGGCAGTCCTCTATGATAGCCTGATACATGGTTGCGTAGCATCTGTCGGGAACCATGGCTATTGTGTCATGGAGTTTGTTGTCGGGTCCCCACATCTGACCGCCGTCACGCACAACAACGGGCATGGAGGCATCGACTATCACGTCGTTGGGAACATGGAGGTTGGTTATTCCTTTGTCGGAGTCCACCATGGCGAGTTCGGGGTTGGTTTTGTAAACAGCCATTATATCGGCTTCGATCTCAGCCTTTTTGTCGGCGGGGAGTTTGTTTATTTTGACGTAAACATCGCCGAGACCGTTGCTTGTGTTAACGCCGATCTCCTTGAAGGTTGCGCCGTGCTTGGCGAATACGTCTTTGTAGTAAACCTGAACAGCGTGTCCGAACATAACGGGGTCGGAGACCTTCATCATTGTTGCTTTGAGGTGGAGAGAGAGGAGCACGCCTTCTTTTTTGGCGGCTTCTATCTGCTCAGCGTAGAACTTGCGGAGAGAAGCGACATTCATCACTGATGTGTCTATAACTTCGCCTGCGAGAAGAGCTGTTTTTTCTTTAAGGACTTTTGTGCTGCCGTCCTTGCCGACGAATTCTATTTTAACATTTGTCGCAGCGGGAACAGTGACTGATTTCTCGCTGCCGTAAAAGTCGCCGCTGGACATGAAGGCAACACGGGTTTTGGAACCGGCAGCCCAAGGCTTCATCATTCTGTGAGGGTGTTTTTTAGCATGTTCCTTAACAGCCGCTGCCGCTCTCCTGTCGGAGTTGCCTTCACGGAGAACGGGGTTAACGGCGCTGCCGAGAACTTTCGCGAATCTCGTTCTGAGCTCTTTTTCCGCGTCGGTTTTGGGATCTTCGGGGTAATCGGGTATCTTGTATCCTTTCTCCTGAAGCTCAGCAATCGCTTCCTGAAGCTGGGGGATAGATGCGCTGATGTTGGGAAGTTTGATAATGTTTGCTTCGGGCTTGAGGGAGAGTTCGCCGAGCTGAGTAAGGAAATCGGGGATTCTCTGCTCTTCTGTGAGATAGTCGGGAAAGTTTGCTATGATGCGTCCTGAAAGCGAAATATCTCTGGTTTCAACGGAAATGCCCGTGCCTTTTGTGAAAGCCTGAACAACGGGGAGCAGCGAATAGGTCGCCAGTGCGGGTGCTTCGTCAATCTCGGTCCAGATAATGGTTTTGTTAGACATATTCTCTCCTTGATGGTAATATTTTGCTATCTCAATGACCGCTGTTTCATCCTGCGGTTCAATTATTATAACGGTATTTTTTATTCTCAACTGTATACTGTATACAGTTATAATAAAGCGTGCCGATTGTCAATCAATATTAGCTTCCGCAATGTTATAACATCATTTATTTTTGAAAATGCCTGTGCTGTCAGGTGCGGCTGGTGCGCTTTTGCTCATTATAAAACATATATCGACAGAAAATGAGCTTCTGTTCTTTATTTATCACGCCGGCAGCACTAAAGATCACGGTTTTTCTGCCGATAATAAATATCATCAGAAAGCTTTCAGGAATATTCTATGTATATCAAAATGTCCGAAACAAATTTGTGGCAGGCTGGCAGCGCTCCGCAGGTGAAACCGGCGGGTGTAAAGGCCGATGAGGTCGGACAGAAAGCCGCGGAAGGGGATACTGTGCAGTTTTCCGGCTTGGCGAAAAGGATGGCGAAGGAGATTCAGAAGATTTCCGAAGTTGCCCTGAACGGGATACGCAGCGGGGAGGAGGCTGAGCACCCCAATGCTGACGCCGCCGAGCAGATTATTGAACGCATGACTGAGCTTGGCAAGACCGTCCGTAAGCCTGACAGTCTGGAAGAGCTTGATGATTTTCGCTGGGGAATGCTTGTGAACACAGGGCGTGCCTTGGGTGTCACGGATACTGATATTCTGGCGGAGATCAACAGCGAGGATGTGGATCTTTACTTTCTGGCACGTGACCGCAGCATGACCGATGGTGAATTCTGGAGCGAATATTTTACAAAGAATGAAGACGGTTCCGTCTCCCGCAATGAGGAATTCAGGGCGGAGCTTACAGCAAACCACCCGTTTGCGGAAATGCTTAAGGGATATTCCTTAGATTTATCTAATGCTTCGTCTCAGGCATTAACTTATGTGAATCAGCCGGATTCTGCTCCTAGAAAGCTTTCAGATATAAAACCGGAGGCTCTTATGAATCTCACGAGGGCGTTGAATGAAGATTCTGTGGATTCTTATTTGTATTCCGCCGTTTCTTTATATAGTTCTGCTGATGCGAATGCGGAACTTACAGATGAACTCATGGCGGAGCGTTATAAAGACAAGATTGCAGATTATATGATGCTATATAATGAGTCATTCGAGAAAAATATAAATGATTTCGGAAGCCTGTTCCATAAATCGGTTAATATTTTGGCCTGAGAAATGAGACTGCTTCCGTAAGAGCAGGACAGGGGATAATTTTTGCGAAAGACTATGCGTCCTCCCTCCAGACCACAGTCCGGTTGCGTCCTTCGTTCTTTGCTTTATAAAGCGCGTCGTCCGCTCTTTTAAGCGCATCGTCCAGTGTATCCTCCTGAGAGGGGACGGCGGAGTACACTCCGGCGCTGATTGTCAGTGTCGTCCGCATGTTCTCCATCTCTATGACCTTTTTCTCCATTTCCCTGCGTATGTTTTCTATGCGGGTTGTCAGAGTGTCTTCGCCTGTGTTGGTGATGAATACCGCAAACTCCTCGCCGCCGAAGCGTGAGCAGGCGTCTGTCTGCCTCTGGAAGTGGCGTATGAGAGTATTTGCCATTTCCTGAAGACCTTTATCACCGAACAGATGCCCGAAAGTGTCGTTGACCTTTTTGAAGTGGTCTATGTCTATAATGGCAACGGAAAAGCGTATGCCGCTTCTCTGGCATATATTGAACGCCTGCTGGCTGCTGACCGCGAAGAATCTTCTATTGTAGAGTCCGGTAAGACTGTCCTTGTCGCTGAGCTCCTGAAGGCGGATATTGGCTGCGTGCAGTTCCTTGTTCAGCTTCTTAAGCTTGTGCGACCAGTAGGCTATCACTGCGGCGAGAAATGCGAACACTCCCATGATCTTCCAGAACAGACGGTAGTCAAATCCCTGATCATAGCGGATGCTCATCCATTTTCCGGTAATGGCGTTTTTGTCTTCCTCACTTATGGAGTCCACAAGCTTCTGGAATATACGCACCAGAAGGGGTTCGTCGTTTCTGGCGGCGATTCCCAGCTCCCAGTCCTGATTAAGCCTGCCCGATATTTTGATGTCAACTATCTTCTGCTGCTTTATCTGGTAGCCTATGCCCGCCATGGTTCCGATAGCGCCGTAGACTTCGCCTTTTTGAAGGAGAGCTATGCTTTCCGTATCGCTGTCCAGCTCCACAAGCTTTATCTTGGGATATTTGTTACGGAGAATTTCGTTTATGGAGTAACCCTTCACGGTTGCGAAGCTTTTGTCCAGCACGTCCTCAATATTGTCTATGAACGGATCATTGATCGAAGTCGCTATCACTGTGGGAATTATTATGTAAGGTGTTGTAAAGCTGAAATACTTCAGCCTTTCCGGTGTGCGCATGGCGAGGGAGAGTATGTCGCACTCTCTGTTCTCCGCCATTTTCAGCGATTCCGCCCAAGTGTCCGTGGGTGCGAGATGAATCTGGATACCGGAGTTCTTCTGCATGAGTTTTATAAAGTCCGCTGCCATACCGGAGTGCACCTTGCCGTCCTCAATTTTTTCAAAGGGCATCCAGTCGGGGTCAACGCACATGCGGATGATTTTTTTATTTTTCAGGTATTCCTTCTCCTCATCAGTGAAGGAGAGGGTGGGTTTTCTCATTTCATTAAGCTGCGGCACAAGCCACTGGTTCTCAAGGAGTATTCTCTCCTCCTGACTCACGCTGAGGAGGGCTTTTGTAACGATGGAATGGAGCTCGGGCAGGGCGGGGCTGATTCCGAAGCGGAGGTCTTCCACTGTTTTTCCGTCAGGGTTGAACTCTCCTCCGATTGTTACATTCAGCAGGGCATATTTTTTGATCATGCTGCTGCCTGAGTTCAGAGAGGTTATGACGGCGTCAAGCCTGCCGAAAGAGAGATCCTTCAGCATTTCATCCCTTGAAGAGTATTCCTGAAGGTTCCTCAACTTGTTTTTATCTATTAAATCTTTGAAAAATATATCTTTTGTTATTCCGACAGTTTTTCCCCTGAGTGACTGCACACCTGTGTATTTGCCGAAGTCGTCTCTTACAAAAACATAGCTGGGGATGCGGGCGTATTCATCGGTGAAAAGCGTGTAAGGCTTTCTTTCCGCTGTGAGCGATATATCGGCGATCATGTCCGTGGTTTCGTTTCTGAAATCGCTGAGAATTGCCGACCAAGGCTTGATATTATATGTAAAGTCAAGTCCGGTGCGGCGGCTGATTATTTTCAGGAGCGAGTCGGTGTAGCCCATAATTTCATCATTTGACGCAAAGCTGAAAGGATAAAAATCGGGCAGCATTCCCACAGATACAGACGGACGGGAGCGTATGAAGGCTTCCTCCGCAGGGGTAAGTTCGATGCTTTCCGCCGCGCTGAAAACCTGTCCGTTATATATAGACCAGAGTTTTTCAAGCTCCTCCTTCCGCGGTTCCGGCAATGCGCTGATCGATTTGTTTATGACTCCCGCCAGAAGCGGATTATTTTTGAGCACGCCGATCCGCAGATCCTCTTCCTTCAGACCGTCTACTTTGAGGTTTCCCACTGATATTATATTGGAGAAAGTGTTTTCCCTTGCTATAAACCTGCCTCCCAGCTCGCTGACGAACACTGCGTCTATCCAGCCGAAGGCTAGGGATTTTATCATATCGACGTTATTGTTGAACTCCGTGAGGCTCAGGTTATGACCGCGGAGTGTGCCGGCGTAGAAAATGTCCTTTATGTAGCCGACTTTGCGCCCTTTGAGGCTTGTTATGTTATCTGCGGTTCTGATGCCGGAATCGCTGCGGACAAAAACCACCGTTCTGCGGATGTGGTAAGGATCGCTGAATATGATGAACTTTTCCCGTTCGGGCGTGTAGGAAATTTCATTGATAGCGTCCAGCTCACCGTTGAGAAAGGCGTGGTAAATGTTTGTCCAGTTCCCCATTTTATAGTGAATCTTAAGACCGCTGACCTCCTGAATCATGTTCATGAAGTCGATTGAATAGCCCTTGATGTTTCCGTTTCTGAAATAAGTGTAGGGTTCGTTGCTGTCAACAACGCCCACGGTGATAACTTTCTTAGCGTTAATATATGCCTGTTCTTCCTCTGTAAACAGTTCGCCGGATGCGTAAACGGGCACCGACAGCAATAAAAGCAGAAAGACGATCGCGAGTTTGTATAGTGCGCGGCTCATTGTATAAGGCTTCTCCGGGATGTCTTCCATTACGTAACGGTCAGATAAGAACATTTGTTTTATGATATTTTAATACGTATAAAACAATTAATCAAAGATTTTAAGAAAAGTTTTCGTTTTTGCTGAAATTAAATAAAAAAACGCGCGCACCAATTTGATGCACGCGCTCTTTGCTTCTGCCTTGCGGGGCTTACTCAGCGTTTATTTCGTAGGTTGTTACGGTTCCGCTTGTTTCATTGCAGACAACAAGCAGGGCTTTCCCGCTTGGGCTGTCTTTTTTGGAAATGTAAATCAGCCCTTCGGGCGCGAGGTCGCCTTCGGCTTCAAAGTTGTCTTCGTCAATATCGCCGGTTGCTATATAGTTTCTGTTCTGAACATAAGTAAGGTGACGGGGCGCTGTGGGGTTTGTGACTTCATACGCCATTATGCCGCCGGCGCGCTCAAGCCCTATGAAGGCTATGGTTTTACCGCCGATCACGGCGATTTCGGCTCCTTCGGGCTCGGGACCTTTCTTGTTTGAGCGTGAGTCCAGACTGTTGTTTGTGCTGGATGCGTTGAAAACGGTTGTTCCGTCCTCCGCCGCAAGCGCTATGAGGCGTGTTTCAAAATCATCGCCGCTGTCGAAAACCTGCTCAAGGTTTTCATCCCATATGGAGAAGGAACGAGCGCCGTAGGTGTAAAGCTTGGTATATTCACCGTTTTCTATGCCGTCAACGGAGGATACCTCAAGTCTTCTGTACCAGTCGTCATCCGCGAATGCCGTGAGCTGGTCTGCTGTGAAAGCCGTTGCGCTCAGGGGGTAGGGCAGATCTCTTATCTGGCTTGTTTCCGGTTCGTCTTCGGGGTACCAGTCATCTCTGGAATCACCTTCGTTCGCCGTTACAAGATATGTTTTCCCGTCTATTTCGTAAGCCGATACGGAGTCAGGCATATACATGCCGAAAACGGGAAGAGTGGCTGTTTCAGCATTGTCGTCACGGCTTCTGGCATCCATTCCGTTTCCTTCGACCGAGTGGTCTTTGAAGCCGAGTCCTTTAACGAACTCAACCTCGCCTTTTGCTATGTTTATCTTAGCCATGGCGTTGTTTTCCTGAAGGGTTACGTAGGCATATTTTGAATCTTTGCTTACCGCTATATATTCGGGTTCCGCATCCTTTGCGAATGTTGTGCCCGCTTTTATTCTTACGGGGATTGAGCCCTGAATGTCTGACTCGGTGAATCCCACACGTTCTTCTGCTGCGTTTGCTATGCCGCCGGATATATTGATGATTGAAACCGTGCCGTCGGGGTCAATTGTGTAGCCTTCGTTAGGTTCACCTTCATTTGCAGTGAGAACATATTTTCCGTCCGGAGTGAAGGTGATCATATCGGGAAGGGAGCCGACTCTCACAGTGTTCAGAACCTCACCGGACACATTCATGAAAACCACCCGTCCGCTGCCTGTCTTATTGCCTGCCTGAACTGCTGCTGCCACAACACCGTTGTAGACGTCTATGCTGTTGACTTCTCCGTCACCTTCCGCAACATCTATGGAGTCGATTTTAACCGGAGCCGAAGGGTCGGAAAAGTCGATTATTTCAACCAGACCCGCGTTAGCGTTTACAAAAAAGAGTCTTTTGCTTGCGGGATCAAAGGTTGCGATTTCCGCAGCAGATTCATCATAGATTCCTGTTGAATAGCTGCTGATTCTTGTCAGTGTCAGCCCGAAACCTTCTGCAAGCTGCTCTTCCGGCTCTTCTTCCGCCGGAGGAGTTGTGGTTTTGCTGTCTGAACTGCCTGAGCATGAGGCAATTGTCAGTGAAAATAACAAAACAGTGAGTATGTGGTGCATTGCTTCCTCCTGAAAAAATAATTGATAAATCTTTTCATTTGGATGTGAGCAATTTGTTACGCAAAATACAAATAACAGGCAGAGCTCTCTACAGTAACATTAGTAACATTTTCTTAACGTTTATTTACAATTATTATCCATAAAAGCCTTGACAGTATGACTGCTCAGTCGTAATTTGACTGCTTAGTCATTATCTGACTAAATGGTCACAAAGGAGACCTGATGAACCTTAAAAAAAGAAAAGAAGTTTTGGACAACCTTTTTAAAGATAGGATTGTCAAAACTGTTATAGAACTGATTAAGGAAAACGCCGGAATCACCATGGACGAGGTGGCTAAAAGATCCGGTGTTTCCAAGGGCTCGCTTTATAATTACTTCGAGAACAAGGAGAGCCTTATGGAATATGTACATGCGGAGATGGTATCTCCCATAACAAAGGGAATAGAGGGAATATTTAAAAGCGGTAAGAAACCGTCTGAAATGCTTTTGGATCTTTTCGAGAGTTTTTTCGATGTCAGCGATGAGGTATGCCTGTATTTCGGCTTTCTGGATTCGCACCGCACAGTTGAGGAGGATGCAAAGGAGACTCACTATCTGCTGATAGAGCCTCTGGCAGTTATTTTCAGAGCAGGTATTGAGACAGGAGAGTTCGTAGATGTAGATCCGTATATTCTTGCGAACACGTTCGCAGGAATGGTCATAGGCACATTCGGTTCCTACGGGTTCAGAAATGCGGAGAAAACCGACTTTCAGAACGCGAAAGAGGAAATGTTGAAGCTGATAAAACGGCTGATAATCACATAGGAAGGGATATTGTATGAATTCAAAGTTATTGGTTTTCGCAGGTTTAGCTGCTGCGGTTGTTATTGGTTTGGTTATATGGAAAAGCGGAAGCAGCGCTACCGCAGCCCAGCCGCAGGGCGGGGGGGAAAGACCGCCCGCAGAGGTCACTGTTTATACGGTGAAGACGGAGTCGGTTATCTTTACAAAAGAACTGCCCGGACGCACCTCAGCAGTGAGAGTGGCGGAGATACGCCCGCAGGTTTCGGGAATCATAATTAAAAGACTTTTTAAAGAGGGCGGCAGTGTAAGTGCCGGACAGCAGCTTTATCAGATAGACTCCGCTCCTTTTCAGGCGGCTTATGACAGCGCTCAGGCGGAGCTGATGAGGGCTGAGGCGAGTCTCCAGTCCGCAGCTCCCAAAGCTGAGAGATACACCGAGCTTGTAAAAGTGGGCGGTGTCAGCTCACAGGAGTATGATGACGCTGTTACCGCTCTGGCGCAGGCAAAGGCATCGGTTGCGGCAGCCAAGGCGGCTGTTGCCACAGCAAAAATTAATCTCGATTACACCAAGGTTTTTTCCCCTATATCCGGGCATATCGGCAAATCGTCCGTGACGGAGGGCGCTCTTGTTACGGCTAATCAGGCAAACGCCCTTGCGAGGGTTCAGCAGCTTGACAGCATATATGTCGACGTAAGTCAGTCAGCGGAGGCAGTAATGAAGCTCCGCCGGATGGTTACGGAGGATGGAACACTGGGCTCAAGCGCAGAGGTTGAGCTTCTCATAGGCAACAAGCCATACGGACATAAAGGTGTCATGCAGTTCTCGGATGTTACTGTGGATGAGACGACAGGAATGGTTCAGCTCCGTGTTCTTTTCCCCAACCCCGAAAGGGAGCTTCTTCCCGGGCTTTTTGTTAAGGCAAGTGTCGGGCAGGCGAAGGACGATGCCGCTATTCTCATTCCTCAGCAGGCTGCGGTGAGAAACGCCGACGGCAGCGTGATAGTTTGGGCGGTTGACGCTGAAAACACAGTTAACCCCCGTCCTGTTCAGGTTTCAGACGCTTTGGGCAATAAATGGCTTGTCAGCTCCGGTCTTCAGTCCGGCGACAGAGTTGTTGTTGAAGGTCTTCAGAAAATAGCCCCCGGCGCAAAAGTAAACCCGGTTGAACAGAAAGCCGAATAGGCGCAAAACATCAGGATGATATAATATGTCAAATTTCTTCATAGATCGTCCCATTTTCGCATGGGTGATTGCCATCATAATAATGCTTGCGGGAGTTCTCGCCATTGAGACCCTTCCTGTGGAGCAGTATCCGCAGATCGCCCCTCCCACGGTGACGATCAACGCAAGCTATCCGGGCGCATCAGCGGAAACGCTGGAAAACAGCGTTACTCAGGTTATAGAGCAGAAGCTTGTGGGTATTGACTATCTTCGTTACTTCGCGTCCACCAGTGACGGAACGGGTAACGTTGAGATTACACTGACGTTTGAACCGGAAGCAAATCCGGATATTGCGCAGGTACAGACTCAGAACAAGATTCAGTCCGCAATGTCCTCCCTTCCGCAGGAGGTTCAGCAGCTCGGTGTTACGGTCGAAAAATCGAACAACAGCTTTCTCATGGTTGTGGGTCTTTACTCTAAAGACGGCTCCATGACCCAGAACCAGATTGGCGACTACATAAGCTCAAACATGGCAGACCCGCTCAGCAGGGTTCTCGGCGTGGGTTCGCTTCAGGTTTTCGGTCAGCCCTTCTCCATGCGCATATGGCTAAACCCTGACAAGCTTAACAGCTATAATCTGAACACCGATGAAATTATAAGCGCTGTCAGTGCGCAGAACGCGGATGTTTCCGCAGGGCAGCTCGGCGGTAACCCCGCTGTGGACGGTCAGCAGATCAATGCTACAATCACCGCTCAGTCAAGGCTTAAAACTGTTGAGGATTTTGAAAACATCTTTCTTAAAGTAAACACCGACGGTTCGCAGATCCGCCTGAAGGATGTGGCAAGGATTGAGCTCGGCGTTCAGAATTATGACTTCGTGTCCCGCTATATGGGTAAGCCTGCCGCGGGCATGGCGGTGAGTCTCGCCACAGGTGCGAATGCCCTTGAAACCGCAAACAGTGTTAAGGCAAAGGTCGCTGAACTTGAGGAGTTTATGCCGGAGGGTATGGAAGTCGTCTACCCTTATGACACTACCCCTTTCGTGAAAATATCTATCGAAGAGGTTGTGAAAACCCTTCTCGAAGCGATTGTGCTGGTGTTCCTCATCATGTATCTGTTTCTTCAGAACTTCAGGGCAACGCTGATCCCCACGATAGCCGTTCCCGTTGTTCTTTTGGGTACGTTCGGAATACTTTCGGCGTTCGGTTTCACCATCAACGTTCTTACGATGTTTGCTATGATTCTCGCCATCGGTCTTCTTGTGGATGATGCCATAGTTGTTGTGGAAAACGTTGAAAGGGTTATGAGCGAGGAAGGTCTTTCTCCCAAGGACGCCACAAGGAAATCAATGAACCAGATCACAGGCGCCCTTGTGGGTATAGCCCTTGTTCTTTCTGCGGTTTTCGTCCCCATGGCGTTCTTCAAGGGATCAACAGGAGCCATATACCGCCAGTTCTCCATTACGATAGTTTCGGCGATGGTGCTTTCGGTTGTTGTCGCCCTAGTGCTTACACCTTCCCTTTGCGCGTCAATGCTCAAACCTGTGGAAAAAGGGCACAAGGAGCACATGACAGGCTTCTTCGGCTGGTTCAACCGCATGTTCAACCGCAGCAGAACCGCTTACAGAACAAGTGTCGGATATGTGGCGGCAAGAGCATTCAGGTTTTTCATTATTTATGTGGTGATCATTGCCGGTCTCGGTTATATGTTCACCAAAATACCAACATCATTCCTTCCCGATGAGGATCAGGGTATGATGTTCGTACAGGTTTCCACACCTCCCGGAGCCACTCAGGAAAGAACCCTTGAGAGCGTGAAGAAGGTTGAGAAATACTTCCTTGAACAGGAGCAGGAAACTGTGGCGAGTATATTCACAGTTACGGGCTTCAGCTTTGCCGGACGCGGCTCCAACACCGCAATGGGCTTCGTTCGTCTTAAGGACTGGGAAGAGAGGACAGAAGAGCATCAGAAGGTGTTTGCAGTGGCGCAGAGAGCCATGGTGAACCTCTCCTCCATAAAAGACGCTTTTGTGTTCGCATTCTATCCGCCCCCAATTATCGCACTGGGCAACGCTACAGGCTTCGATCTTCAGCTTCTTGACAGAGGCGGTCTGGGGCATGAGGCGCTTGTGAATGCGAGAAACCAGCTTCTCGGCATGGCGGGGCAGGATAAAAGGCTTGTGGGCGTGCGCCCCAACGGCTTTGACGATGTGCCTCAGTTCAAGATCCATGTGGATCATGAAAAGGCAAGCGCACTCGGCGTTTCCATCAGCGATATAAACAACACTCTGAAAACAGCTTGGGGTTCGTCATACATAAACGACTTCCTCCACGAACAGCGTATCAAAAAAGTGTACATTCAGGGTGACGCAGAGTACAGGATGCTGCCTGAGGATATATATAAATGGTACGTAAAGAACAGCAATGGCGATATGGTTCCCTTTTCTTCTTTTGCGACTGCGGAATGGGAATACGGATCGCCGAAGCTTGAGCGCTACAACGGTGCTTCATCTCAGGAGATCATGGGTGCTCCCGCTTCGGGGATAAGCTCCGGTGAGGCTATGCAGATCATGGAGGAATACGCAGGGCAGCTTCCCACGGGCATCAGCCTTGAGTGGACGGGAATATCATATGAAGAGCGTGCGGCGGGCGCCCAGACAGGGCTTCTTTACGGACTTTCGCTTCTCATCGTGTTCCTGTCTCTTGCGGCGCTGTACGAAAGCTGGTCTGTACCCTTTGCCGTCATGCTCATAGTGCCTCTTGGTATTGTGGGAACCGTCGCGGCGACACTCTCCGCCGGACTTGCCAATGACGTTTATTTTCAGGTGGGTATGCTTACCACAATCGGTCTGGCATCGAAAAACGCCATCCTGATCGTTGAGTTCGCAAAAGACCTCCACGACAGCGGCTACGGGCTGCTCCGGTCCGCTATGATAGCCTCAGAGCAGAGGCTCAGACCGATCCTTATGACTTCACTGGCGTTCATACTCGGCGTTACTCCCCTTGCCATATCAAACGGCGCGGGCTCAGCCAGCCAGAACGCCATAGGTATAGGCGTTATCGGCGGTATGACCTCCGCCACATTCCTTGCCATACTGTTTGTTCCGATGTTTTTTATTGTTATAATGAAGCAGTTCGGAAAACGCACAGATGCTGACGCTAAG
The DNA here is from genome assembly GCF_004087915.1 of Geovibrio thiophilus. NCBI lineage: Bacteria > Pseudomonadati > Deferribacterota > Deferribacteres > Deferribacterales > Geovibrionaceae > Geovibrio > Geovibrio thiophilus. The sequence goes on from NZ_CP035108.1 coordinate 875,853, forward strand.
GAGACTAAGAATGGTAAGTAAAAGTATAATCACGGCTGCTGCCGTATCAGTAATCATGGCAGGATGCTCAATGATTCCCGCCTATGAAAAGCCCGCTTCCCCCGTTGCGGCGTCGTTCCCTTCGGGTGCGGCTTACGCAGAGGCGGACAACGGAACTGCGAATGTTGCGGAGATTGCGTGGAAGGATTTTTTCCTCGCTCCGGAGCTCAGAGCGCTTATCGAAAAGGCTCTGGAAAACAACAGGGATCTCCGTGTGGCGGCCCTTAACATAGAATCCGCCAGAGCGGCTTACCGCATTCAGCGCTCAAACCTTCTGCCGGATGTGAATGCCACAGGCGCGTTTACCCGCCAGCGTGTGCCTGAAAACGCAAGCACAACGGGCAGCGCGTACACGGCGTCAAGTTACAGCGTGGGCATAGGCATTGCCGCTTATGAGCTTGACTTCTTCGGCAGAGTGAGAAGCCTCAGCGAGAGAGCCCTCGAAAGCTACTTCGCAACGGAAGAGGCGAGAAACTCGGCGCAGATAACCCTCATCTCCGAAGTGGCTAACGCTTATATAACCTATCTGGGTGATAAGGAAATGCTGAGACTGGCCGAGGAAACCCTGAGAACTCAGAAGGAATCATACGAACTCATAAAAAAGACATATGAGCTGGGCAGCGCCACGAGGCTTGAACTTGAGCAGGCTGCGACAGCGGTGGAAAACGCCAGAATAAGCAAGGTTCAGTACACAAGGCTCACAGCGCAGGACTTGAATGCCCTTACGCTCCTTGCCGGAATCGACATAGACGAATCCGCCCTTCAGGCAAGCCTGCCTGATGAGGTGACTGCTCTTAGGGCTCTGCCCGCAGGCGTGCCTTCGGAAACCCTGTTGAACAGACCGGATATAAAAGGCGCGGAGCACTCTCTCAAAGCGGCTAACGCCGACATAGGGGCTGCAAGGGCTGCCTTCTTTCCGTCCATCACGCTGACAGCCTCCGCAGGGCTCGCAAGCAGCGGGCTTGATGATCTTTTCAGCTCAGGTTCCGGTCTTGCTTGGTCTTTCGCGCCGAATATAAACATTCCGATCTTCAATGCCGGACGCAACAAGGCTAATCTGGAGGTTGCGAAAGTGAGTCAGAAGATAGCTGCGGCGGAATATGAAAAAGCTATTCAGACCGCATTCCGTGAGGTTGCGGATCAGCTTGCCGCCAAGGGAACCTTCACAGAGCAGCTTGAGGCGCAGAAATCGCTTGCGGAATCGACCCGCAGGGTTTATGAGCTTGCCGATCAGCGTTACAAATACGGTGTGTCAAGCTACCTTGAGGTGCTGGACGCCCACCGCTCGCTTTTCGCTGCGGAGCAGGGAGTAATCTCTGTGAGACAGCAGTATTTAAACAATCTCGTCACCCTTTACAAGGTTCTGGGCGGCGGACAGATATAAGTTCTCTCACCAAGACCCCGTGCGGACATATGTGCCGCGCGGGGATTTTTTCTATATAGTCATTCTCCTGAAAATCCGTTCCGGTCTGCCCACTGTTCCGTAGTCTATGTCTGCGTACAGAAAGCCTGAGGCGAGCAGATATTCCAGATAGCGTCTTGCCGTGTTGCGGCTGGCGTTTATCTTTCTGCCCACATCCTCAGCGGAGTAGCCGTCTGCTCCTTCCTCCTCGAACACGGCGCATATCTTCCGCAGCGTTATGGGGTCTATGCCCTTGGGGAGCCCGCCTTCATCCGGAGCCTCCGAAGCGGGGTGAATGAGTCTGTCTATCATCTGCTGCTCCAGCACGGAATTTTTCATAAGCTCGGTTCGGTATGTGCGGAATTTTTCCAGCGATGCCTTAAATCTGTCAAAGATTACGGGTTTCACAAGGTAGTCAAAAGCGCCGCCCCGCAGAGCCTCCTGCAATGAGCCGACCTCCTTTGCGGCGGTGATCAGAATGACATCCACCGATTTGCCCTTTTCCCGCATTTTTTTAAGGAGCTGCATGCCGTTCCCTTCCGGAAAAAACAGATCCAGAAGCACAAGCTCCGGCTCAAGCACATCCACCATCTCCTCACCGTTCGGGAGGCTGTTGGCGATTCCTATTACCTCAAAGCCTTCCACCTTTTCGGTGAAACGCTTGTGGAGCTCGGATATTTTAAGGTCGTCCTCAACTATTACCGTTCTTATTTTCTTCATGATACATTTCCTTTGGTATTGTCACTCTGAAGGATACTCCGCCCAACCTGCTTTTTGCTATGCCGATGGAGCCCCTCAGCTCCATGAGGGCGTTCTGCACAAGATAAAGCCCCACGCCCCTGTTCTCGCCCTTGGTGCTTACGCCTTTTTTGAATATATCTTCTGTTATATCAGGCTCAAGCCCGCCGCCGGAATCCTCCACCTGAAAAACTATGCCTCTGCCCGAATCCTTCATCGTGAGGAGAACCTGCTTTACCGGTGAATCAATAACAGCGTCAAATGCGTTGTCCAGTATGTTGCCTAGGATTGTCACTATCTTTTCCCTGTCAATATGCGAGGGCATGTCCGTCATGCGGCTGTTTTCCGCTATGGCGAAGTCAATTTTAAGCTCCCTTGCCCTGCTGTGCTTACCTATGAGCAGGGCGGAGACTATGGGGTCGGGCACGTTGGCGTTCACGAAGCTTATCATCTCCTGATAGATTCTGGTTTCGGAGAGAATGAGCTCCAGCGCTTCCTGATACGCCTCAAGCTGAATGAGCCCCGCAACTGTATGGAGTTTGTTGGAATATTCGTGCGACTGGACTCTGAGTATATCGGAGTATTTTTTGATGCGGTTGAGCTCCTGCGCCAGAAGGGTTATTTCGTTTTTCCGTCTGAAGGTTATTACCGCTCCGTGCACCCTGCCCATGTGGATGACCGCCATAACGTTGGTGAGAAGCTCAACGCCGTTTACCGTCATGGATGTGTCCTCCATGTTCTCCCTGCTTCTGATCACTTCTGACGAGTATTCCGGCGGGAATATTCCGCTTATATGGTGTCCGATATAGTCCTTTTCAAGAGATAGAACCCTGATGGCGTTTTTATTTATCAGCCTTATTTCGTTTTCGTTGTTTACCGCTATTATCCCCGCGCGAATCGTGTCGATTATGGCGTTGCGTTCAAGGTAAAGATCGGCTATCTCCGCCGGTTCCAGCCCGAGGGTTATTTTCTTCTGATGGTTAGCTATGAGCACCGCCGCGCCCAGCCCTGTGGCAAGCATCATGAATACGAAGAGCAGCGGCTTCTTCTGGTGCTCAAGGATTGTCGCCCGCACTCTCTCCTTGAGGTAGCCCACGGCCACGAAGCCGACTATCCTCCCTTCATGGTAAACAGGCGCTATGCCTCTTACGGAGGGTCCCAGAGTACCAACGGCTTCGGAAACGTACGCTTCTCCGCGGGTTGTTGCTCTGTCCGTGTCGTCTCCCTGAAACTTTCTGCCAATGTTCTCCTTTATGGGATGTGAAAGGCGGATGCCGAAATTATCCGCCACGACAACATAGGCGGCGCCTGTTTTATGTCTTATATCCTCCGCCATTGCCTGAACACGTCCGCTCTCATCCTTTCTCTCGGCGAGGGATTTCTGTATCAGGGGGATAGTGGTCATGGTTTGGGCTATATTCAGCGCCTTTTCACCTATCTGAAACCGCAGGAAATCCGCGACCATGCCGGAGAATATCAGTCCGCTGATCATAAGCTGGAGCATAAGCACGGCGAAAATCATCATAAGCATCTGCGTCCTTACGGGACGTTCGGAGAAATAGCGCTTCATAAGTACCTTTTTCGTTTTTCTGAATAATATTACGATAGTGCTTCAAATCAAATAAAAAAAGGACACGGTTTGCGCCGTGCCCTTTTCCGGAGGAAGCCTATGCCTGTCAGATTATGAACAGAGCCAGAGCGTATCCAACGCAGCAGGCTGTTGTCACTCCTATGAGACCGGGAACCATGAAGCTGTGGTTAAAATAAAATTTGCCTATCTTTGTGGTTCCTGTGGTGTCGAAAGTACATGTGGCAATATCCGACGGATAGTTGGGTATGAAGAAATATCCGTAGCTGGAGGGCATTATGCCTATGAGCAGCGCAGGGGGCAGACCCAGACCCAAGCCCACGGGGAGCATCATCTTGCATGTCGCCGCCTGTGAGTTTACCACCACGGAGACAATAAACATCGCCAGAGCGAACGACCATGGATATGCCTGCACCATCTCTGTTATGGAAACTTTGAAAACGGGCATGGCGTACTGGAAGTATGTGTCGCTCATCCATGCAATGCCGAAGATGGCGATGCACGCAACCATACCTGATTTGAAAACCACGCCTTCGGGAATCAGCGAGGGCTTGGTTTTTGTGACTATGAGTATTATACCGCCGAAGGCGAGCATCATCATCTGTATGAGTGTCGCCATGTCGACAGGCTTGGGCATGCCTTCTATAGTTCGCAAAGAGGGGAACATACCGAAAATTACTATTACACCGAGAGAAGCAAGAAACAGGAAAACAGCGTGGCGGGCAGAATCGGGCAGCTTATCGTTAAGGGTTGTTGCAGTGGTATTTTCGATTCTTTCACGCCAGATGGGGTCCTGCATGCGTTTCTGAAATTCCGGATCGTCCTTAAGCTCCTTGCCCCTGTATATGCTGTATATCGACATTGCGATTGTGCCGAGCAGCGTTGCGGGCAGTGTTACCGCAAGGATGGAAAGCAGGCTCAGCCCTTCGGTCAGCCCTGAAAGCTCAGAGAGGTAGTAGACCACAGCAGCGGAAATCGGGCTTGCGGTTATGCCCATCTGCGAGGCGACAGAGGCTGATGCCATGGGGCGTTCGGGGCGTATACCGTTTTTCAGGGCAACATCGCCGATGATCGGCATTATGGTGTAGACGGCGTGTCCGGTGCCGAGCATCACTGTCATTGTGTATGTCACAAGAGGTCCTATTATTGTGACTTTCTTCGGGTTCGATCGCAGAATCTTTTCCGCAATCTGAAGCATATACTTCAGACCGCCGGCCGCTTCGAGTATGGATGCGCATGTCACCACGGCAAGGATTATCAGCATGACTGTTATAGGAGGAGAGGTGGGGGGCATTTTGAAGATAAGAACCTCAACCAGAAGACCGATGCCCGAAACAACTCCGAGCCCTATACCGCCGAAACGGCTGCCGATGTATAGCATGAGAAGAAGAAATAAAAATTCCAAGTACAGCATGGTGTACCTCCGTATTTTTCCGCGGCTGAAGTTTTCCCGCGGTTCTATACGGAGTATCATATATGTTTTGAGTGATAGTTAAAGCATTAGGAATAAAAGGATATTTTGTGTTTAAAGAATATTCTGCTCTTTTTGCTCACAAATATTAAAGCTGGTGTTTTCTGTTTTGGATTTCTTTTTGTCTTTGCCGTATTATTATATTGTTACAAAAGCTTAAAGACGGTGAATATAATGAGCGGAAAGATAATGATACTCGCAGTCACAGCTCTGTTGATGTCCGGATGTGCGCCGAAGATAACCGAAAGCGTTCTCATGCCGGCGGGGGCGGAAGGAATATCAGGGATACGCAGTGTGGCGGTTATTCAGCTTTACGGCAATTACGGAGCGAAAATCACTCCGTCTGTGGAAAATGTGCTGGCATCAGCCGAAGTGCAGGGGAGCAGATATTTCACCGTCGCCGACAGGCAGAACTTGAACAGAATAATGCAGGAACAGAAGCTTCAGGTTTCAGGGGTGGCTGACGAAGTCACGGCGGTTAAGCTCGGCAGACTCACGGGCGTGCAGGGTATTTTCACCGGTTCGGCTGAAATGTCCGTAAGCACGGAACGTTACACGGCAGAGCGGTCAAGGTGCTCCTCGCGGGATAAAAAAGGCAAATGCACCGCTTACGTAAACTATACTGTCACCTGCATTGAGAAGAATGCCGAAATTGTCTTTCTGCCAAAGCTCATTGATGTGTCAACCGCTCTGTTGGCGTATTCGGACAGAATCTCATCCTCTTCAACGGACAGAACCTGCCCGGACAGTTCCATCGCTCCCGCTTCGGATGAATCTCTGCTGTCAGCGGCAGAAAGCGGGGTTCTCAATAAATTCAGAAAACAGATAGCTCCTTATACCGCCGGAGTGACCTTCACACTGATGAAATCAGATGACGGAATAAAGGAGAGCGAAGGGAGAAAGCTCCTGAAGTTCTCTCTGGATTTCGCAGAGGCGGGGCGGATGGACAGGGCATGCGAAATGTGGCTGGAAGGGTCGGAGAAATATCCACAGTCTCCGGCGTTTCTGCACAATCTGGGGCTGTGCAGTGAGATAAAGGCTGATTACGACAAGGCTCTGGAGTTGTACAAAAGAGCAGACAGGCTCACGGATGAGCCGGATAAGGTGCTGGGTGCTGCCCTCTCCAGAACGGAAATGAGAATACAGGAGCGGGAGCTTCTCAAAAAGCAGCTTCAGTAAACTTTTCAGCCAAGTCTGATAATATAATCCGATACGGCTGCTGCGGATGTTCTATTTTTTCTGATGCCTGCTGTCGGCAGCCGCTGCCAGCAAATCAATGCCTCTGAGCGTCCTGCCTCCGTTAATCTGTTTCAGCTTTCTGTACACCGTTGAAGCGCTCACTCCGAGGTATCTGGCTGCGTTCTGCACGTTTCCGGTTTTCTTGACGGTGTTGAGAATAATCTCGTTTTCTATAGATCTTATATCATCCAGCTCGGAACACTTGCGTCTGCTTTGGATTTCAAAAATATCATCGGGGAGATCCGACGGTTTTATCGTGTTTTTTTCGGCGACAGTCACGGCGTATACTATGGCGTTTTCAAGCTGGCGCACATTGCCCGGCCAACAGTATTCTTTCAGAATTTCTTCGGTATCGGGGCACAGCGAGTACGGCGGAAGACAGAAATGCTCACAGGTGTTTCTTATAAAATGGTCCGCCAGAAGGAGTATATCATCCGTTCGCTGGCGCAGTGAGGGGATTTCAAGATTCACCACGGAAAGCCTGAAGTAAAGATCCTGCCGGAACTTGTTATTTAAAATATCTTCCGCCAGCGGTCTGTTTGTGGCAGATACGACCCTGAAATTGACCGGAACAGGTTTATGCCCTCCGACACGCACCACTTCTCTCTCTTCCAGAACACGCAGCAGCACCGCCTGAAGCTCAAACGGCATATCACCTATTTCATCAAGGAAGAGAGTGCCTCCGTCCGCATACTCGATCTTGCCTTTTTTTCCGTTTTTTTCCGCTCCCGTGAAGCTTCCTTTTTCATATCCGAAAAGCTCGCTCTCGATCAGGGTTCTCGGAATGGATGCGCAGTTTATCGCTACAAAAGGAGATTTCGGATTATAAAAATTATGTATTGCCCGGGCGAAAAGCTCTTTTCCCGTGCCGCTCTCTCCGAGAAGGAGCACGTTGACAGGTTTTGCCGCAACGGTTTTGGCTTTGTTTTTAAGCTTTTCCATGACAGTGCTCCCTGAGATGATATTTTCAAAGGCTATATCACCGCTGCCGTTCTGCTTATGCAGCCCGAACACATCATTCTTGCGTACCATTTTTATTATTGCGCCTTTTGAGTACCTCACGTTTCTGTTGAAAAACGGGGAAATGTCAAACTCAACTCTGACCGACTGATTGTTGACGATGCCTATTTCCTGTTTTTTTACGGATCTGCCGGTTTTAAGAGCCTGAAATATGCAGGATGAATCTTCCAGAAGAGTGCTGAGCTTGGTTCTGATTTTGGTTTCATCTGCCCGCAGAAGCCTTTTCGCCTCGCTGTTGATATTTATTATATGACAGTCCTCATCGATTGATATAAAGCCGTCGTTGGCGTAATCAAAAGTCGCCTTCAGTGTGGAATCCATCAGCTTTAACCGTTTGCTCCTGCGCAGGAGTTTAACCTGACTGGAAATAGCCTGAGCCGTGGAGATAGTCCATCCCAGCGTATGCTCCAGCATGCTTGATATGTTTGCTTTTTCCTGACTCAGAATAATGCAGCCTATAATCTCACCGTACTCATTGGTGACGGGTGCGGCGGATGTCACGTTTTCTTCCAGAACTTTCAGATAGTTAACCGGACCGATTATATGAACAGGTCTGTTGTATTTCAGCGCTAGGGTATGAGCTGTACACCCGACATTTTTTTCGTCCCATATATCTCCTGATGCGCTGATGATATACTTCCAGCTCTTCAGCTTGTTAAAGTGCATGGGCAGGGTGAGCATTACCCCGTTTTCATCACAGAGGTTCATATCAAATTTTGTGCTTGCGAGTATTTGGGAATAGGTTTTGACATAGTCGAAAAATAAATCAATCAGGTACTGCTTTTTGTCCAGAAGGAAATCAAATTCCTTCTCAGGCATCCGCGGCAGGGAAAACTCATGATCCCACGGAATGCCGTGATTCCTCGACAGACGCCACATCTCGATAACCTCTTCCGGAAGATGCGGAGCTGGCTCCGGCAAAATGCCTGTTTCGATAAACTTCTTTTTTGCCTCAGATACCTGCTTCCAGACTAAAGACGCAGTGCTGAAAGCAATTATGGGAGTTTTCATACTACCTATCATATTAAACCGCCTAAAATAAAAAACTCTGACTTGTTATTATAGTTTAAAAATAGTCGCAGTTTTTGCGCTTATCAACCGATATGATTTTTTCATTTTTGACTGTTTTCTCATTTCTGACATAAAATACCGATACGGTATTTTATATAAACTACTTATATATAACGGTAAAAATATAGACATGCGTTGGCATGCGTACTGCTCCTTCTTAGGCACAACGCTTTAAGGAGAAGCAAACATGAGCAGAAACTGTTTATGCACAAATTTTATTTTTCATTTCAGAGCTCTTGCGGCGGCGGTCACACTGCTGCTGACGGCTCTGATGCCCCTGAATGCCCCGGCTGCGGACACGCTGGCGGAGATGTTCAGCGAAGGGCAGGCGTACGGTGAATTCAGGCTGTATTCATTTAGTACTGATTATTCCGAAAGCACCCGGGACGCGAACGACAATGCCGTCGGCGGCATCCTTTCTCTCAGAACTGCCGAGGTGCACGGGATAAGTTTCGGAGCAACGCTGGGCATCGCGGAAGATTTTTACAGCGATGACGACAAAGATTCCTTCAAGCTGCTTCAGGAAAATCATGACGGCTACAGAAAGTTTCTTGAAGCTTATATTCAGGGGCACTGGTTCGACACGACAATCAAATACGGCGCTCAAATCATCTACACACCTTATGCGGACATAGATCCGGGACGCTTTCTTCCTAAAACCTATAAAGGTTTGTCTTTAATCAACAGAAGCATAAGAAACCTTGAACTTCACGCTTACTACATAACAGATTTCTCCGACTGGTGTGAAGACTGGTACCGCCCTGTGGGAACAGGCATGAATGCCAACAACTATGATGATCCCCTGTACATAGGCGGGTTCAAATACCGTCTTGAGACAGACCCTGTGAATGTTGAGTTTGAGGCATGGGGCTACAACCTTGCGGACACGTTTAACTTAGGCTTCTTAAAAATGAAGGCTGAAAAGCAGATCGGGGATTTGTCCCTGTTCTTTATGCCTTCCTACACCGTCCAGAAATCCATTGGCGATGAAACTTCCGGCAAGATCGACACATACGAAATAGGCTTTGAAACCGGATTCAAGTATGCCGGACTTGAGCTTAAAGGCTTTCTCGCAAAATCAGGGGACGATGATCTGGCGACTCCGTGGGGTCCCGGAGGCAGGGTAATAAAACAGGAGGAAAGGATCTCAGGCTTTGCCGAAATGGACGCCTATGCCGTGCGCATGGAGTACAACTTCGCTTCCATTAATCTTTCCGGTCTGACAGCCGCTGTTTACTACGCCGACTACGATTCTCCCTACGATTACAGCGACTCAAAGGAAACCGACTACGTTCTCAGGTACAACTTCGGCAAAGAGTTCAATAAGGCTCTGGAAGGAGTGAGTGTTGAGCTCACATATGCTGATGTTGATTTTGAACGCAGCGAAGATTTCAAAAGAACGGATCTCCGCATTAAATTCCCGTTCTCATTCTCAAAACTTTAAACAGCGGAGGTCTGCGATGGCTGCAAATACGGAAAACAGCGTTCAGCCCGAAACGGCTCTGGAGTGCCTGATGGACAGAATCGGGGAAGAGCACGGCGTGCAGGACACTATGTATGAAATACTCGCCTTCTGTTCGGCTGAGAGAACAACCGCTGAGATCCTGAAACACGTTAAAGAGCTGGGAGCGGATTCCATTCTTTACTCACCGGAGACTCTCATAACATGGCTCTATAACGCTCAGGGACTCAGGATCGTCAGGGATGAGCCGGAGACTGTCTGGATCAGCAGTTCCATTGGAACGGAGGCTGCCGGCAGACGGCAAAACTCAGACAGGCTGAAAAGCCTTCTGGAGCAGGAAGCTGTCTTTAATAACCTGTATGTCAGTATTCTCAGAAATTGTGTGATTCCGAAAACCAAAGAAGAGATTGAAGAGATTATTGAACCCATTCTTCAGGCAGGAAGCACCGGAATCTACCCCGCCTATTTCATCGGAATGCTTGAAGATGCCGGCGGGCTCAGATGGGACAGTAAATGGCACACGACGGAAAATGGAGTGAAGCTGCTGACGGCGGCTGCCTCTTAAATATTCACTTCAATAAGGAGAAAAATATGAAGCAACTCAGGATGAACCGAAGGGATTTCATTAAGGCAACGGCTGTAACCGGTACCGCGCTTTCCATAAGCGGACTCGGAAGCGGGATGCTTGTTCCGAAAGCGGATGCGGCGGAACAGAGCGGTGTTCAGATTATCACAACCTGCTGCCGCAACTGCACCGCGGAATGCGGCGTGCTGGCTCACGTCAAAGACGGACGTGTAATCAAAATCGAAGGCAACCCCGAATTTACAAGAAGCGAAGGAACGCTCTGTGTGAAGGGACTTTCGGGAATTCAGGCACTCTACAACCCCAACAGAAACAAATACCCCCTCCAGCGTGTGGGAGCAAGAGGGGAAAACAAGTGGAAACGTGTTTCATGGGAAGAGGCAATAGATAAAATTGCCCGCAAGCTTATGGAATTCAGGGGAAAATACGGAGCTGAGTCTGTTTTTGCCTCGACGGGCGGAGGCGGTAACCCTAACTTCATGAGTCCGGGCAGGTTCTGCAACTCCTTCGATACCCCCAACTGGTTTGAACCCGGCGCGGCTCAGTGTTATCTGCCCCGAACTCTGATGTTCATGTTCTGCTACGGCGGCGGCACTTTCTACAACAGCGATACGAGCCTCGGCGACAACAACATACATGAGGCGTACGATTACAATAACCTTAAAACCAAAGCGGCTGTTCTATGGGGTACTGCTCCGTCATACAGCGGACCTTCTCAGTCGGGCAGAGTTCTTGTGGAAAACAGGGCGCGGGGCGTCAAAACCGTCGTCATTGACCCCAGATTCACTCCCGATGCTTCTAAGGCTGATGTCTGGCTTCCGATCAGACCGGGTACGGATGTTGCCCTTGCTCTGGCGTGGATGCGTTACATCCTTGAGCACAAGCTTTATGACCATGAGTTTTGCCTGAAATGGACAAACATGCCCTATTTAGTTGATACGAAGACAAAAATGCACCTCCGTGAAAGCGATATAAAGCAGGGCGGCAGAAAGGATGTTTTTGTTGTCTGGGACAGGAAGTCCAAAACGGCGAAGGCTCTCGAATATCCGTGGAATGACGCGCTTGACATTGCAATGGAAGGCACTTACACGGTTAACGGCAGCGAGTGTAAAACAGGCTTCCAGATGCTTAAGGAAAGATGTGAGCCTTGGACAATTAAAAAAGCCGCCGAAACATGCTGGCTGAGGGAGGCTGATATTGTTAAAGCAATAGAAATTTACGCTCAGGCACCCTCATGGCTTTCTCTCGGCGTGGCAACAGACCAGAATCCCAACTCCACCCAGATGGCACACTGCGCTGCGATTCTCAACATTATAATGGGTAATATAGAAAGACCCGGCTCGGCTCTCCAGAGGTTTAAAAACGTATGCAGATCTCCAGTGGGCACGGATCCTCTGATGAACTTCCTCTCTCATGATCAGCTTAAAAAGCGTCTCGGAGGAAACGAATTCAAGGGTATGATGCAGTGGTGGACGGGCAACGTCGCAAAACATCTTGACGCTCTCAGAACCGGAAAGCCCTACAGACTTAAAGCATGGCTTGAGCGCTCAGGCAACAAGATGGGTACAGTGGCTAATACCTATGAATGGTCTAAGGTTGTTCATAACCTTGAGCTTATTGTTCATATGTATATGTACCCGACCGGATTTTCACCCTATGCGGATTTCCTGCTGCCCACCAACGAATGGCTGGAAACTGATCTTCCCGTGGACTGTTTCAACAAGTTTTTCCCGCGTCAGGCGACTACCCATCTCTACGAAACAGTAAACGAGTATGAGATATGGGCATGGATAGTGAAACGCTGCGCCGATCTCGGACATGAGCAGTGCAAGCGCACATTCGATCCGAAGGAAACAGCTCCCCAGCACCCGACATTCACTGACTACAATGAGCAGCTTGACTGGTGGTGCAAATCTTACGACATGAAGTGGGAAGACCTGAAAAAGGGTCCCATCGAAAAATTCCCTCTGTCGGACATGAAGGAATACTACGTTTACAAACAGACAGATCCCGCAACAGGAAAACCGAAAGGCTTCAACACCCTTTCAAAAAAATGCGAAATCTATCTGGAAACGCTGATAACTCTGGGCAGAACCGGAGCGCCGTTTGTGCGGAAGCCTCTTCCTCCGGCTCCTCACGACTATAACCCGCTCCCCTTTTACATTGAGCCCGAGGAAAGCCCCAACAGACCTATCGCCAAGGATTTTCCCCTTGTCATGACAAACGGAAGGCTCCCATTCTGGCATCACATCACTCTGAGAAACATCCCTTATCTCAGAGAGATACAGCCAGTAGCTGACATCTGGATCAACACTGTCGACGCGAAAAAATACGGCATATCGCAGAGCGACTGGGTCTGGGTTGAATCTAAACGAGGCAGAATCAACGCAAGGGCACTTGTTACAGAAGGCATAGCGAAAGGTACTGTCTACATGGAAAGGTTCTGGAACTCTGAAAACATCAATGAGAAAACTCACGGATGGCAGGAGATGAATGTTAACGTTCTCAGCCGAAGCGACGGCCCGTACAACGAAGTCGTGGGCACGTACACTCTCAGAGGTTATCAGGTGAAAATCTACAAAGCCGACGGCGCCCCGAAAGGAGTATGGATTAAGCCGGAAGAGTTTGAACCTTGGATGCCTCAGGCTTCCAAATCCACTAAAAGAGTTGCCGGAGTTGTGAAATGAAAAAGAAATCTTTGCTGATAGACCTTGACCGCTGCATTGGCTGCTTTTCCTGTGAAGTTGCGTGCAAAAATGAAAACAACATTGATCTGGGAATCCAGTGGAACAAGGTTTTCACGATCGGTCCCACTGGAGTATTTCCTGATCTGGAAATGTATTTTCTGCCGTCCCTTTGTCAGGCGTGCGATTCCGCCCCTTGTGTGGCGGTATGCCCCACCGGAGCCTCACATGTCAATGACGAGGGCGTAATACTCGTGGATCACCAGAAATGTATAGGATGTATGGCGTGCATTACCGCCTGCCCCTACAGAGCCCGTTCATTCAACATGAAAACCGCAGTTGTGGAAAAATGCACTCTCTGCGACCATCTGAAGGCTCCCGATAAGCCCGCGTGTGTTAAAGCATGCTGCGCAAAAGCCAGAACAGTAGGCGATTTTGATGATCCTGACGGCGAAATCCGGCAGAAGATTAAAAAAGCAGGAGAGAAAAATGTTCATGCCCTGCCGGATGCCGGAAACAGCCCGACTGTGCGGTATATTCTCAGCGAAAAAACCGCCAAATGGCATGACAGGAAAACGTGGGTATTCTTCCCTGAGAAAAACTGAAATCTCTTTCAGAGAGGAAGAGACACTGGTTAGCGAAAAGGAGAGCGGAGCTTTATCCGCTCTCCGTTAATACAAAACTACAGCCGACAAATACCGGGGGTTTATCCATGAGCAATTTGGCAGCGTATTCAGATGTAATTTCAAACAGAGAGAACATGTATCTGTTTCTGACCAACCTTTATAAAACGGAAGTCACCGAAAGCTTTTATAAGATCATAAGAGATCTGGATTTTTCGGCGGAGCCGCGGAATGAGCTTTCCGATGGCTATGAAAAGATTCTCAGCTTCTGCCGTGCCGAGAGGCATGATCCCATTACCGATCTCGCCGTTGATTATGCGAGAATTTTTCTGGGAGCCGGATCTGTTGAAACCGAAAAAAGCGCTTTCCCATACGAATCTGTTTATACGAGCGAAAAACGCCTGATAATGCAGGAGGCTAGGGATGAAGTTCTTGCTCTCTACCGTAAATACGGTCTGGGGGTAAGCAGCAAATACAGCATTCCCGAGGACCATTTAGCCTTGGAGCTGGAGTTTATGGCTCATTTGTGCGGTCTTGTCAGGCAGGCTGCCGAAAACGGAAAAATGGACGAAGCGGTGAGACATCTCGGCGAACAGAGAGAATTTCATGAAAAGCATCTCATGAGGTGGGTTCCGGATTTCTGCAAAGATATTAACAAAGTCGCATCAACAGCGTTCTATCAGGGAGTGGCGGAGCTTACTGTTTCCTTTCTTAATATGGACGCTGAAATCGTCAATGATCTCCTTGTGAGTTTACAGCAGGAACAGGAAGGATAACGCCATGAACACAAAGTGGAATATGACATTTTTTATGTTTATCGGGCTCGTGGGGGCGTCTTTGCTGCTTTATTCGTCAGCGGCGGGATATTTTAATAAGGCGAATGTCTGTAAGCACAGGATTTATTCTTTGTCGGCGGGTATCAGCTGTACAACGGCAGCCTTAATCGTTTTGCTGGGCATAAATGAATTTTCCAGAATGCTGAATATCCTTATGCGTCCTTATTCCGGTTTGAGCAGCGCTGTTCTGGCTCTGCTGGCTGCCGGTTTTGCGGGTTTTATTCTGTTTTTCAAAAATTCAGGGAAGCAGACCCTCAAAGGAGTATCGATGCTGCTGAGTGTGGTTTCCGTATTCTGCATTGCCAGATATTACATGATGGTCGCCAGACCAGCCCTCGACACGCATATTCTGACCTTGCTGCTTATTACATCCGCCGTATTCGGAGCGTGGCTTCAGATGAGCATCAACGCGGATCTTGATTTCAGAACGGATTTGGCTGTTAAAACAGGACTGGGGCTGGTTTCCCTGTGCGGGATACTGCTTGCCGTCTTTGTAGTGAGAATGGCTTTTCTGACTGCTGAAGACAGGATCCTCTCCGCCGGCAAGCTTTTAACCGGAGATTACTCGTTTCTGTTCTGGGCTTCGGCGGCTCTGCTTTTTCTTGTTCCTTTTATTATGTTTATTATTTCACTGATAAAAAAGAAGCCTGCCATGCCGCTGCTTAGCGGGGTGTCCTTTGCCGCCGGCGTGTTTCTGCTCTGTGTGCTTATCAACCAGATGCCGGTTGTGAAAGACAGCATAAACAACAGGATTATATTTTAAACCCAAGGCATTGAAATGATTTTTACAAGAAGAAATTTTATAAAAACAGCCGTCATATCGCTGATGTCTCCGGCGGAGGTTTTTGCGGGGAGTGAGTCAAACCCTCCGCTGAGACCTCCCGGAGCATTGTCCGAAAATGAGTTTCTTTCAAGGTGCAACAGGTGCCAGAAATGCGTTCAGGCATGTCCGACAAAAGTTATTGTTCCGGCTTCCTTCAGTCATGGAATTATTGCCGCCAATACTCCGGTAGTGTCTTTCAGGCACGGATACTGCAATTCTTGTCTGAAATGCTCGGAAGTCTGCCCGACGGACGCCCTCCTGCCTGTTACAAAGGAAACTCTGGATATAGGCATTGCGGTGATAATCGAAAAAGACTGCGTGGCGTGGGACTGGACAGGCTGCACCGTGTGTGTGGATAACTGCCCGCTTAAGGCGATATATCTTGATGAGCACAAACGTCCGGTTGTTATTCCCGAGAAATGCAACGGCTGCGGGATTTGCGAGCTTAAATGCCCTTCCTCTTCACTGAGAGCATCCATTCAGGGGAAAGGGGTTATTGTAATGAAAAGACCGTCCGGCGTTCCGCCGAGAAATGCGGATTCCGCTGAAACGGAAAAAGGGCAAAAGTCTTGAAAAAAATAAAATATTCCAAAATAAGATACTATGTGCTGGCAGCGGGTATTATTGCTGTTGTCGCGGCGGATTCAGGCAATTTCGGGTTGGGTACGCTCTGCGGCATGTGCCCTGTAGGTTTTCTTGAAGTATGGGCAGCCTCAAAAAGCATCCCATCGGGCATGCTGCCGGCGGTGCTGGTTTTTATCGGGGCGGCGTATGTATTCGGGAGAATCTTCTGCTCTTGGCTTTGCCCCACTGCTTTTACAGTTAAAACCCTCGGCGCTTCCCAAAAAGCAGTATCGGGCAGAGCGGAGAACTTTCCCTATGTTATTCTGGCTGTGTCGCTTATTGCCTCATTTTTCGCAGGGTTTCCGGTATTTTGTCTCATTTGCCCGATCGGGCTTTTTTTCGGGTTTGTTTTTGCAGTGCTTAAGGTGACCCATGTTTTTGAACCCGGTATAACGCTTCTGATCTTCCCGCTGGTTATAGCTTTGGAGCTGATTTTTTTCAGAAAGTGGTGCTCCGCTGTTTGCCCTGTGTCAGCATTGATAACACTTGCATCAAAGATCCCCGGGCTGAAGCTGAGGCTGAGAGTGAACAGAGAAACCTGTCTGCTCAGTCAGGAAACGCTCTGCGGTCTCTGTTCAGCGGGCTGTAAGGAAAAAATCAGAATAACCGAAGGCGATAAACGCTTTTTTGAAAAATGCACAAGCTGCATGGAGTGCGCCGATAATTGTCCTACGGGTTCAATATCATTTACGGTGAACAAGAAAACGGCGGCAGAGAACCGCCGCCTCTGATATATTATTATGCTTCAAACCACGATGCTGTTCTTTTGCATATCCCGACCAGCATGAGCATCACCGGAACCTCGATAAGCACGCCGACAACAGTGGCAAGAGCGGCGCCGGAGGAAAGTCCGAACAGCATTACCGCTGTGGCTATGGCTACCTCAAAGTGGTTTGAGGCGCCGATCATCGCCGCAGGAGCCGCATCCTCATATTTGAGTCTGAGCATTTTAGCGCCTGCGTAGCCCAGAGCGAATATCAGCACAGTCTGGAGAAAAAGCGGAACAGAGATCCATAAAATAGTCAGCGGGTTGGCGAGTATCACCTCACCTTTGAAGCTGAACAGCAGCACAAGGGTGAGCAGCAGGGCGCCTATTGTTACCGGAGTGAGCAGATGGAGGAATTTTTCCCTGAACCATTCCTCTCCTTTTGCGCTGATTATAAGCTTTCTGGAGAAATATCCCGCAACCAGAGGCAGAGCCACATAAATGCCGACCGAAAGCAGAAGTGCCTGCCACGGAACGGGAAGCTTGCCCACACCGAGGAGAAACCCGCCGAGAACTCCGTAAAGCACGAGCATCGTAAGCGAGTTGATAGCAACCATCACAAGGGTCAGCCCGTCGTTCCCCCTTGAGAGGTAGCCCCATACAAGAACCATCGCCGTGCAGGGAGCTATGCCCAGAAGAATGCACCCCGCGAAGTAGCTGCGCCAGAGGGGTATTTCAAGCATCTTCACTCCGTCCGCAAGGACAACTGTGCCCGCTCCGTGCGCACTGCCCACGGGAAGATCAAGCCCGAAGGGCATTCTGACGAGATCGACCGCCTCGGCTCCTATGAAGCCCCTGAACAGAAAACCAAGAAAGAACAGGGCTATAACGTACATTGTGAACGGCTTTACGCACCAGTTTATAAAAAGGGTGAGGAATACCGGTTTTCCGCTTCTGCCCGCCTTAACTACCTTTTCAAAATCTATCTTCACCATAATCGGGTACATCATGAAGAAAAGGCACACGGCAATGGGTATCGACACAACGGGGCTGCCGTTCACGATGACCGACATGCCGTCCAGCGTTTTAGCCAAATCCGGCGCGATTTTCCCCAGAGCGATACCGCCGATTATGCAGAGCCCTACCCAGAGGGTGAGGTATTTTTCAAATATGCTTGTCATTCTGCGTTCATCTGCGCAGTTTACATTGCTCATCAAATCTCTCCCGAAAGTTATTTTACAGCTTTAACCACTGCGGATACCACATAGTCTTCAATGCTGCTGCCCGGAGACCACTCTGAGATAAACTCACGGCTTTCACCCTTAGGCTTTATGCTGATGCCGTGGAATCCGCTTCTGCGCATCATTTCCTCAAGATCTTTTATGTGAGACGCGCCCGCCATGCAGCCTGTGTACATTGCAAGGTTGTTTTTAACATCATCCGGCAATGCTGCTGTTGCCACTATGTCCGAAACGGCGATTCTGCCTCCCTTTTTCAGAACACGGAAGCATTCCCTGAAAACCTTTTCCTTATCAGGCGAAAGGTTTATTACGCAGTTGGATATTACTGCATCAACTGTGGAGTCGCCTGCGGGGAGGTTTTCTATTTCACCCAGACGAAAATCGACATTATTAAAGCCGCTCTCTTCGGCAGTTTTGCGTGCCTTGCTTACCATCTCCGGCGTCATGTCCACACCTATCACCCGCCCTTCGGCACCTACGGCTCTTGAGGCGAGAAAGCAGTCAATCCCGCCGCCGCTGCCCAAATCCAGAACGGTTTCGCCCTGTTTCAGCTCCGCTTCGGCTATGGGGTTGCCGCAGCCTAAGCCCAGATTGGCGCTTTCCGGGATGGATGCCAGCTCTTCCGCGGAATAGCCGAGGACAACAGAAATTGATTCTGCGTTTGCCGCTTTTCCGCTGCCGCAGCAGGATTCAGTCTCGCATCCGCACCCAGCGGGTTCAGCTACGGCGAATTTCCTGTAATTATTTCTCACTGCTGCTCTTATACCGTCTTTACCGCTTTGGTTCATGCTTAACCTCCGGATTTTTGACATTTATTTGTATTCTTCATGAGAATTTCTTATTTCTATATTTATAGAAATGAAAGTATGAAAATGCAAGTCAAAATTAAGTCAGATTTCGGAGGAGCCATGTCCAGAAAAAAAGTTCTTTTTGTATGCGTGCACAACAGCGCAAGGAGCCAGATGGCGGAAGCCCTGCTCAACAGCATTGCCCCTGACAGATTCATAGCGGAAAGCGCCGGGCTGACCCCGGGTACGCTGAACCCGTTTGCGGTGGAGGCGATGAAGGAGACGGGCATTGATATTTCAGAAAACACTGTGGACAGTGTTTTCGATTTTTTCAAAGAGGGCAAGGTGTTCAGCTATATCATCACTGTCTGCGACGCGGAAGCCGCTGAGAGATGCCCTCTCTTTCCCGGCGTTGAGGTAAGGAGAATCCATTGGACATTTCCCGATCCTTCCGCTGCCGGAGGCGGTCATGAGGAAAAGCTTCAGGCTGCAAGAGAAGCGAGGGATATGATCAGGGCGAAGCTTGAAGAGTGGCTTAAAACAGTGTAAATCTCTATTGCAGCCGGAGAATCCGTTCCGGCTGCATTCTTAATCTGCTAAATTATTCTTCCAATTCTTTTATTTTTATGGTTATCATAATGAAACTTCGGACACTTCATAGGGATGAAAAAAAACATATTCCGTCCTGACACAGGAGAAGAGTCAATGAAATCATCTGCAATTTTATTTTGCCTGTCAGTATTTTTGTTTTGGTCGACATCTGCCCGGGCTCAGGAAAAGGAAACCATCCATTTCGGCGTTGCCTCGGTTATTTCACCGGGCGAAAGCTACAGCCAGTACAGTGCCCTCAGTGAATATCTCGGGAAGAAGCTTAATATGAAGGTTGCGTTCTTTCAGAAGGACAGCTATGCCAAAATGAACTCAATGATACGGGAAGGAGAGGTGGATGTAGCCACTGTCTGTACCGGCGCTCTTCTCGATCTGAATGAAAAGGATTATAAAGTCCTTGCCATTCCTGTCGTGCGGGGCAAATCGTCTTATCATTCGTATATAATAGTTTCGGAGAAATCGGGCATTAAATCGGTTGACGGGCTTAAGGGACAGACATTCGCCTTTACCGACAGCCTTTCCAACAGCGGAGCGCTCTATCCCACCTACCTAATCACAAAGAACACTAATCAGAGTCCGGAACGTTATTTTTCAAAAGTCTACTACACCGGAAACCATGACAAGTCCATATTCCTTGTGAACAGCGGAGTGGTGGCGGGTGCGGCTGTGGACAGCCTGATATTTGAGTATTTCAGGGAAAAATATCCCGAAAAAGTTGCGAACATCCGCATTATTGATACTTCCCCTGAGTTTCTCGCGCCGCCAATTGTCGCTTCCGGCAAGGTTAATGACACGCTTTTTAAGAAAATGCAGAGCATACTGGTAAATATGCACAAAGACGATGAAGGGCGCAGGATACTCGGCGGCATTCTCGTCGACAGGCTTATTCCGCCGGACAGTCACAGTCTGGACAGCATGATAGAGATGAAGAAGTTTTTAGATGCGCATTCCCGCTAGATTCATCCCCGATTCCTTTCGGAACCGGGTTCTTATGCTGATAGTTTTTCTGGGGATTTCGGCTATGGTGCTTGAGCTTGCCATAGTCACATCCTTCCAGTACCAGTTCATACGCAGAGGGGCGGAGAATACACTCGCCAGCCAGCATAAGGTCATAGAGTCCTACATATCCGAGGCGATGCTCTATGACAATATCTTTGACATGTACTCCCTGCTGAAAGCCTCAACCGATGCCCACGAATTCATAAAGAATATTTACCTTTTCGACAGCTCCGGAAGGCTTGTTGTGGATGCCCTCACGGAGGGCGGCTGGGATGAGTCCATGCGTGAGGGCTGGTATTTTGAATATAAGATACTAGCTAAAAACGAAGTGATAGGCGAGGTGGTGTACGTTCTGAACAGCGGCTATGTAAATAATGCCGTTGCGCTTCAGTTTCTGGAAACATGTCTTTTCTTCCTTATTCTTCTGGGAGCGGGGCTTGTGTTCGCCACAAAAATATCCGTATTCATCACGGAGCCTCTTCTTTCACTTTCAAACGAGATAAACAAGTTTACTCTGGACAACCTGCCGGAAAAGATTGAAACGGATAAATACGCCACAACCGAGATAAAGGCTCTTGCGGAAACTCTGGGGAATATGTCTCGCACGCTCAAGGACGCCCTGAATGAGATTTACCGCCAGAGTGAACAGCTTAAAAGAAGCGAAAGGCTTGCTACAGTGGGAACAATGGCGGCGGGACTTGCCCACGAGCTTAAAAATCCTATTATGACAATAAATCTGCTTTCCATGAGCCTTAAGGAGAATCATTCAGACCCTCAGTCCGCGGAGGATCTCGCTGTTATGCGCAAAGAATCGGACAGGATAGTGGCGACGCTTAACGACTTCCTCAGCCTCTCCCGTCCCATGGAGGTGAAGCCTGAGAAAATTTCCGCTCATGCCGTAACAGCCTATCTTGTGCAGTATGTCAAAAGCAGATTTAAGGACAGCCTCACCGCCACGGTTCAGGCGGGAAGCAACATAGGCTTTGTGAGTGACCCTGAAAAGCTGTATCAGGTTATGATCAGCATGGTTCATAATTCCGCAGAGGCCGGAGCTACAAAGGTTCATTTCGGTTTCGGCAGGGAAAGCGGTTTTGCGGTGTTTGAAATTTCGGACAACGGATGCGGAATCCCGCAGGAGAAGCAGTCTAAGATCTTCATGCCGTTTTACACCTCCAAGGCGACCGGCACAGGGCTGGGGCTGACATATACAGAAATGATTCTGGAGATTCTCGGCGGCGGAATAGAACTGGATAAAGAATACTCAGGCGGTGCAAAATTCATTATAAAAGTGAAGGATCATGAAAAAGATACTGATAATTGATGATGATACGTCCCTCTGCTACGGCATGAAGCGGGTTCTCTCCGGCAGATACTCCGTTTCCACCGTCTCATCCTCGGAGGAGGCCTTCGAGCATCTGGGAAACGGCAGTTTCAGCCTTATTCTGCTTGATTACAGGCTGGGCTCCGAGAACGGTCTTGAGGTTCTGGAAAAAATAAAAGAGCTCTCCCGTACTGTTCCGGTGGTCATGCTCACCGCCTTCGGCACAAGTGACACCGTGCTTGACTCGTTTAAACTCGGAGCGGCGGATTTCCTCGTGAAGCCGGTTGATTATGAAGAGCTTACCGACTGCATAGAAAAGTACGCCCGCCCCGAAAAAATATCCTGCGGGGAGGATGCGCTGCCTGTGGAGGAGCTCGGTGAAACAGGCTCCGCCTTCGTGGGCTCATCACGCAAGATCCGCGACGTGTTCAAACTGATCGCCACAGTCGCAAACTCAAATACGCCAGTGTTCATAACAGGGGAAAGCGGGACGGGCAAGGAGTTGATAGCCGGTCTTGTTCATGAAAGGAGCCACCGCAGGGACAAGCCCTTTGTGGTGATAAACTGCGCGGCTATCCCCCGTGAGCTCCTTGAGAGCGAGCTCTTCGGGTATGTTAAGGGTGCGTTTACCGGAGCCCATCAGGACAGAACGGGCAAATTTGAAGCAGCCCACACCGGAACCCTGTTTCTGGACGAAATAGGGGAGCTGCCCGTGGAGCTTCAGTCTAAGATGCTGAGAGTGCTCCAGAACGGCACAATAGAGAGGCTGGGTTCAAATAAGTCCGTTCATGTGGACGTACGCATTGTTTCCGCCACAAACAGGAACATCGCAGAACTCATAGCCGCAGGGGAGTTTCGTTCGGATCTCTTCTACAGGCTGAATGTTGTGGACATAAAGCTTCCTCCCTTAAGGGAAAGAACGGACGACATACCGCCGCTTGCAGCGTTTTTTGCCGCGAAATATTCCCTTGAGGCGGGAAAAAGCATCTGCTGCATAGACAGGGAGGTGGTGGATATATTCAGAGCCTACTCTTGGCCGGGAAACATCAGAGAGATGCAGAACGTTATCAAAAAGGCGGTTATACTCTCCTCCTCAAACCGTATCACCGAATCGGACATACAGCTTGCGGGGCAGGAAGCGGAAAAGCCCGAGAGCAGCTCTGCCGCCGTGTGGGAATACTTTTTTGCAAAATTCCCGTCAGATACGCTTAACAGCAGCGTTGAGGAGCTGGAAAAGATACTCATAGAGAAAAGTCTGCTGAAAAACTCAAATCACCTGACACATACAGCTGAGGAGCTTGGAATAACCAGAGTAACCCTGAACGCGAAAATGAAGAAATACGGCATTAATATTTAACATTAATTTGTATAGTTTTTATACAAAATCGTATAGAAACTATACTTAGATATGTCTAATTATTCAGTTTTATCAATATGTTACAGTGACAGTACATGGCATCCGTTTTGCATTAAACGATTAAGTTAAGTTTAACTTAGGAGGAACGGATGCGTATAAGCAGAAGGAATTTTATTAAAGCTTCCGCCGCCGCAGGTGCCATAGCCGCGGTGGGCTGCGGTGTTTCCGGCAACGCCCTTGCCCCGGCAAAAGGCGAAAAGAAAATAGGCGAGGCTCCCGGCAAATGGATTTCCACATCCTGTCAGGGCTGTACAACGTGGGATCCAATACAGATTTTCGTTCAGGACGGAAGAGCAGTAAAGGTAAGGGGTAACCCCAACAGCAAGTCCAATCATGGAACATGCTGTCCAAGAGCGCACCTCACACTTCAGCAGGTCTATGACCCAGACAGAGTTAAAGTGCCGATGAAGAGAACAAACCCTAAAAAAGGCAGAGGCGTTGATCCCCAATTCGTGCCTATTTCATGGGACGAGGCTCTCAACACCATAGCGGATAAAATGATGGAGCTGCGCAACAACGGCGAGGCTCACAAATACATGCTGAACCGCGGGCGCTACACGCACATGAATGTTCTTATTTATGACGCGATGACAAAGATCTACGGTTCACCCAACAACATCAGCCACTCATCAATCTGTGCCGAGGCTGAGAAGTCCGGCTCATTCTTCACTGAAGGTCTCTGGGATTACCGTGATTATGACATGGTCAATACCAAGTTTATGCTGATCTGGGGTCTTGATCCGCTCAGCTCAAACCGTCAGGTTCCGTACACAATCAAAATGTTCGGTGATATTCTTGACCGTGCCAAGGTTGTGGTTGTTGATCCCAAGATGAACGCCTCATCCGCAAAGGCTCACGACTGGCTTCCAGTTATTCCCGGTGAAGACGGAGCGCTTGCTGTGGCTATGGCTCACGTTATCCTCACTGAGGGTCTTTGGTATAAAGAGTTTGTGGGTGATTTCAGCGATGGGGTAAACCGTTTTAAAATGGGTGAAACCGTTGCGGAAGACACATTTAAGGAGATCCAGACCAACGGTGTGGTCAAATGGTGGAACATAGAGCTTAAGGACAAAACCCCCGAATGGGCTGAGAAGCTCTGCGGTGTTCCTGCCTCTAAGATTTACCAAACGGCGCGGGATATGGCAAAAGCGGCTCCGAATGTTGCCGTATGGCTCGGACCGGGTGCGGCTATGCACGTGAGAGGAACTTACTCCGCCATGTCAGTTCACGCTCTCAGCGGACTGATGGGCAGCAGCGACAACATAGGCGGCTCACTGGCAGGAATGAAAGTTCTCGGTAACGGTCTTCAGAAGCTTGACGGCTATCTTGATGAAACAGCAAAGAAAAAGAATAAGAAAATAGACCAGAGAGGAACCCTTGCCTTTCCGGCGATGGCAAGCGGCAAACCGGGCAGCGGTGTTATCACGAATAACCTGCCCGATGCGATAATGGCTAAAAAACCCTATGACATCAAAATGGGTCTCGGCTATATGAACAACTTTCCCTTCTCCGGCACAGGCGCTCAGAGATGGGAGAAAATGTTCGCCGAAAACGAAATTTTCTATGTTCACCTCACAACCCATGCCTCAGAACTTACAATGTTCGCCGACATTGTGCTTCCTGCCGCTCAGACAACCACAGAAAAGTGGGCATACCTGAAGAACAAGGGCGGTCAGTTCGGTTACAGCACAATTCTTCAGCCTGTAATCAAGCCTGTATGGGACGTTAAGGCGGATGAAACGGAAATTCCTTTCCTTCTGGCGAAAAAGTTTGCCGAAAGGGGATTTACAAACCTTCTGGATTTTTACATGAACGAATTTAAAGATGTCGAAACCGGAAAAGCACCCGCAGACGAGAAAGAATTTACCGTAAACGCCGTGAAATACTATACCCAGCCCGCATGGGCAAACGCAGACCCCGCTCAGGGCGATGTGATCGGCTCATGGGAAAAATTCAAAGAGGTCGGTGTGTGGAACTCTGCTTCCTATAAATTCAAAGGGCGCTGGGGCAAATATAAAACCGTAACTCAGAAATTCGAGTTTTACAGCGAAACGCTTAAAAAAGCTCTCAATGAGCATGCCGCAAACAACAAAGTTGATGTGGATAAGGTTCTTGAGGTCTGCAATTACGAAGCCAGAGGAGAGAAAGCGTTTGTTCCTCATTATGAGTCTCCCTTCCGTTACGGAAGCATGGAAGAATATCCTTTCACCTTTGTTGATCATAAGTCACGTCTGAATAAGGAAGGAAGAAGCGCCAACTGTACATGGTACATGGAGTTCAAGAAGGTTGACGCAGGCGACGCAAGCTGGGAGGACGTTCTCAAGATGAATCCCGCAGATGCTCAGAAACTCGGTATTGCCGACGGCGGAATGGCGAAAATATCTTCCGTATCCGGAACATTCCTCACCAAAGTTCGCTACTGGGAAGGCATACGCCCGGGAACAGTGGCTAAGGCTTACGGTCAGGGGCATTGGGCATACGGTAAGGTCGCTTCCAAGAAGTTCGGCAAAGAGGCTTACACATTCAATAATAACGAGCTCATCCCCGCTGACTACGACAGGCTCACCGGAGCGACAGCAAGAAACGGCGGTCTTTGCGGCGTCAAAATCGAGAAGGCGTAAGGAGGTAGAAAATGGCTCAATACTGTATGGTAATAGATCTTCAGAAATGCGCAGGGTGCGGAGCGTGCGGAATCGCCTGCAAAACGGAAAACAACACCCCCGACAGAAAAAACGGGCAAACCTTCAACTGGGCTGATTACGTGATCAAGATGGAAGGCAGGTTCCCCGATGTGAGCTTCGCTGCCATCCCCGTTCTCTGCAACCACTGCTCAAACGCGGCATGTGTCGAGGCGTGCCCCGTTGAGCCCAAGGCGATGTTCAAAACGCCCGAAGGCATAACTATGCACAACGATGAACGCTGCATCGGCTGCCGTTCCTGTCAGATAGCATGCCCTTACAGCGCGGAGGATATTGAGGCTGAAAAAGCGGAGTACAGCGTAATCAGCTTTAACTTTGACGGTGAGGATGTGCAGTCCGCCTACACTTCAAAGGCAGCCCTTATTCCCGGCGGAACATCTGCAGGCGCTGAAATCGCTAAGAAAACCGGCGGGCTTCCTCCTTATAAAACAGACTACTCCCACCCTGAGTATGAGGCAGTGCGCAGAGCGGGTGTCACTGAGAAGTGCTACCTCTGCCACCACAGACTGATGGTTAATGAAAAACCATGGTGTGTGAAATCCTGCCCTTCAGGCGCAAGGGTTGTGGGTGATAAGAACGACCCGAGCAGCGAAGTAAGCAAACTGCTTGCGAAGTATCCCTCCATGGTGCTTAAACCCGAGGAAGGAACCAAGCCAAATGTTTACTATATAAGGAACTTTAAGGTGTAGCACACCTGCTGCGCTTTGAATAAACCATCGGCGGAGGGAAATCCCTCCGCCACTATTTATTTTTTATAACGGAGTGAATATGGAAACGAAATTCCCCGAAACGGCAGCGATAAAAACGGAAGCTTACAGGCTTCTCGCACTGTGTTTTTATCCGCCGAAAGAAACAGTACTGGAAGAGAAAACAATCACCGAATCCCTTGCCTGCGCCTTGGATTCGCTTGGAATACATAAAGAAGCGGAAGAGCTGAAAGCGGCTTTCGCCGAAACGCCTGAAGATGCTCTGGAGCTTGACTTCGCCAGACTGTTTGTCGGTCCCTTCGAGCTTCCCTGTCCGCCTTACGGTTCTGTTTATCTGGAAAAAGACAGGCAGATTATGGGGAAAACCACCATGGACGTAGCGGCGATATACGAAGCCGCGGGTCTTCAGGTTGAAGAGGAAATGCACGAGCCCGCAGATCACATAGCTATCGAGCTTGAGTTTATGCACCTGATGGATATACGCATAAGGAATGCTGAGCAGGCTGATAACAAAGAGGACGTCGATGCTTTGTCCGAGCTAAGGAGAATGTTTCAGGAATCATATTTCGTTCCGTTCGCGTCAAAATTCGCTGACGCAGTGGCAGAAAATGCCGAAACTTCATTTTACAGAGCGGTCGGCAAGGCTTTCAATAAATTCATTGCTTCCTGATATATAACGCCGACATGGTTTTCCCTCCATTTCCTGCCTGCTCTTTAACCGCAAAAGGGCGGGCAGGTTTTTTAGGCTATTCTTTTACGATTCCTTCACGCCATGCGTAAACGGCGGCTTGGGTACGGTCTGTTAAATAGAGCTTGCTCAGAATGTTGCTTACGTGGGATTTCACGGTTTTTTCCGAGATATTCAGGCGTGCCGCAATATCCATGTTTGACAAACCTTCCGCGATACGCTGGAGCACCTCCATCTCACGTTCGGTTAAATCTTCGTGGAGCTGGTTTTCCTGTGTCTTTGCCGCCCGAGCCCGTGTAACGACGGTCACAAGCGCCTTGGCGACGCGCGGACTGATGGTGCTTTCTCCCGCAGCCGCTTTCCGCACGGAGCGGATGAGGTCTTCAGGCGTTGTGTCCTTCAATATATAGGAGATTGCTCCTGCCTGTGTTGTAGGCACAACATATTCATCACCTTCGTGGGAGGTGACCATGATAATCTGGCTGCGCGGGCTGACCTTTTTAATCTGGCGCACGGTTTCGACCGCAGGCTGATCAGGCATGAACAGATCCAGCAGCACCACATCCGGCGCATGCTTTTCAGCGGCTTCCACCGCTTCGGCGCCTCCGGAGGCAACACCCATCACTTCAATATCTTCGGCAGTGGCGAGAAAGGCGGTTAATCCCTTGCGAACCATTGCGTGATCATCGGCAAGAATGAGTGTGATTTTCTCGGTCATGTCTCGTTCCTCCATGAGATCTTGATAAGAGTTCCGCTGTTTTCGGCGCTTTCGATTTCAAATTCTCCGCACGGCAAATGACGCGCCCTGTCACGCATTGAGGTAATGCCGAATCCTCCGGTTTTTTTGCCTGTATCAAACCCGCTGCCGTTATCGGTGATCGTCAGTACGGAAGCTGCGTGGTCGATTCTGCTTTCAATTATAATTTGAGAAGCACTGCCGTGACGAATTGCGTTCATCAGCGCCTCCTGCACAATCCGCAGCACATGATGCTCGGTGTGAGCGTTAAACCGGACAGAGTCAAAACAGCTTAATTCGATATTCACGCCGAAGCGCCGTCTGAAATCATCCGCAATCATGCCGATACGCTCAAAAAGTGATGTATCGTCGGTTCCTGCGGGGCGCAGTTGGGTGATGATCTCCATCAGATCGTGCTGCGCTTCCCGGGTAATGGTTTCAGCCTCAAGAATATGTTCCTGCGCTGCCTCCATCACCGCAGGCTTGGACTTGGCGGTCGCCAATTGCAGCCCCAGCGCGAAAAGTTTTTGTTTTACCGTGTCATGCAGTTCTCTCGCCACACGGCTGCGTTCGTCGCTTACCGCAAGATTTTGTTTCAGACTCAGATAC
Organism: Geovibrio thiophilus; assembly: GCF_004087915.1. NCBI lineage: Bacteria > Pseudomonadati > Deferribacterota > Deferribacteres > Deferribacterales > Geovibrionaceae > Geovibrio > Geovibrio thiophilus. The sequence goes on from NZ_CP035108.1 coordinate 904,576, forward strand.
ATCTCCAAGTCCTGAGCCATGTCGTTGAGCTGTCGGCTGTGCCTTATGAGCACATCGTCATCCGGCAGCTCGATACGCGGCTCAAAGTTGCCCTGCCGCCAGCTTTCCGTGACCTCATTCATTTTCTGAAGCTGTTTTGTTACATAGCGGGAGGCTATCAAACCGCAGGCGATGCCGATAGGTATAGAGAGCAAAAGTAAATTATCGGTGATGAACATAAGAAAATGAAAGATACTTTTGATCTGCACCCAAAGATTAAATTCTGCGATATATAATATACGCAAACGTCCGATAACAGTTCCGCTGCTGTCAGTTACGGGCATGTCCACCCAGATGGAACCGTTTTCTGTCAGCCGCTTGGAGCTGCTTTGTGCGGCAGGCAGTTGCTGTTGCTGTTGCAGAAGAAACTCGTGTGCGGCTTTTTCGGGAAGGTCGACAGGGTCAGACATCAGGAGGCGATCATTTTTATCGGTAATCTGAATATACACTTCGGGGAGGCTGGAATTGGTAATGCGGTATATCGCAATGCCGTCGTCATTATCTTCTGTTATGTTTATCAGTTTTTTACGGATGTTATCCCGTGCTTTATCCAGCCATTCAGTATTATCCGTGTCACGGATTCCCTGTGAGATAATGAGTTTCTCGTCGGCTGCAAGTCTTTCAATATTTTCAGGGGTTATGGCTGCGCGGAAATCTCTGTAATCACTCATTCCGTATTGCATCACTATAACCAGTGACATTGCGCAGATTGCGAGCAGGGAATAACTTACGGCAAGCTGGAACCACAGGCGCTTCGTAAAGGTCAGGCAGTACTCAATCCATTTCTTCATTCCTTCACTATACGGATTTTATTTTGAAAAAACATCATCCTTGAGGCGGATATATTATTTTTTAAAGACTCTCCGCCTTAAGACCGATGCGCCCAAAATAATACCTCTCTATACTTCGGTTCACAAAGCACAAATATAATCCGAACCGGAGGATCATCCTATGTTGTACAATTTACGTTCAATCGTATTCACAAGCCTGTTGCTTGCCATTTTAACAGCCGGAGTAAGAGCAGAGGAAAAAGACTGGAACTATAGTGTGGGCGGCGGAGTGATGTACGGCGCCGCATATGAAGGTTCCGACAAGTATGTGGTTAAAGCTGTTCCCGATGTTTCCGTTGAATATAAGGAAGGGGTATTCTTTGCGGGTATTATGGGCGGAATCGGCGGTTACCCCGTTCTGACTGAAGATTATAAGCTCGGCGCGGCGGTAGGTTTTGATTTCGGGCGTTCCGAGGATGATGACAAAGGCAACCTCCGCGGAATGGGTGATATAGACATGTCCGCAACTCTCAGCCTCATGGGTGAATACAGCTTCGGTCCTTTGCAGGTTTCAGGCAAAGCCACAAAAGGAACCGAGGACTACGGCACAACTGCGACTGTGGAGCTCGGAACGATGTTTCCCATTGGCGACAAGCTGATGATCATGGCATCGGTCGGTTCCACATGGGCGGATAATGATCATATGGAGAGCTATTTCGGCGTTTCACAAAAGCAGGCGGCACGTTCAACATACAGCCGCTATGATGCCGAAGCCGGGCTCAAATCGGTAGGCTTCGCCCTAGGAGCGTTTTATAACATCACTGAAAGCTGGGATGTTAAGCTTATGATAAACGGAGATCAGTTTCTCGGTGATGCGGCAGACAGCCCTTTAACAAAAGATGATTTTAATCCGTCCGTATTTTTTACAACAGGTTTCAATTTCTAATTGACCGAAAGCGTGAGAAAAAGCCTTCAATTTCAACCAGATAAAGCAGGAACGATGAAAAATAATATATTAACAATATCTCTTGTCATTGCGGTGTTTGCCGCAGCCGCCGTCTTTTGGATGCTGAAAAACCCGGGTAAAAAGGAAACGCCGAAGGCGTCTGTGTCTGCGGTTCTCACTGTCAGTGAAGCAGCAGTAACCGAGGCGGAATGGACGGAGAGCATAAAAGCCACAGGGCAGGTTGCCGCTTGGCAGGAAGCCGTTATCGGTACGGAAATTTCCGGACAAAGACTGATCGCTGTTCCGGCTGATGTGGGCGATGTCGTGAAAAAGGGGCAGGTTCTGGCAAAATTCAACTCCGAAACGCTTCTGGCTGAATACGCTGAGCTGGAAGCAAATTGGATAGCCGCGGAATCAAACCGGAAGCGCGCGCTGAATCTTAAGGTCTTTGACGCAATCAGTGAGCAGTCTGTCGAGGATTACATCAATAAGGCGGCAGTGGCGAAGGCACAGATGGACGCAAAGGCGCTGCACCTGAAATATACAAATATCACCGCCCCGGATGACGGGGTTATCAGCGTCCGAAATGCAACACTGGGAGCAGTGGGGGCGGCGGGCGAAGAGTTGTTCAGGCTTATCAGACAAAACAGGCTTGAATGGCGTGGTGAACTGACTGCAAATCAGGCTGCGCATATAGTCAAAGGGCAATCCGTTATTCTTGCCCTGCCGAACGGAGACAAGGCGGAGGGGACGGTAAGACAGATCGCGCCCTCTTTCGATCCTGAAACCCGTCTGATTACAGTGTTTGTTGATATTAAAGCAGGGAGCGGCGCTCAGGCAGGGATGTACGCAGAGGGACAGATCCGGCTCGGAAAGCGAACCGCCCTGAAGGTTCCCGCGAAGAGCGTTGTCATCCGTGACGGGCACAGCTACGTTTTCAGCATCATCAGCAATGCTTCCGGCGCGGCGGTAAGCCGGCATGAGGTCATGCTCGGGCAGACACGGGGAAATGAAGCTCAGATATTATCCGGTTTGTCCAAGGGCATGCGCATTGTTTTACAGGGCGCCGGATTTTTAAATGACGGGGATATTGTAAGAATTTCTGCTGAAAAAGGCGGTCGGGAATGAATTTTGCCACATGGTCGATACAAAATCCCATCCCGCCGATACTGCTGTTCATGCTTCTCACACTGGCGGGGCTTTATGGTTTCAATAAATTCACAATTCAGGATTTGCCGGATATTGAGTTTCCTGAAATAGAAGTATCTTTGTCTCTCCCCGGCGCTGTTCCCTCTCAGCTTGAAACAGAAGTCGCCCGTAAGGTTGAGGATTCCATTGCCGGAGTTTCCGGCGTGAGGCATATATCAACTTCAATCACAGAAGGCAGCGTTTTAATCTCCGTAACATTTGTTCTGGAAAAAGCGGTCTCTGACGCTCTCATAGAAACAAAAGACGCTGTTGAACGCATCCGGTCAGACCTGCCGGCTGACCTTGAATCTCCGATAGTCTCTGCCGCGCGGATCAGCAATGATTCCTTAATGACATATGCCGTCTCTTCCTCAAGCCTGAACGAAGAAGCCCTGTCATGGTTTGTGGACGATACTCTGGGGAAAATCTTTATGTCTGTGAACGGCGTGGGGCGTTTCAGCAGAGTCGGCGGGGTCAGCAGAGAGATCAGGATTGAAGTCGATCCGGTTAAGCTGGCATCGCTGAATGTCACTGCGGCTGATGTTTCAGAAGCCGTAAGGCGGGTTCAGCTCGAATCTTCAGGCGGACGAATCAATATAGGTCAGGCGGAGCAGTCTGTAAGGACAATCGCGACTGCGGCACTGGCATCAGATTTGAATGCTCTGCCTGTTGCGCTCCCTGACGGGCGCTATCTCAGGCTGGATCAGGCGGCGAATATCTCAGATACTTACGCCGAGCGCACAGAGGCTGCCCTGTTAAACGGCAGGGAGAGTGTCGCATTCCGGATATACGGCTCAAAGGGGGCAAATGAAGTAAAGATAGCAGAAGATGCTGCCCTGATCATTGAGCGCCTGAAACAGGAATACCCTGATTTAACGATTACTCCCGTTGTAAATTCTGTTACCTATACGCTGGAGCAGTACGAAGGCTCCATGCGCATGCTGTATGAGGGTGCTGTCCTTGCCGTCATAGTGGTCGGATTTTTCCTGCGTGACTGGCGTGCGACAATTATTTCAGCGTCGGCTCTGCCTTTATCAATCATCCCCACTTTCGGGATCATGTACTGGCTAGGTTATTCTCTCAATACTCTTTCTCTTCTTGCTTTGGCTGTTGTAGTGGGCATCCTGATTGATGATGCCATTGTGGAGGTGGAGAACATAGTGCGTCATAAGCGGATGGGGAAATCCACTCTTGCCGCCACAAAGGATGCGGTAAATGAAATTGCTCTGGCGGTGATCTCCACAACTATGACGATTGTCGTCGTGTTTCTGCCGACTGCTCTCATGGGAGGCGTTACGGGGCTTTTCTTCAAACAGTTCGGCTGGACAATCGTTATCTCAGTCCTGATGTCACTGATGGTGGCTAGGCTGCTGACTCCTCTGATGGCAGCGTATTTCCTGAAAAACGACAGTCATTACCGGCATGAGGAAGACGGTTTTATTATGAGGAAATATCTTGATGCCGTGCGGTGGTGCCTGATTCATAAAAAGAAAACCCTGTTCATGGCAGCGGCTTTTTTCGGAGTATCTCTTTTTTTGGCGGCTCAGCTTCCTGCGGGTTTTGTTCCGTCTTCCGATCAGGGATACACAAACCTGAGCATCGAACTGCCTCCGGGGAGCACTCTGGAGGACACATTGGCAACTACTGAAACTGTCCGCAAGTCTTTATTGAAAGTGAAAGGGATCGAAAATATTTTTGCGGTGGCGGGTTCAGCAGAAGAAGGAGGTGTGGGAGACCTGCGCAAAGGATCAATGATTTTAACTTTCCTGCCGAAGGACAAACGTCCGCCGCAAGGCGTTATTGATGCTGAGATCAGAAAAATACTGCCTGAGATACCGGGCGCCAAATTTACACTGAAAAACGACGGACCCGGTGAAGATTTTTCAATCCTTCTTTCGGGCGGGAGCATGGGCGCTTTGACTGATACTGCTGCGTCTCTGGAAAAAGAACTGCGCGGGATAAAAACCTTATCCAATGTTAACTCGACCATCAGTCTCCAGCGTCCGGAGATCAATATCCGTCCGGATTTTGCCAGAGCCGCTGAATTGGGAATAACGACAGAGGATATAGCCGATACGGTGCGCATAGCGACTTCAGGCGATTTTGATCCTTATCTCTCCAAGCTGAATCTTGATAACAGACAGATTTATATCCGGGTACGCATGGCGGAGGACGAGTTGCAGGATATTGATACTATTGCGGGTCTTCGTATTCCCTCCCGCGCGGGGCAGACGGCGCTTTCCGGTATAGCGGAAATTTCCATAGGCAACGGTCCGTCACAGATAGACCGTTACGACCGCCGGCGGTATGTCACCGTCAGCGCGGACTTGGACGGTATGTCACTCGGGCAGGCTCTGGAACAGGCAATGGCGCTGCCGTCCATAGCAAATATGCCTTCCGGTGTGAAATTGATAGAAACGGGTGACGCCGAATTCATGAATGAGATATTCTCCGGTTTCAGCACTGCCATGCTCACCGGAGTCCTGTGCGTATTCTGTGTTCTGGTGCTTTTGTTCAAAGACTTTTTTCAGCCGGTAACAATTCTCTCCGCCTTGCCTCTGTCTTTCGGCGGGTCGATTATCGCGCTTTTGATAATGGACGGAGAGGTGAACCTGCCCGCATTGATCGGCATTATCATGCTGATGGGAATTGTCACCAAGAATTCCATCCTGCTTGTGGAATACACAATAGTCGGGATGAAGGAAAGGGGGATGGAGCGCTGTGAGGCTGTTATTGACGCCTGCCATAAGCGGGTACGTCCCATCGTCATGACGACAGTCGCCATGATTGCGGGAATGGCTCCCATAGCCATCGGGATGGGCGGCGATAAGTTCAGGCAGCCTATGGCGGTTGCGGTAATCGGCGGATTGATCACATCCACGGTTCTCAGCCTTCTGATCGTTCCGGTTGTTTTTACTTATATCAATGCCGCTGAGGGCTGGTTCGCAAGGCGGATCCGGAACATTAATATTTCTCCGGAAGAGTCTGAGCGGGGATAATGTAAGTATATGTTCCGCTTCGCCGTATAATACGCCGAAACGGAACATATCGCAGAAATAGATATTACCCGACTTTTATCACAAAGTTTTTGGTCTCAAGAAAATGCTCAAGCTGTTCGGCGCCGCGGTCTTTGCCGAAGCCTGATTCCTTATATCCGCCGAAGGGAAGGGCGCTGTCATCAGGATCGTGGCAGTTTACGCCGACGGAGCCCGCCTTAATCTGCGGAACAATACGCATAGCCCGGCTTATGTCGTCGGTCCAGACACTGGCTGCCAGACCGTATATGTTATCGTTTGCCATGCGTATAACCTCCTCTTCGGTTTTGAAGGAAGCTATGCAGAGAACAGGTCCGAAGATTTCCTCCTGCATCACAGTCATGCCGTTTTTGCAGTCGGCAAACACTGTAGGCTCCACAAAATAGCCCGGACGGTCAACAGCTTTTCCGCCGCAGACGAGGCGCGCGCCCTCATCCACACCCTTTTTGATGTAGCCGAGGATCGATTCCTGCGCTCCCTTGGAGATAACCGGTCCCATGTCGCACTCGGGATCAAGCCCGGGGTGAAGGCGAATGCTTCCAGCCACTGCGGCAACAGCTTCCACAGTTTCATCGTAAATGCTTTCATGAACATACATCCGTGAGCCTGCGCTGCATATCTGACCGGAGTTATAAAAAATGCTGTAGCGTGTCGCGTCCGCAACGGTCGCAACATCAGCGTCCTCAAACACCAGTATCGGCGACTTGCCGCCAAGCTCCAGCGTCATGCGGGTCATATGCCTGAGCGCGGCGTATCCCACTTCACGACCGACTTCGGTTGAGCCGGTGAAAGACACTTTATTTACCTGCGGGTGTCCGGCGAGGTATTTGCCTATCACGCTGCCGGAGCCGGTAATAATATTGATTACACCCTTGGGAATGCCCGCTTTCTCACAAAGCGAGGCGAAAAAGATCATGCTGAGCGACGTGAGCTGAGCAGGTTTAAGCACTATGGTGCAGCCCACAGCCAGAGGCGCTGCGAGCTTCCACACAGCCATGTTCAGCGGCCAGTTCCATGGAACAATCGCAGCCACAACGCCTACTGGCTCTTTAAGGGTGCAGGAAAAGTACTGACCGGGAATGGATACTTGAGAAGTGTTCCCGCGGATTTTCGTTGCCCAGCCAGCCATATATCTGAGCAGGTCAGCGGCTCCGAGAACATCGTAATCTATGCAGCCCTGAAGCGCTTTTCCGTTATCCAGAGTCTCAAGCTCAGCTATGGTTCTTACGTTTTCTTCCAGAAGATCCGCAAGCCTGTGCATTATTCTCTGGCGTTCGTTAGGCTTCATGGCTGCCCACGGACCTGAGTCGAAAGCGGAGCGGGCGGCGGCTACCGCCCTGTCTACATCATCGCAGGTGGCAGAAGGTATTGTGCTGAGCAATCCGCCCGTGGACGGTTCATATACATTGATAACTTCTCCTGATGAAGAAGCGCACCATGCGCCGTCAATATACATTTGAGGAACGGCGGCAAGAAATTCCTGCGCCTTGGCACTGACTTTGTACTTCGTAATCATTTCCCGTACGGCTGCATCCATTTACTTTTCCTCCTTAAAGACTTTGTACAGCTTGCGCTGCTAAATGCTTTTAAATGTATCCTCAAGCCTGTTCAGAACCTCATCCAGAAGATTGTAGGGGATGTTCAGCGCCGGCTCTATGCGTATCGCTTTTGCGTTTGTGAGTGTGCCTGCGGTGAGAACCTTCTTCTTAAAAAGACCGGAAGCGACTTGATAACCGGTTTCATCAGTGGGAAACTCCATGCCGATAAGCAGTCCCATTCCGTGGTAGTCCTTGAGGATGTGGGGGTATTTCTTTTGCAGTCCGCCGAGAGCCTTCATAACATACTCGCCCTTTTCGGCTGCCTGAGCAGGCAGATCCTCTTCTATCATAACATCTATATAAGCAAGAGCCGCAGCGCATGCCAGCGGGTTGCCGCCGGTGGTTGAGGTGTGCATAAACGGATTGGGCTCCATCACTTTCCATATTTTAGGATTGGTTATGAACGCTGAAATGGGCATTACCCCGCCGCCCAGTGCCTTACCCAGAGCCATGATGTCGGGAACAACATCCCAGTTGTCCAGTCCGAACAGCTTGCCTGTTCTTCCGAGTCCGGTCTGCACCTCATCAGCTATGAGAAGCACACCGTATTTATCGCAGATCTGTCTCACACGGCGCCAGTAATCATCAGGCGGAACCACGGCTCCAGCCTCGCCCTGAACAGGTTCGGCTACGAAAGCCGCAATATCGTCGCCTACCTGTTCGGCTATGGCGAGCTGCTGCTCAAGGGCATCCGCATCACCGAAGGGAACATGGCGGACATTTCCTATGAGCGGCATAAGCGGTTTCCTGAAAACGCTTTTTCCCATAAGGGAAAGCGAGCCCAGAGTTTTTCCGTGGAAGCCCGCGGTGGTTGAAATGAAGCCTGATTTGCCGGTGTAAAACTTAGCCAGCTTCATAGCTCCCTCTATCGCCTCGGTTCCGCTGTTTATGAAAAACATATTCTGGAGATCTCCGGGGGTGAGGTGAGCCAGCACCTTTCCCAGATGGGCACGGAGGGGATCGAGCATTTCCTGTGAATACTGGGGGCTGCGGTCAAGCTGGGCTTTCACTGCGGCGACGATTTTAGGATGCCTGATTCCCGCTGAGTATATTCCGAATCCGCCGAGAACATCAATAAACTCACGCCCCAGCGCGTCGGTCATTATAGAGCCCTGTCCCTTCCATTCGGCCACGGCAAATTCCCCTGCCTCGGTAACGGATTTGCGGTACTCCAGAAATCCTTTATTAATATACCCGGCGAAGTTCTCCGCAACTTCCTTGGCGACACGCTGGCGTTCCTCAAGGGTTACCTCGCTTTCGGGCTTTTTAATAAGCTCAACCATGCGGGACGCTTCTTCTTTGGCGTATTTAATATTACGGAATATGTTCATGCTTCTGTGCTGAGGCGCAAATTCAGAAGCTGTATTCTGATCATTCATAAAAATGGCTCCTTGTTCTTGTTTTGGTGTACCGAGCGAAAAATAATAAAACTTTTCTTCCTGACTTACCGAAGCAGAACCCATGCCATTTTTAAGTGATCAGGATTGATATAAGCGCTATTTGGTTTATAAATAAGAGGAAAGATAAAGATTTGCTGTCCGTTCCCGTCTCCTTACGCAAAAACAGGCGGCAGTCTCAGCGGATTAATACGTGAGCATGATGCAGTTTTGCATCATGATGGAGGCTATAATTCGATTTTATACTTTTGCAGCTTTCTGGCGATGGTTGATTGGTTTACGCCGAGAGCCTTCGCCGCCTTGTGCTGGCTGCCGTATTCCTTTACGGCGTTTGACAATATCGACCTTTCGTAGGAGTCCATCGCCTCCTGAAGGGATATGTTTCCGGCGGGAAGCATTTCGATAACAACGGTTCCCTGCATTCTCTGAGGCAGATCCTGAATGCCGAGAAGATCAGTCTCGGACATAACAACCATGCTTTCGCATATATTGACCAGCTCCCTGACGTTTCCGGGCCAGCTGTATGAATGCAGAATATCAAGGGCGGCGTTTGATATGCGCTTTTTAACCCCTCTTTTCGCGCTGAAGAGATCCAGATAGTGGCGCACAAGGAAAATAATACATTCCCTGCGCTCACGCAGCGGCGGAACATGAAGCTGAATAACGTTAAGCCTGTAAAAGAGATCCAGCCTGAACTTGCGATCCGCTACCATTTTTTCAAGGTTCCTGTGAGTGGCGGCAAGAATCCGCACATTGAGCGATCTTGATTTTGTCGCTCCCAGACGGGTAACTCTTCCGTCCTCAAGAAACCTCAGCAGCTTTACCTGTGAGGCAAGGGGAAGCTCGGCTATTTCATCCAGAAAAAGCGTGCCGCCGTCAGCCATCTCCAGATACCCGGGCTTTGCCGCCTGAGCGCCTGTGAACGCTCCCTTTTCATGCCCGAAAAGCTCTGATTCAATTAAGGATTCAGGTATTGCCCCGCAGTTGATTTTTATGAGCGGCTTCAGGCTTCGGGAGGAGTTCTGGTGTATGAGATCGGCGAAAAGTCCTTTTCCCGTGCCCGATTCGCCGAGGATAAGCACGGTGGAGTCAGACGTGCTCGCCTTAAGCGCTCTGGCGAGAGATTTCACCATAGCCGGACTTTTTGCGATTATCTGTATGGACTTAAGCTCAGACTGCTGCATCTGCACCATTTCATTCTGGAGCTGGCTGCTGAGTGCCGCCTGCTCCTCCAGCTTGCGCTGAAGATCGTCTATTTCAGTAATATCACGCTCGGAGACAACAACCCTGAAAAGCTCACCGGATTCGTCAAACACAGGGATGCCCGTTTTGATGATCTTCCTGCCGTCATCGGTCATTTCGAGCATGTTTACCACTTCTTTATGCTTAAGCACCCTTGCCGCCGCAGACTGCTTCAGCATTCTTGCGTCCAGAAGATCCGCTATATGAAGCCCCACGACCTCTCCGGACTTCAGGTTGCTTATCCTCTCGGAGGCGGGGTTTATGCGGAGAATAACCCCGTCCTTATCGCACACTGTAAGACCTTCGGATGTTGCGTTAAGGATGGCGGAAAGCTCTCTGGAAAATTCCTTGAAGCTCTGCATCGCTCTTGAGACGGCTTCAAGCTCGGTATTCGGGCTGAATATGCACACTGCGCCTATGACGTCGGATTCAGCGAAGATCGGGCGCACATTGACCGTGTACTCCAGCTCTCCCTTGTTTATGTGTATTTCGGTTTTGGCTCTTTTGTTTTTCAGAACAGTCTGAACCACTTCCCACAGCGCAGGATAATGGTTGCAGAGGAGGTGCCCGGGGAATATATCCAGATTATTTTTTGTCACCATATCCGCAAGAATCACGGTTCCGTTGAGGTCAACAGTTATAACGCCGTCGCCGCCTATATCCACCTGTGTTTTATGAAAAGCCTCCAGATGGAGTTTGCCGGTATTTTCAAAATTATCCGAGAAGGAGCGCCGTTCGCTGTTGTCCATGATTATCTCCGGAGCGGGCAAAAAAGCTTCTGTTGTAATAAGATATTGCGAAATAAAACGTTTTGCCCGTATTTTCGTGAGTTTAGAGCCCTTGTGATGCAATTTTACATCAATGATGCAGTGTGGAATCATTTTCGTCAATATACTTCTTGCTTCCTCCGCTCCTTTTTTAATCTGCGGATACGCAAAACGCGCTGCCCGTTTTCCGCGCGGAAAATATTACGATAACGCAAAGCATGTTAAACAGACGGACAGAGCAGAGAAAACCCGTGTGAAACATGGTTAATTTCATTCTCCGGCAAACCGCCGTCCGAACATGGAAATAAGCATGCTTTCATTTTTACGGCTTTTTCTTTGTGGCATGCAATGTGCTTAAAACTAAGTGGCTGAACTCTGCCGTTGTCACACAGAAAGCACATAACGGATCGGCTGAATACCACTTATTATTTTTTTTCGTAGCGGGCAGACACTTACTCACGATTTTGCTAATTATAGCCTGATGACTTATATCATTCGGGCGGGGAAGTGCAGTCTTGAACAGGAATGCCAAAAATCTTCTGATATGCGCCGTTTATAAAGATTTCGGCGAAGTTGCAGCATTAAAAAGTGTAGATCTGGAAGTCCGTCAGGGTGAGTTTTTCACGCTGCTCGGACCTTCCGGCTGCGGAAAAACAACTCTCCTGCGTATTATCGCCGGTCTTGAAATACCCAGCGACGGTTCAATAATTCTTAATAATCAGAATATTACCTCGCTCCCCGCTTCCAAAAGACACGTCAACACGGTTTTTCAAAGCTATGCTCTTTTTCCTCATCTTTCTATTTTTGACAACGTTGCCTTCGGGCTCCGCTCAAGAAAGGTGCGTGAGGACGATGTACGCAAACGTGTGAGCGAGTCGCTTGAACTGGTGGAGATGGGAGCCTTGATAAACAGAATGCCCGATCAGCTTTCCGGCGGGCAGAGACAGCGTGTGGCAATCGCCCGCGCCATAGTCAACGAGCCTGAAATACTTCTTCTGGACGAGCCCATGTCCGCGCTTGACGCCAAGCTCCGCAATCAGGTCCAGGAGGAGCTGAGACGCCTCCAGCGCAAGCTGGGAACCACCTTCATCATGGTAACTCACGATCAGGCGGAAGCCCTTGTGTGCAGTGACCGTATAGCGGTTATGAGCGCAGGCGAGATTGTTCAGTGCGGAACCGCGGAAGAGGTTTATGACTATCCCCGCAACCGCTTTGTGGCGGAGTTTCTGGGAGCCGCAAACATTCTGAAATCCAAGCGTGTGGACGGCGGCGTTCAGACTGAGGCGGGATTTCTCGCGCTGGACAAACCCCCTGAATGGGAAGAAGGCTTAATCGCCATAAGACCCGAATGGATAAAAATAGGCGATCAGCCTCAGATAAACGGGGTGCACGCCGTTGTTCAGGAAATTGTTTACCGCGGCTCAAATTTTGACCTCACTCTCAGCCCGGGAAATCTTCGTGTGAGAACAAACGCCTTTAAGCACTTCAAAATAGGCGATAAAGTGTGGCTGGAACTTCCTCCCACCGAACTTGTTGTTCTGGAGGACTGACATGAAGAATGAAAGGATCCTCTGGCATGGTGAAATGACCACCGCAAACGCACTGAGAAGGCGCGGGTCTTCGTTTCTTTCCAGCGGAACATTCTGGCTTCTGGCGTTTCTTATTCTGCCGTCGCTGATCTTTATCGCTTTGAGCTTTGCCGAGAGAGGGGTTTACGGTGAGGTAATATGGAGATTCACCCTTGAAAACTACAAGAGGCTTCTGGGGTTCAGCACCTTCGGCTGGACGCCGGACTATCTGCTTATTCTGGGGCGTTCTGTCGTGGTCGCGGGCGTTACAACGCTTATAGCTGTTCTTCTGTCATATCCTCTTACCTTTTATATAGCCTCACGCCCGAAAAGAACACGCTTCATATGGCTCACAATCCTTATTGTTCCCTTCTGGACAAATATGGTCATCCGCACATACGCATGGATTCTGCTTATGTCGCCTGAGCTGCCGTTTGCGAAGCTTGCCGCTTTTCTTAAGCTGATACCGGACGGAACATCCCTTTACCCGGGTGCGTTTGCCGTGTACGTGGGGATGATAACGACTTATCTGCCGTTTCTGGCTCTGCCCTTGTACGCCAGCGTGGAACGCATGGACTGGACGCTTGTGGAGGCGGCGCAGGATCTTTACGCCTCCAAGTTTAAGATATTCACGCAGGCTATTCTCCCTCAGACAGCCCCGGGGCTTACTGTGGGTATAATACTTACCCTTGTGCCCGCCATGGCTACTTTCGTTGTGCCGGATCTTCTGGGCGGGGCTAAGTATATGCTTGTGGGCAACCTTATCCAGCAGCAGTTCAGCACAAGCAGAGACTGGCCCTTCGGCGCAGCCATAAGCATGGCTTTGATGCTTCTGACTCTTCTGTCCATGAGACTTTACAGGCGCAAAGGAACTAAGGTGGACATAGCATGAAAAGACACCCTGTACTAGCGTCAGTCGCAATCTTCACCATAGGCATGCTTTACCTGCCTCTGATAGGGGTTGCGATTTTTTCTGTGAACTCCGCCAGATACGGTTGGGTATGGAAGGAATTTACCTTCAAGTGGTACATAAGTCTTTTCAGCAATGAATATATTCTTGAGGCGGCGAAAAACACCTTTGTGCTCGCCATAGTCTCAACCGCAGTATCCACAGTGCTCGGAACACTGCTTGCCATAGGCATAACCCAGTTCCCTTGGAAAAAACGCACGGAAAGCGCTCTTGATCTGCTTCTGCATTTCCCTGTGGTTATACCGGATATAGTAATGGCAGGTTCGCTGGTTGTTGTTTTCGCAATACTGAGAGCGTATTCGGGCATATTTGAACCGGGCATGGCAACCATGATCATAGGTCACATCACATTCCAGATAGCCTTTGTTGCTCTCATCGTGCGAAGCCGTCTTGTCGCCATAGGCACAGACCTCCTTGAGGCGGGGCGTGATCTGTACGCGAACAACTGGTACATCATGCGAAAAGTGATGCTTCCTCTCCTTCTGCCCGGCATAGTGGCGGGAAGCATGCTGGCATTCACTCTTTCACTGGACGACTTCGTTATAAGCTTCTTCACCTCCGGTCCTACATCGCAGACCCTGCCCATTTACATCTACTCCGCCGTAAGAAGGGGAGTAACCCCGCAGATCCACGCGCTGTCCACCGTTATCGTGCTTGTAACAGTTGTGCTTGTTGTTCTCGCTGAAAGATTTTCCAGAAAGAAGTAAACCCGTAAGCCTCTGCCTTCGGGAATAAAAATAATAAGGAGTCAGATTATGAGAAAGCTGGTCGCACTGATGGTGCTGTTTCTGTTTTGTACAGGCATAGCCTCCGCCGCGAAAAATGAACTGCGTATTTTCACATGGTCAGAGTACATGGACGAAGCGAAATTTGCCGCTGATTTCCAAGCCGCAACAGGTATCAAGGTTATCATCGACAACTATGAAAGCAATGAGGACATGCTCGCGAAACTTCAGGCAGGCGGCGTAAGCCAGTATGACATTATTATTCCCTCAATGTACGTACTGCCCATACTGAAAGGGCTTAAGCTCATTCAGCCCATAAACCACAGCAAAATACCGAACCTTAAAAACCTTATGCCGCAGTTTAAGAAAATTTCCGATGACATGGACAACAAATACTCCGCCGCATGGCAGTGGGGAACAGTAGGCGTTATGTATAACAAGGAGCACGTAACCGATGCCGCCGCCGCTGACTGGTCAATAGTTTTCGATCCCGCCAAGCAGGCAAAGTCGTTCTGGCTCATGGACGACATAAGAAGCAGCTTTAATCAGGCTTTTTGCTACCTCGGTCTTCCCGTTAACTCCACCAATCCTCAGGACATAAAAAAAGCCGCTGATCTTCTCAGAAAAGTTAAAAACAGCAAAAACTGCCTCGGCTTTAAGACAGGCGTGGGCGGCAAGAATGATGTAGTGGCAGGCACGGCTGATGTGGCTATAGTCTACAACGGCGATGCCATGCGTGAGGTTTTGGAAAACCCCAAAAAATTCGGCTATGTGGTACCCAAACAGGGCGGCGACTTCTGGGTCGATGTTATGGCGGTTCCCGCAAAGGCTCCCAACCCCGAAGCGGCTCATAAATGGATCAACTGGATACTTGATCCCAAAATAGGCGCCGAGCTCTCCAACTACAACAGCTACGCCACTCCTAATCAGGCATCTCTTCCCTTCATTGAAAAGGAACAGCGTGAGAACACCGGCATTTACCCCAGCGATGATGTTATGAAAAAACTTAACCCTATCATAGACGTGGGCAACGCTATGCGTCTTTACGATGAGGCGTGGACTTACGTTAAGTCACGTTAAGCATATAATTGCCGGCTTCCCGCTGCGGGGAGCCGGATTATTTCTGATAATTTAATTACGGAGCATTTTATGAAAAAAGTTCTGGTTCTGGGACTCGGAGCACAGGGCAGCACCATTGCCAAGCACCTTAACAGCCACCCCGAAGTTGAAAAGATTATATGTGCGGATTACGACGGCGCTCTTGCTGAGCACATGGGGGAAACTCTCTCCAAGGCGGACTGGAAGCAGGTCGATGCTAATCAGCTTACGTCTGTTATCGCGGCAGCGGAAGGATGTGACCTGATTATCAACGGGCTGCCGCTTGCGTACAACCTTAAGGTTATGGAAGCAGCGCTTGAAGCGGGAGCAGACTATATGGATCTCTCCGGTCCCATGGAGGACATAGGATTTGTGGAAAGCTACAGATGGCTCATGGATGAGTGGAGCAGGCGTTTCCGTGAAAAGGGGCTTCTGGCTCTTGTGGGCTGCGGCATTGCTCCCGGGCTTGCCAATGTTATTGTCCGTGAATCCGTGGAAAAACTTGATAAGTGCGATTTCATAGGTATTTATTTCTACGACGGATTTATCAGCAGTCACTTTGTCCCATTCTGGTGGTCGCCTGAGGTGGCATTGGGCGATATGATGTACAGAACCTTCCGCTATGAAGACGGAAAGTTTGTTACGGACACCCCTTTCAGCCGCCCTGTGTATATGAAGTTTCGGGGCATAGACAAAGAGATACGCATGGTTGACCATGAACACGACGAGCCTGTGACCATGGGGCTTCTGGCTGATTCCGTGCTGAAAGGCGCAAAGGATATAGAGTTCAAGTACGGCGGTCCTCAGATTGAGATGTCCGAATATCTGTACAAAGCAGGTATACTCAATAAAGATACTGTTCAGGTAAAAGGGGTGGAAGTCAGCCCGTTTGATGTGCTTATGAAGGTTATTCCCCGTGCTCCCCGTTATGAGCATGAGATTCAGGCTGTGATAGATAAGGGAATTATCAAGGACGAAGGCGCTTTCCTTGTGCGTGTCAAAGGCTCGGTCGGGGAAAAAGGTGTTCAGATAGACAGCTATACCAACTTCCCCGGGCTTGAGGAGGCGTTCCGCAAAGCGAAAATGACTCATGAATCATACTCCACAGGTCAGTGCGCCGCGGTTTTTGCGTCTCTCATGGTTGAGGATCTGTGTGAAGAGAACGGAGTGATAGTGCCGGAGCAGCTTGATGAAAAAGGCAGAAAATATGTTTTAAGAGAACTCGGGAAGCTCAGCATCACAGTTGATGAATATGTGAGCTGACGTGCAGTGTCCGCCGCACACGCTTGTGATGACACGGCAGTCCGGTTTTAAAAAACAAAGCCCCGAACCTTGAAGGTTCGGGGCTTTTCAGGTTTTATTTTTTCAGCACTTTACGCACGGAAGTTTCAAATATGTCCATAGCCTGCTTAAGCTGTCCGTCAGTCAGCACCAGAGGGGGCAGGAAGCGGATAACATTTCCGTAGATTCCAGCGCCGATTATCAGAAGCCCCTGTTTGACGCATTCGGCTATTACAGCCGCCGCAGAAGCCTTATCCGGCTCCTTGGCGGCGGGATCCTTCACAAGTTCGATGCCTATCATAGCGCCGAGACCACGGGTATCTCCTATCTGCGGGAACTCAGCCTGAAGCTTTTTAAGCCTTGCCATGATTTTTTCACCTATGGCAAGCGCCTTGGAAGCGAGATCATTTTCCTCCATAAAGCGGATGGTGGCAAGAGCCGCCTCGCACGCAAGGGGATTGCCGCCGTATGTTCCGCCTATTCTGCCTGCGCCGGCTGAGTCCATTATCTCTTTTTTGCCTACAACAGCGGAAAGGGGCATTCCTGAGGCGATGGACTTAGCCAGAGTCATAAGATCCGGAACCACATCAAAATGCTCGACGGCAAACATTTTTCCGGTGCGGCAGAAGCCTGTCTGCACTTCGTCCGCGATCAGAAGGATCCCGTGTTTATCGCAAATTTCTCTCAGACCTTTCCAGTATCCTTTGGGCGGGATATTGAAACCGCCTTCCCCCTGCACCGGTTCAAGTATTATTGCCGCTATATGGCTGGGATCAGCCTCGGCTACGAAGAAACGCTCAAAATAATCAAGGTAAGCCCTGCAGGCTTCATCCTCGGAGACGTGAAGCTGACCCCTGTAAACATTGGGGAAGGGGACTTTATATATTTCAGGCGCATAGGGACCGAAGCCGTGCTTGTACGGCTTAACCTTGCTGGTAAGGCTCATGGTGAGGAGCGTTCGCCCGTGAAATCCCGACTCAAAGGATATTATACCCTGACGCCCTGTGTATGCTCTGGCGATTTTGACAGCGTTTTCCA
This sequence comes from Geovibrio thiophilus, assembly GCF_004087915.1. NCBI lineage: Bacteria > Pseudomonadati > Deferribacterota > Deferribacteres > Deferribacterales > Geovibrionaceae > Geovibrio > Geovibrio thiophilus. The sequence continues at coordinate 922,238 of NZ_CP035108.1, forward strand.
CTGCCTCCGCTCCGCTGTTTACGAACATTGCCTTTTTGGGCATATCACCCGGAGTTATTTCCGCAAGCTTCTGCGCCAGTTTGACATAAGGCTCATACATTGAAACCATAAAGCATGAATGCAGAAGTGCTTCCGCCTGATTTCTTATAGCGTCCACAACTGAGTCCGGACAGTGTCCGGCAGTGGTTACGCCTATTCCGGAATAGAAATCAAGATAGCGGTTGCCGTCTATATCCTCTATCACCGCTCCCTTCGCCTGCTTTATGAAGATAGGCACAGAGCTTGAGATCCCCTCTGCAACATATTCCGATTTAGCTTTTATGAGAGCCGCTGTCCTGCCGCTTTGCTCTGAAACAACTGCTGCCAGTTCGGTACCTTTTAACATTGCTCCTCCTTTTAAAAGAACACTTATTCTTACCTTGATACTAAGCAAGCAGAGTGCCAGATGTTCCAGAGAGGGTGTTGTCCTTATTATTTATATCAGCCTTTCTCTATCATCTTTCAGTAACCGTATTGTCCGTCATTGACATGCTCCATCCATTGAACCGTCGAACCGTTGAGAGGTGCTGAGATTGCGACATGAGACATGGGGCTGTCCGGTGCGGCTCCGTGCCAATGGCGTTCATTCGCCGGAATCCAGACGACATCGCCCGGCAGAATTTCCTGAACAGCTTCTCCTTCAGACTGAACCAGACCATGCCCTGAAATGACAATCAGAGTCTGTCCTAAGGGATGGGTATGCCATGCTGTGCGTGCCCCAGCTTCAAAGTTTACGATTCCTCCCTGATAACCGTCCTGCTGTTCTGATGAGAATCTGGATTCAACCGTGACACTGCCTGTGAAATAATTTACTGAACCCTTCGCAGGTTTTTCATTTCTGATGACTTTTGCCGATTTCATCCTGTTCGCAGGAAGGTCTGCACCGAGCAGATCGTAGAGAGTCTCAGCGGCTCTTTCTGCACTTTCGGCACTGACTTCTTGTCTGAGCACAGCAAGAAAATCTTCGAGCTTAGTTTTATCCAGCCCCACATTCATTGAAATTCTGAGGTGCCCTTTAAGCTGCGCTTCCGTACCCGCCATTGCCGCCAGAATGCTTATGGTCACCAATTCCCGTTCCTGATGGCTGAGCACATCCCGATAAAATATGTCGGCAAAAAGGTGATCCACTAAAAACTGGTCAATGACAGGGGTAAAAGCCGAATAACCGGTTGTACGTTTTGACATATCAAAACCGGCGAGAGAGTTTCTGATATTATGACCGTACGTTGTTTTATCGAAACCGGAGGGCATAGGAGCTGCCTCTCTGCCTGTTTTGTCATTTACCCCTTGCTCTTTTCGTTTTTCCAAAACAGCCATGAAAGCATTAATACCGTTCAAGGCACGGGGAAAGCCTGCATAAGCATATGTATGCACCAGTATTTCCTTAACTTCATTAACCGTCAGTCCCGCATCCATCCCCTGCTTAAGGGCTGTTTCCAGCTTCGGCATGTTTCCTGTGGCAGTGAAAGCCGCAATTGGAATTGTCGCTTTCTGACGTGCATTTAAGCCCTTGTTGGTTTCAGCCGCGGCTTCAGAGACAGCGGTAACACAAAATATCGCGGCGAGCAATGTCAGTATATTTTTTTTGAAAGTATTCATAATGCTTTCCTCTATTAAATTGGCGGTTCGGGGCAGTCAGTTTTTTTGAAAAAGTATCAGTTCAGTCCTTTTTCAACTAGCCAGTCCGACATAAGATCTGCGATTTCAATATTGTTCAGATCAGAGAACGGGAAGTGAGTGTTGCCATGTATACCTATTTCCGGCAGATGTACCACTTCTGCATCACCTCCGTGACTGTTCACTGTATTTGCCCATTGGCGAGCCATCTCCAAGCGTATCCGCCATTGATCCTGACCGGGATTTTCAATCGGCTTCTCCGGAATGTTATCACCGTAGTAAATAACAATCGGGATCTTGGTTAATTTCATAAAGTCGGACAAGGGGATCCCAATAGCCCCAAGGGTTCCGCCGGAGCTGGCTTTCGGAGCGGGAACCTCGCCTTCGGGGAAAACAAAATTACTTCCGGGCTCATATGAGACCACTGCGCGAATATTGGAGCTTTTTATAGCTGTTTGCCAGCCCATGCCTCCGCTATTGGAATGGGTGACAAGAATGCCCTGACCAATCTTTTCAAACAACGCTGCGACTGCATCCGAGTTTAAATTTATATCTATTGTTCCGGTATCCGGTGTCATTTGGCGGAAATACTGGTTCAGTGATTCCTGATCGCGGGGGAACTGTACTCCGTCAAAGTATTCAGGCCATATTCCCACACGGAAAATATTGAACCATTTCTGCTCATCGGGCACAGGATTGATAGTAACTGACTGAGTGCTGCGTCCCGCATTGCCTCTGCGCGGCTGATCAAGCACATAAACGCCGTAGCCGCGGCGCAGAAAAATATTCTGATAGCCTTCTCGCCCGTCCGGTGTTGTCTCCCATGTCTTTGAGAACTGTCCGAAGCCATGCCAGAACACGAGAGGCAGTCTGCGGGCTTGTTCAGGAATCTGGTAAAATACGTAAGCATGATCTCCGTGAAATGTTTGCCCCTCGGGAGTCATTTTGACAGGATTGAATGTTCCGGGGTTGGTGACCACTGAACCGCCAGCGGCAAAGCTTCCCTGCTCTTTGAGGATAATTGGTGCGGTTTTACCGCTGTGTTCTGTGGTTGCGCATGCGGAGAGGCTCATGCTGACGAAAGTCAGCATGAGAACAACTACCAGTTTTTTGAAACTTATGTTCATGGTTCATCTCCTTATTTCAGTGTATTACCAAAGAATTGGATTAATTTTTCCATAGACTGGTTCACATACTGCGGTTTCCAATAGGTTTCGATGTGGGTTGCACCGTCTATCAGAAATAATTCTTTGTTTTTCGCATTGACAGCCTTTTTAAAGGCATCCTGAGTCATGTACAGCGAATCGGCATTGCTGCCTGCCATCATAAGCAGTGGCTGGTTGATCAGATCCATGTTGTTGGTTGCGTCAAAATTCATTAAGTCAAGGAGACTGCTCATGGTGTATCTGAAAGTTGAATTCGGATGAGCGTGAGTCTTCCAGTAGTATTCAAAGCCTTGGCGGTATAAATCAAACGGCAGTTTGGCAATCTGTTCATCAGTCAGCTTGGTGTCGGCAGCATAGATAACCGCGCCGCCGGCGGCCTCTTGCGCGCGGGCGTCTGAGGCTTGCTGCAAGCGCTCCTGTATGGTTGATAACTGCGAGTCCATATAGCCGTTTCTCCTGACCAGACCCGAGTTAAACATGCTCAAAGTGGCGATCGTTTTAAAACGTTTATCAGTTTGAGCGGCGCTTAAGGAATATCCGCCACCGCCGCAGATACCCAGTAAGCCTAAACGACCGGCATCCACTCCCGCATATTGAGTGATGAAGTCAGCCATCCCCCGAATATCTTCAATCCGGTTTGCAGGCTTATCCACATTGCGGGGCAGACCGCCGCTGGCACCCTGATACGCAGCGTCCGCAGCAATGGTGATGTATCCTTGTTCAGCCAAACGCTGAGCAAACAGCCCGGCGACCTGCTCCTTTACGCCGCCATTGGGGTGGGCCACAACCACCGCTGGGTACTTGCTGCTGGGGCTGTAGTCGGCAGGAGTGTAGACATTGGCAGAAATAGCTGTGCCATTAAGCTTGTAGGTGACCGGATGAATATTAACTTTGCCTTTTACGTTCTTGGAGATAGCTCCTTCATAAACAAGAGTAAACTGGTTAAGCTTATAGTCTGCGGCAATTGCTGCCTCCGGTGAAATAATTGTTGCCGCCAGCAACAAAAATATGGCTTTTAAATTTAACATTATTTTTCCTCCGTTTTTTTGCATTTTTAATACCTCGCCTCTTATTTTGAGCCTCAACTCAGCGTCCAACACGCTTTTGCAGGTGCGCAGGATACCTGTCACCCTTTACTGTTATCTTTGCAAAGGCTTCGTCTATGTTTTTCAAGTCTTCCTGAGTCACTCTGATATTGGCTCCGCTGAGATTCTCTTCCAGTCTGTGCAGCTTTGTGGTGCCGGGGATAGGAACTATGTACGGCTTCTTAGACAGCAGCCACGCGATGGCAAGCTGCGCCCGTGTTATTCTTTTACTTTCAGCTATTTCGCCGAGCACATCCACAACAGTCTGGTTTGCTTTAAGCGCTTCCGGAGCGAAGCGGGGCACTGTACTGCGGAAGTCCTCTCCGGCAAACTTAGTATCTGCGGATATGGCTCCTGTCAGAAAGCCTTTGCCGAGCGGGGCGAAGGTAACGAAACCTATGCCCAGTTCCTCAAGGACTGGTATTATCTCTTTTTCAGGTTCGCGCCACCATATGGAGTATTCACTCTGGAGTGCGGTCACAGGCTGAATCGAATGAGCCCTGCGTATGGTATCCGCACCCGCCTCTGAAAGTCCGAAGTACTTAACCTTACCCTCTGCGATCAGGTCTTTTACCGTTCCTGCTACATCTTCGATAGGCACATCCGGATCGACCCTGTGCTGGTAATAAATGTCTATGACATCAGTTTTAAGTCTTTTCAGCGATTCTTCGGCTACTTTTCTGATATGTTTCGGACGACTGTTCAGGATTTGCTGCTTACCGTCGTCTCCGAAAGTGAAGCCGAATTTGGTAGCTATAACGACCCTGTCGCGCACAGACGCAAGCGCCTCGCCTACAAGCTCCTCATTTATAAAGGGTCCGTAAACTTCTGCCGTGTCAAAAAAGGTGACGCCTTTCTCAAATGCGGCTCTTATAAGCTCAATCCCTTCTTTTTTGTTCGTAACGGTTCCGTAACCGTAGCTCAGCCCCATACATCCGAAGCCTATTTCTGATACTTCCGGTCCGTTTTTTCCAAGCTGACGTTTTTGCATAGTTTTTCCCTCTTTAAAATATATTAACTGTCAATTTTTTCCTTCTTCAGCCAGTCACTGACCTGAGCCAATGTGTCCTTCTCCTGTTCACCCTGCATTGAAAATCCGCTGAGAAGCGTTGCTTTCGGTGCATGTTCCGAGAGTACTGCGACACTGCTTCCAGTACCGTATTTACCGTATACTATGAAGGGTCTCAGTTTTTTCCCTGATAAATTATGCTCCGAAAGAAATGTTCTGATCACTGCCGGCGGGCTTCCTCCCCACACGGGAAAGCCGAGCAAAACGGTATCGTATGAGTCTATATCGGGAACAAGTGTTTTCAGAGGAGGTCTGTAGCCGCTTATTTTTTCTTGCAGTGCTTGTTCGACTGTTTCATTATAATCCTCTGGATAAGGGTTTTTTGGCAGGATTTCAAAAAGATCTGCATTCAATGCGCGTTTAATTTGACCTGCTACAACACGGGTATTGCCGCTTCGGGAAAAATAAGCCACCAGAATCCGCGAACCGGAAGCCAATTCATTCTCCGCAGCTTCGGCAGATGCCTGAGAACCGTTAATGTCAAACGCGGGGATCAATATTGAACCCGTCAGCAGGACGATAAACTTCCTGCGGGTTAGTTTAAACGGTTTTAAAGAGGTTCCTTTAAGGCGCGTTCTCATAATCATATCTCCTTGCGATTGTACATACGCATCCATTATTCAGTCTGCTCCCGTTATTAAAGCTAACAGCTTACACAAAAAACAGGTAGACCAATGCTGTCTGTTCATTGCCTGTTTCTCTGTGAGGTTATAAATAATATTGAAATTTAGTGAATGAACGGATAGCTTAGTACAGTTCATCAAGGTTGGAAAAAGGGGATAGCTTGTGGAAAAAAGTAATATTTTGTTAGATTTCACAATCGATAACTTAGCAGAAAGCATTGCCCGATTAACTGAAAAGGGAGAGTTGCGCACAACGGATGTTCCCGGTTTGTCGCTTTTTCGAAGAATTGAACCCTCCTGTCCGGTCACCGGAATGTATGAACCCAGTGTCTGCCTGATTGCGCAGGGTGCTAAACAAGTGCGTTTAGGCGGTGATATATTCACATATGATTCAAGACATTATTTATTTTCCGGATTACACCTTCCCGTTATTGCACAGGTTACAGAGGCGAGCCGCGAGAAACCATACTTAGGTCTCAGGCTTACTTTTGACTATCGAAACATATCCCAGTTGATGGCGGACAGCCAGCTGCCTCCGCCTCTGATACATAAAACTGACAGAGGCATGGCTACAGGTGACTTGACCGTTCCGTTAGTCAACGCTTTTCAAAGGTTGGTTGATCTTATTGACGAAAAACAAGATATTCCTATTTTGTCTTCGGTCATTCAGCGTGAGATTTTTTATCGGTTACTGGTAGGTGAACAGGGGATCAGGCTGCGTCAGCTCGCAGTGACCGGTACCCAAAGCCAGCAGATTGCCCGGGCAGTGCTGTGGCTTAAAGCAAATTTTTCACAGCCATTAAGAGTTAATGATCTGGCTGAAATGGCGAATATGGGTACCTCAACCTTTCATCACCATTTTCGCAGTATGACGGCACTCAGCCCTTTGCAGTACCAGAAGCAACTGCGGTTGCAGGAAGCCCGCAGACTGATGCTGACCGAGCATATTGATGCTGCCTCAGCAGCGTTTCAAGTCGGCTACGAAAGCCCCTCTCAGTTTAGCCGTGAATACAGCCGGCTGTATGGAGCGCCACCGGTACGAGACATTGTGGCACTGCGTTTGCAGGCTGCCGGAGTGGAAGAGTAGGCATTTTTCATTATTTTTGCCGTTCTCTATCATTTAATTCATTTCGTATGATTGTTTTTACTCTCAACTATCTTACATTTATAGCAAATGATGCCATCAGGGCGCAGAGGAGAAGGGGAACCATCATAAGCCCTGCCGTCTGCCACGAATAGTGACCGGCTAAAAAGCTGAATAACACAGGACCGCAAAACATTCCGGCATTCTGCCCGAGTGCTATGGCAGACATCCCTTTACCGGTAAGATGCGGCTCTTTCATTATTTCTGAGACTGATGAGAAAGTTGCCGTGGGTACAACCCCTCCTGTAATCCCCAGAAGGATAAGCAGAAAAGGAAAAGCGGCACTTCCTGCTCCGAAAAGAAAAAACATCACGAAACAGACGATGATAAGACCTGCGATCAGAATTATTTTCCTTGATTTGAGCAGATCGGAAAGCCACCCGCATAGAGGTGCGGAGGCAAGAGAAAAAAGCATAATCAGTGCAGTAAGCATTGAGGCTTTCAGCAAAGAAAGCCCGTGTTCCTGCTCAAGAAAAATCGGAGCGTAGGTCTTAACAGATACGATAACAATATTATAAATCATAAAAACTGCGGCGAGAAGCCAAATGCTTTTATTTGAATAAAGGCTGCCGCTGATGTTTCCGTCCGTTTTATATTTCATTTTAAATCCATCGGGCATACGAAAAAACAAAAGAAAAGCAGCAAGCGCCGCCAATGTGTAAACAGAGGTGAATATCCACGCGCTCTGCCATACACCCAGTGCGGGAGCGGCAATAAACATAGTAATTGTTCCGATAGGAACCCACGTTGCCCATACACCCATTGCCGCACCTCTCCGTTCCGGCGGAAACCATGCTGAAATAGCAGCAGGACCTGTAACAGAAATGAGACAGAGCCCTATGCCTTCAATTATACGGCTTGAAATCAGCATAAGCAGGGAGGTTGACATGCCCCCCATGACAGACCCCGTCAGAAGTGCCGTAAGGGCAATGGTTCCGGAGGCTTTCATTCCTATCCTGCCTATAATGTGACCGGAAGGAAGAGCAAACAGCATCCCGACAAGAGCAAACAAGGACATAAGCCAGCCTGAAACCGCAAGGCTCATATCAAAATGCTCCACGAGCTGCTGCATCATGGGCGGTACCTTAAACTGGTTAAGCGGAGCCGCCACGCCGGCGGCAAATACTATGAGTAAAATAAAATAACGATTATTGAGCATTTTCCTTCCACAAAATGAGCGCCTCTTTTTGAAGCAGGTGTTGTTGTATCTCTGCGAAAGCTTTTCATGATGCCTGCACGGATGGAGGCTGTCGAAAAACTCAGCAGCTCTTCTCGACAAGAAGCCTTATTCTGCTTATTGTTTCCTCAAGCTTTTCTTCCTCTATTGAAGCAGGGCAGAGAAGTATGTGGCTTGTGTCATTTCTGTCAAAGAAGTAGCCCGGATAAGCGTCTGTCATGATGCCGTGCCTGTTGAATATCTTGCGGATATTTACTCCCGGAAAGTCAAGCCAGAAGTGGAAATAACAGTTTCTTTCATCCCACTCCGCTTTAGGTTTAAGATGCTTTTCACACAGCCTCAGCGCCGCTTCACGTCTTTTCAGCACAAAAGCTTTAATATCCTTCATCATAACATACATCATGCCACTTCTGAACATCTCATCGGCCACAATCTGCATAAAAAAGTTTGCTTTGACACCGTTCTGGATAAAAACATTGCTGAAATGCTCAATGAGGTATCTGTCCGCAATGATCCATGAGAGCTGGAAGTCAAAGGGATAACATTTAAGCATGCTTCCCATATAAATAACGTTTCCGTGAGTATCAAGTGATTTAAGAGGGTTCAGAGAAATTCTTGAGTGCCATATATTGGCAGAGTGGTCTATTTCTACTACCGGAATTACGTATTTATCCACCAACTCAATGAGTTCAAGCCTTCTCTTTCTGCTCATGACAATTCCGGTAGGTCCCTGATCGGTCGGATCGAGATGAAGGATCGGACAGCACCTGTGCTTAGCAATTTTTTTTTCAAGATCAGAAACGGAGATTCCATGTCGGTCAAGCTTGATGGGAGTCATGTTCATTCCAAGGGAGTGAATGTTTGAAATAGTATTGATTATGTTTGTCTGTTCGTATAAAAAACTTGAATTGGTATTCAGAAGCGATTCATAGACATAATAGAGCCTCTGGATAGTCTCAGAGGATATAAGAACGTTTTCCACATCCGTTTTTATACCCATGCGTTCAACATGACGCACCACTGACTCCCGCAGAGCGGTGAGACCGTATTTTGTAAGCTCAAGGTTTTTTTTTTCGTTTATCCTCAATGCGGATGTTTTCATGGCATCATGAAGATACTCCGCTGTATGAAAGCTGTTGCTGAGACTGAAATTGGTAAGCCCGTTGGAGTTTCCCCAAAACCTGTATTCTTCAAAGCTGGTTTTGTGTCTCGCCTTTTTTATATAGCTTTGCCAGTTCACCTGTTTGCTGTCGAGCCTGTTTGTTATTACATAGCCTGATTTAGGGTAGGAAACCAGCAGTCCTTCATGCTGAAGCTGGCTGAAAGCAGAAATCAATGTAGTTTTACTTATCCCGAGCTTGGTCATAAGTTGTTCCCGACCGGGCATTTTTGTTCCGTTTTTGAGTTCCCCGTTTTTTATTTTTTCTCTGAAAAAATTTGCAAGCTGCATATACATTGGGAGTTTTGATGTACTGTCTGCTTTCCATTCATATAACATAAATACACTCCTGATCAGGAATAAAAAATTCAATTGTTTGTGACTCTCTCTGCAAAAAACGGAACTGCTTTTCTATAAAATAGCCTGAAACAGCTCTTTCCGAAAGTCCCAGATTATCTTCAAGTATAGGGACAAGATTGCGGATACCTCAGTTAACTTGTGGGATTTAGCAGCACCTCCACGCAGCGGAAGGTACTGAACCCTCATTTGCGTTCATGAGTAACTATTCGGTATATACTCCTTGTATATATAGAATATTTAATCATATGCGAAACAGTATGAATCCGCTGTTTTGCCTATGCTTGTCTCTTGAATATTACCTTATCTGGACCTTTTTATTAGTCAATTAAACATTAATATACAATTACGAATTAGCTAATTCAGTACGCTTTCATTGAGGTAGAACATGAAAACAGTTCAAGTAAGCAGGAGATCGGTTCTAAAAGCGGCCGGAATCGCGGGAGCTGCCGCGGTCATGGGAATTAACCTTGACAGCACAAACTCCGCTCTTGCTGCGGCGGAAGCTAAAAAAGGCATACTGTCCAAAGATGACTGGCACTACGGTCACTGTCGCATGTGCATGAGAGGAACGTGCCCGAATATGTACCGTGTGGAAAACGGCGTGGCGGTTGAGGTAATGGGCAACCCCAAGACTCCCACCAGCAAAGGAGCACTCTGTGCCAAGGGACAGTCTATAATCCAGAACCTTTATAACCCTTACAGGGTTAAAGCACCCATGAAAAGAACCAACCCTAAAAAAGGGCTACAGGAAGATCCTCAGTGGGTGGAAATATCATGGGATGAAGCCCTTAATACAACGGCAGGTGTCCTGAAAGAGATTAGAGAGAGAGATCCAAGAAGATTTGTATACTCAGTTGGTTTCGGAGATATGGATTTCTTCTGCACATTCCTTTTTTATTTCGCTGGAGCATACGGGACTCCCAACTACATAAAAACAAATGGAACACTTTGTGTTCTTCACTACGCTTCCGACCTTGTACAGGGAGTTTTCCCCGGTGTTAAGCCAGATGCAACCTACGCAAAATACATCCTTGCAATGGGCATGAACCTTGGTATGGGTATTGCGTCTTCTGATGGTGGTGTCAGAGGACTTCTCAACCGTATATATAACGAAAAAGACATTAAGGTTGTGTGTGTTGACCCCCACTGCGGGCCCGATGCCTCAAAAATGGAGTGGGTACCAGTTAAACCCGGCGGAGAACTTGCTTTTCTCATGGGCGTGGCAAACAGCATCATCTTTGAAGTTAAGAAGATGGACTTCGAATTTCTTAAATGGAAAACCAACGCTCCGTATCTTGTCGGCTCTGACGGCTATTATGCAAGAGGAGCAGACGGTAAGCCGCAGATCTATGACCTCAAAGATAAAAAAATAAAATCCTTTGATGATAAAACACTTACCGATCCTGATATTGACGCTAAAAATGTAATGATTAACGGCGTCAAAACAAATGCAGGCTTTGTTCTTGTTAAAGAAGGTCTCAGAAAAAATACACCCGAATGGGCAGCTAAAATTTCCGGTATTCCTGCTTCAAAAATCAGGGAAGTTGCAAAAGATTTCGTTGATAACGCCAGCATAGGTGAATCAATTGAGATGATAAACGGAAAAGGGGAAAAGGTTGTTCTCCCTAAGCGCACATCCGTATGTGAAGGCAAACGCGGTATTAAAAATATGCGCGATGGAGTTCACTCCGACCTTATGACTAAGCTTCTCAATATGCTTGTAGGTTCACTTGACGTACCCGGAGGCATGCTCGGTACACAGAGAGGGCGTTTTTTAAGTCCCGATGAGGACGGCGTTGTAGCCCCAAAAGGTGAGGCAAGGTTCAAAAAACCTGTTTACCCTCCTCAGCATATTAACCTTGCGGAGTACTTTCCCCACAGGCACACTCTGCCCACACTTGCCTTCAAGGTTGCGGCTGATACACGCAAATACGGGCTGAACTATGACATAGAAGCTCTGCTCACAGTGGGTGGAAACGTAATCGCCAGCACCACTGAGCCTTATGAAATGGCTGCTTCTGTTGCCAAAATACCCTTCTCCGCAACAGTTGCCTACCACTATGATGAAATGGCACATATGGCAGACATTCTGTTACCTTCACACGCCCTGCTTGAAAAAGAATCTGTAAACTCATACGAAGGTGCGTTTGACGTTTATACAAAGGAGACTATCTCAACAAGAGTAATGATGTACAGAGATCCCATGCCTCCGCTGTATAATACCAAACAGCCGCAGGATATAATTATCGAGCTCTGTGAGCGCATAGGAATGATCGATGATTTCAATGCCAACATCAATAAAACAGGTGTAATTCTCGGTGAGGTTACTTTTGCGAAACTTGATCCTAAGGATTACCTCGAACCCGGCAAAAGATACACCATCGCGGAAATCTGGGACAAAGGCGTTCGCGCTTACTTCAACAAGCCTCTTGATGACATGAAGCGTGACGGTATCATCGTTCAGCAGATGGCTCCTGCGGATGCTTATAATTCATCCTTCTTTAAAAAAGGAGAAACAAGACACCCGATTTACTTCGAACGTCTGAAACGCAGCGGAGATGAGCTCCGTAAATTCTTTACGGAGTACAAGGATAAGATATATCTGCCTGATTTTGATATGGAAGATCAATTCCGATACTACGAACCGGTAATCACATGGAGACCGAAAGATCTCACTAATGTGAAGAAAGGCGAAAAATATGACCTGATCTCCATTAACTGGAAAACCCCTACATCAGGCATAAGATCCGCAGCTGTTGATCAGCTTCCTTATCTGAATGAAGTTAGTGAAACCTTCGATCCTACATATGGCAAAATATGTCTCAATACCAAAACAGCAGCAGAAAAAGGAATTAAGGAAGGTGACACAATCTGGGTTGAATCAGCCAACGGAAAAGTCTCCGGTCAGGTTCACATTACAGAGCTTATTTTCCCTGATGTTGTAGGCTTTGCAGGTGCTCTCGGGCGTCTTGTTGATTCTCTGGGCAAAAAAGCGGCTTCATACCCCATGTACAACAAACTTACGAACGCAAAAGTTTCCAACTGCTGCGCAGTGGCGATAGGCGTCTCTAACTCTGTACCAGTTCGTATTTACAAAGCCTGAGGAGAAAGAAATGAAACTGGCAATGATACTTGATAGAAGAAGATGTTATGCGTGCCACGGCTGTGCAGTTGCGTGCAAAGTTGCCAATGCTACTCCTCCGGGTACATTTTGGACAAAGACCATAACAGAGGAAAAGGGCAAATTTCCCAAAGCTCATATGGAATACACGCCGCTTATATGCAACCACTGCGACAAGGCTCCTTGTGTGGAAGTATGCCCCACAGGAGCATCCAAAAAAATGGAAGACGGTACAGTGCAGATCACAACGTCGGAATGCGTGGGCTGTCAGCTCTGCATGGAAGCATGTCCTTACGGCGCACGTTATTTCAACGAAAAAGACTCACCTACTTACTGGGCAGAAACAGGTAAACAGGACATTTTTGAACAGTCGCGCTATAAACAGCATCCTGCTGGAACTGTTGATAAATGCACCTTCTGCGCACCCAGAAGGGAAAAAGGTCTGCCGCCTGCGTGCGTTCAGACTTGTGCCGGAGTAGCAAGAATCTTCGGAGACCTTGACGACCCAGACAGTGAAATCTCGAAGATATTTAAGCAGTATAAACCAAAACCTCTTTACCCTGAAAAAGGAACATCACCGAGAGTATTTTACATAGAGTAAACACTTCTAATGACCTTCCGTGCTTCTCTTCCTCCGCCGGAAGGTCATTTTCTAAGGAGGTCTGTTATGGACAAAGCCACAACCGAAATATTTGAAAACGCCGCCAACGATGCAGAGATTTTTTCACTGCTCGCCACCTTTTATAATTATAATCCTGAGCGGAAAATTATAGAAGGAGCAAGCAATCTTAATTATGAAGAAATTTCTGATGAAGATGTAAGACTGGCAGTAGCAAAAATAAGAAACTACGCCTTATCAGGCTTTCCTCACAGCAGCGAGGAAAAACTTCTGAACCTCAAAAGGGACTGGACAAAGCTCTTCAGAGCAGTTTCGCCTGACTACGGACCAAAAGCACCTTATGAAGAGGTTTACCTTGCGGTGAAAAACTCCGGACTTATAAAAGAACTTGCGGCACTTTATCTTGATGCAGACTACACAAGATACGCCGAACTGAATAACCGTCACGACTATATAGGCATTCAGCTTGATTTTGTAGCTTTCCTCTCTTTCCAGCGGGCAAATGCACTGAAAGAAAACAATCTCAAAAACTACAATAAGCTTACAGATCTGTCTCATGATTTCACAGTAAATCATATAGCCTCGTGGTTTCCCAAGTTCTGTAACGAGGCCTTTAAACACGTCCGTACAGATTTTTACAGGGGTGTGCTTGGTCTGACCTACCTTGCACTCTTTGACAGCAGTAAACTACCCTCTTCATATTACGAAACAGGGGCATAAGAGCATACTAAATTTTTTATTACAGGAGATAGAAATGAGACTTAAAGCTCTGATAAGTTTATCAGTTATGATATGTGCGTCTGCAACGGCATTTGCTGCTGAAAATATAAAAGATATGTTTGCTGACGGCTCACTCAGGGGAGAAGTCAGAATCCTCAGCTTCGAGAGAGATTTTGACAAAAACACACCCGACAGAAAAGATACTGCAGCCGGCGGACTTCTTTACTACCACACAGCACCTTTTAAAGGAATATCTTTCGGCGCGGCTTTTGCAACTGTAAACGGTGTTTTTAATGATGACAAAGATGCAGTGTACAGCATTCTCGCCAGAGATGAAGAAGGTAATCATAGAAATGTTACTCGCCTTCAGGAGTATTTCATTCAGGGAGAATGGATTGACACGGTTATCAAATACGGTGCGCAGGAAGTAAGAACTCCTATGCTTGAAACTCATGATCTGCGTATGTTGCCGAGAACATATAAAGGGCTTTCAATCGTTAATAATTCTTTTGAAAATCTTACTTTGTCCGCTTATTACCTCACAGATGCAATGGGATGGACTGATGAAGAATTCATTTCACTTTCCAAGTCTGTTGCTGATGAACCCGGTGGTGCGGCGGCAATATCAGAAGACAGCCACATGTCCATCTTCGGCGTATCGTACAATATCCCCACCGAGATAGTGAAAGCCAATGTTCAGGGCTGGTTCTACACCATGGAGAACGTTTACAGAGAGACCTTCTTCAAGGCTTCTTTAAGCAAAAAGCTTGGTCAAACAAATGTTTACTTCAATCCCTCATATTTCTCTCAGAAATCTCAGGGCGATGAACTCAACGGTGAGGCAGATACAGACCAGTACGGCTTCAATACAGGCGTGATGTTCAAAGGCTTTAATGTGACGGGCTTCTACGGCAAAACAGGTGACGACGGTCTCGTTCTTCCGTGGGGCGATGAGAAGGTTGTAATCCAGCAGGTGCTCGCAGCAGGCAGAGCAGAAGAGGAGGTTTATGCGGCACGAGTGGCTTACGATTTCTCCCAAATCGGTCTGAAGGGTCTGAGCGCTTATATTTTCCATGCCGAGTATGATGTTCCTGAATCAACAGGCAAAGACCAGTCCGAAACGGATTACAGTGTTCAGTACGCTTTTTCCGGAACTCTGGACGGGCTGAGTCTAAGGGCGAGATACGCTGACATAGATGTTAAAGATGGCGGCGAAGGCTATAACGACATCCGCTTCTACGCCGTATACAAATTTGCCCTCGGCAAAAAGGAAAAATAAGCACACGCTTACATCTGAAAGCGGGCAGAGATGCCCGCTCTTTTCTTCCGTACAAGTGCTCTGCGCTGTCTCTCAGGAAGCGGTGCTCCCTGAGCCGTCGGGAATGCCGGAATCAACGTTTCTGGAGCCTGCTGTATATTGTTGTCCTTGAAATACCCAGAAGCTTAGCCGCCTGCCGTATATTTCCGGTCTGCTCAATGGCATGAATGATCATCTCGTTTTTTACGTCCTTAACTACCTCCGACATGGAGCTGCCTGTGCTGCTGCTGTTTTCCAGTATATCTTTCGGCAGATTCTCGGGGCGGATTATCTTATCCGCTTTTGCAACAGTTACGGCATATATCATAGCATTCTCCAACTGCCTCACATTGCCCGGCCAGTGGAAGCTTGTGAGAATTTTCTCAGTTTCCTTGGAGATCGTATAGTGGGGAATATCAAAGCGTTCACATGTGGTTTTAACAAAATGATCCGCGAGAAGCAGTATGTCTATCCCTCTTTTCCGCAGAGGGGGAAGCTCAATATTAACTACCGCAAGCCTGAAATAAAGATCCTGCCTGAGTTCCATGCTGGTCACGCCGCCGCACAAAGGTTTATTTGTGGCGGAAATAATTCTGAAATCCACCGGAATGCTTTTGCATCCTCCGACCCTTGTGACCCTTTTTTCCTCAAGAACCCGCAAAAGAACAGGCTGGAGCTCTATGGGCATATCACCTATTTCATCTAAGAATAATGTTCCGCCGTTTGCCATCTCTATTTTGCCCTTTTTACCCGATCGGCTGGCGCCGGTAAACGCGCCGCTTTCATATCCGAAAAGTTCGCTTTCTATCAGGGAGTGCGGTATGGACGCACAGTTTATTGCTACAAAGGGTCCTGAGGGGTTGTAGTTATTGTGAATTGCCTGAGCAAAAACTTCTTTTCCGGTTCCGCTTTCTCCTAAGAGAAGAACATTAACAGGCTTTTCGGACACGAGCTCAACGGTATCTTTCAAATCCTCCATCACGGGGCTTTGCGCTATGATGCTGTTAAAGGTAAAGAATATTTTTCTGTCGGCAATCTGTTTGTGGGAATCGGTGTTGACAGTGAAACGCAGTATAGCGCCTTCCGCGTGCTTCAGACTGTCGCCGTGAAAAGGTTTTATATCCGCAGCAAGCTTTATTTTCGGATCACACTTAACCTGAAGGTCTTTATTATAAAGCGGGCGTCCTGTCTCCAGAGAATGTTTTATCGCAGTGCTGTCTTCAAAAAGGGAGCAGATGTTGATTTTAGTGCTGCCTTTATCCAGCTTCAGAAGTTTTATTGCTTTATTATTTATGTTTATTATGTAGCCTGCTTCATCAATTGAAATATACCCGTACTCTGAATTTTCAAATGTTGCCTGCAAAGTCGAGTCCATTATTTTCAGTCTTTTGTTTCTTCTGAATACCCTGAACTGGCTGGAAATTGCCGATGCAACCGCTGTAGCCCAGCCTAAAGCATGCTCCAGAAGCCGTGAGGTGTCGGCTTTAAGCTGAACAAGGTTTATTGTTCCCTGAATATCGCCGTATTCGTTGTATATAGGAGCTGCGCAGCTCATATGATCCCTGAATACTTTTTTGTAATTTGCAGTGCCGATTATCTGAACAGGTCTCTGATACTTTCTTGCGAGCACATGGGCAGTGCAGCCCACCGTCTCCTCATTCCATACCGCACCGGGGCAAAGATTAAGCTTATCCCAGTACGAAAGCTTTTCTCCGTTATGAGGAATTACGAGGAACACGCCATTTTCATCACAAACGCTCATTGTGAATTCAGTATGTTCAAGAATGCACTGAAACTCTTCCACAAAAGGCAAAACGAGATCAATAAGGATTTGCTTTTTTGCGAACAGAATATCCAGTTGTTCTGTCGTCAGAACTGGCACCTGAATGGATTCTGTATCCCAACAGACACCGTTTTCTCTTGAACTTTTCCATGTGGACAATATTTCATCGGGTATGTTTCTGGCAAAGTCAACAAGTATATCCTCTTCAATAAATACCTGTTTTGCTTCCTCAACTTTTCTCCAGAAATCCAAATCAAAACTTGTAAAACAAATGGGTGTCTTGTGTACGGTCCTTTTATGACTGTGCATATATTATTAATTTACCCTATAAGAAAATTAATTCAAGAAGAACAGATAACCGTTTTTCCGCACTAAAATCAAAACAATGTCCACCTCACTGGACATGTCCAGCTACTAGACACTTCTTATCAGTCCAATATCCTGTAAACTACTTATGAATATTATTATATGCTTCTGGCACCCTATTTGCGTCAATAGACGGCAGCATGATAAAAATTTTAAAAAAATATGTATGGAAGGTGTTTCATGAAGTCTGCCCACGCTCTGGAAGCTCAGTTATCGAAAACAGAAATAATTATCGAAAGAATCCGGCTTGAGCATGCCTACGGAAGAATCCTATGCGGGCTTCTTAAGTTTGCTGAAACCGAACGCACCTTTAACGAACTTATTCAGTATATAAATACCGCTGCGGAAAATACCTATCTCCTTCAACCCCCATCAGTAATTATTTCATGGCTGATCAGCACGGAAGCCATCCGCGCAGAAAACAGCAGTACTGAAAACGAGCGCTGGCGTACATCGGCAGAAGGATGCGCAGCGCTGGAAGCACTCGGATACACACAGAATGCCGGCATAATTTCAAATGAACCTGAATTCAAGGAAATTTATATAAAAATTCTTCGGTTTTGTTTCACCCCCAGAACAAGGGACGAGATCGAGGATATGTTGGAAACACCGCTCAGAGACTGTTCTGTTCAGCCCGGTTACTTTATCAGTAACTTGGAGGAGACCGGCAGTCTTGAGTGGAGAGGAAAATGGACAACTGCTGAAAATGTGAAGAATAATCCTGAGCTTTCAGATTATTAACCGCTTTGGCTTTGTTGTACTTTTATTAATTCTATTAAGGAGTAATACGTATGAAGCTGCTTAATGTCAGTAGACGAGACTTCATCAAGGCAACTATTGTTGCAGGAACCGCAGTATCCGTCAGTTCGATTACAAACACAGGTTTTGTTACATCAGCTGCCCACGCTGCGGAGGATTCGGGAACAAAGATTATCAGAACAAACTGCCGTAACTGCACCGCTGACTGCGGTGTTCTTGCCCACGTTAAAGACGGAAGAGTAATCAAGCTTGAGGGAGACCCCGAATTTGAAAGAAGCGCAGGGGCACTTTGCCCTAAAGCTCTTGCGGGTATTCAGGCTCTTTACAATCCTAACCGCCTTAAATACCCGATGGAGAGGGTCGGAGCCAGAGGCGAAAACAAATGGAGACGCGTATCATGGGAAGAGGCTATTGATAAAATAGCGCGCAAGCTTATGGAAATACGCGCAAAATACGGTGCTGAATCCGTATTCGCGTCAACTGGCGGCGGCGGAAACCCCAACTTTTTCACCACGTGCAGGGTCTGCAACGTTTTCGGAACCCCGAACTGGTTTGAACCCGGAGCCGCTCAGTGTTATATGCCCAGAACGCTCATATACGGGCTTGTTTACGGCGGCGGCTTCTCTGGAGGCAATACCAGTTACGGCGATAACAATAACGTTGAAACTTTCTTTTACGAAGAAGGCAAAACCAAATGTGTCGTCCTGTGGGCGGCAGCTCCGTCATTCAGCGGACCCTCACAGGCGGGGCGCATCCTCACCGAACTGAGAGTCAGAGGCGTAAAAACAGTTGTCGTAGACCCCCGTTTTACGTCCGATGCTTCTAAAGCCGATGTATGGCTTCCGCTGAGACCCGGAACAGACGTTGCTCTTTCTCTTTCATGGATAAGATATATTCTTGCAAACAATCTTTATGACAAAGAATTTGTCATGAAATGGACTAACCTGCCATATCTTGTCGATACTAAAACAAAGATGTTTCTGAAAGAAAGTGATGTGAAAAAGAATGGCAGGAAGGATGTTTACGTAGTCTGGGACAAAAAGTCCAACTCCGCGAAAGCAATTGAATATCCTTGGGACGATAAACTTTCTCCGGCTCTTGAGGGAGCATACAAAGTCAATAATGCGGAATGCAAAACCGGATTCCAATTATTGAAAGAAAGAGCTGAACCGTGGACTCTGGAAAAAGCTGCGGAAACCTGTTGGCTGAGAAAGCAGGATATTGAAAAAGCAATCAATATTTACGCAAAAAACACTCCGGGCGTTCTGGGTCATGGTGTGGCAACCGATCAGTTCCCCAACTCAACTCAGGCTGCGCACGGAACGGCTATTCTCAACATGCTCCTCGGTAATGTGGAAAAACCGGGCGCAGGTCTTCAGCGGTTTGATGATAAAGGAGTAGCGGGAGACGGCGGCTTTAAAGTCAAAACATCTCCGTTGGTCGGATTTCTGCCGGAAAAACAGCTCAGGAAGCGTCTGGGCGGAATGGAATACAAAGGCATGCTGCATTGGTGGATTGCCAAGCCCACCAGTATTCTGGACGCCATGGAAACCGGCAAGCCGTACAAGCTTAAAGCATGGCTTGAGCGTTCGGGGAATAAACTGGGGACAGTGGCAAACTCGGGAAGATGGGTTAAAGCACTTCATAATCTGGACATGATTGTTCATGCTTACATGTATCCGACATCATTTTCCGCGTATGCTGACTACCTTATTCCGCTCAATGAGTGGCTGGAAACCGACTTCATAGTTGACTCATTCAACAGGATGTACGCTCGCAGAGCCGTTACGCATCTGTTTGAGACAGCAAACGAAATGTGGTACTACGCCAGACTCATCAAACGAATGGGCGAACTTGGTCACGAAAACTGCAAAAGAGCCTTTGATCCCAAAGAAACCGCTCCTGAAATTCCTTTCCAAGATACATGGGAAAAACAGCTTGATGCTTGGTGCAAAGCCGGTTTCAACATGACATGGAAAGAGTATACTCAAAAAGTGCCTTTCGAGTTTGCCCCCATGAATGAATGGAGGAAACATTATGTTTATTTACAGAAAGATCCTGTCACAGGAAAGCCTGCGGGCTTTAACACGCCTTCCAAAAAAGCAGAGCTGTATCTTGAGAGCCTCATAACGCTTGGCAGAACCGGTCAGCCTTTTTCTCCCTATGCTCTTCCTCCCGCTTCGCATGACTATGATCCGCTTCCTTTTTATATGGAGCCGTCTGAAAATCCGAAAAGCGCAATGGCAAAAGACTTTCCTCTCGTTATGACAAACGGAAGGCTCCCCTACTGGCATCACCTTACCCTTCGCAATATTCCGTATCTCAGAGAGATCCAGCCTGTAGCTGAAATATGGGTTAACCCTGATGACGCGGTTAAATACGGCGTAAAACAGTCGGACTGGGTATGGGTGGAATCGCTGAGAGGTAAAATCAACGCAAAAGCTCTCCTGACAGAAGGCATACCTAAGGGAGTTGTCTACATGGAGCGTTTCTGGAACCCCGAAACCCTGGGGACTAAAACAAACGGTTTCAGAGAGATGAATGTAAACATACTCAGCAAGGAGACTGAGCCCTTCAATGAGGTTGTGGGTACATATACGCTCAGAGGCTATCAGGTAAAAATTTACAAGGCTGACGGTGCCCCGAAGGGCGTTTGGACAAAAGCTAAAGAGTTTGAGCCTTGGATGCCGAAAGCATCTGAACCTACAAAGATAGTGGAGCTTTAAGATGAAGAAGAAAACCTTGGTAATAGATCTTGACCGCTGCATGGGCTGCTATTCATGTGAGATCTCATGCAAAAACGAAAACCTCATTGATCTCGGTGTTTACTACAACAAAGTGCAGACGATGGGACCCTCCGGCAAGTTTCCCGATCTGGAAATGTATTATCTGCCGACAGTCTGTCAGTCGTGCAAAAACGCTCCATGTGTTGAAGTGTGCCCTACGGGAGCATCTCACATCAATGATGACGGCGTAATCCTTGTGGATAAAGCAAAATGTATCGGCTGTCTCGCCTGCATGTCTGCATGCCCGTACGGCGCGCGTTCGTTTAATATCTCAACCGGAGTCGTGGAGAAATGCACACTATGCGATCACCTTAAAGCTCCTGACAAGCCAGCCTGTGTGAAAGCGTGCTGCGCCAGAGCACGTTTTGTCGGAGATATTGAAGACCCTGAGAGTGATGTATCAAAAGCAATCAAGGCAGCCGGACCGGAAAATGTTCATAGCCTGCCGGATTCGGGCAACGCGCCGACTGTGAGATACATTCTGCACAACAAGACAGCCAAATGGATTAACAAGCCGGAATGGAAATTTTTCCCTGATGCCGACTGAATTTAAAAACTGTAAGGACAGCCCTGAGGGGCTGTCCGCCGCTATATGAGCAACGGAGCCGGAAATGAGCAACACAGCAGAATATACGGATATTTCAATCAACAGAAGCAATATGTTCAGCTTTTTGGCACGGCTTTACAAGGTTGAAGCTGATGAAAGCCTGATAAAAAGCATAATAGAACTTCCCGAGATGGAGGAAGGGACTGCTGAATTTATTGAAGGAATAAAAGCAATGAAAAGCTGCCTGACAGGAAGCCGCACTGACATTGTAACAGAGCTTGCAGTGGATTATGCGTGCGTTTTTCTGGGTGCCGGAAAAGCGGAAACCGAGCTTAGTGCCTATCCTTATCAGTCGGTCTATACCAGTCCGAAAAAATTACTGATGCAGGATGCCAGAGATAAGGTTCTTGCTGTTTACCGTAAGTTCGGATTGGACAGGTCGGAAAGATATAACGAACCGGAGGATCATATTTTCTTTGAACTTGAGTTTATGAGTGAGCTTTGCAAAAGGCTTTACGAAAGCGAGATCAAAAAAGAGCACGCAGAATCCTTATCACTGCTTAAGGCTCAGAAAGCATTTATTACAGAGCATCTGTTAAAATGGGTTCCGGCTTTTTGCAGAGACGTGGAAAAAATAGCCGCAACCGGTTTTTACAAAGGAGCTGCAAAAGTTACATCTGCGTATCTTCATATGGATCTGGCTGTCACGGAAGAACTTATATCTGACTGCACAGCGGGCAGGTAGTGTCATGCTGACAAAATGGAATATGACATTCTTCCTTTTTTTCGGACTGATCGGCGCGGCGCTGCTGCTGGGAAATGCCTTAAGATCATTACAGTCCGAAAAGCTGAACCGTATCTTTGTCTTTGCTGCCGCAGTCGCCTCAGTCATTTGCCTTACAGTGCTGGCTCTTACGATAAGCAGCCCGCTGAAGCTGCTGAATATTCTGGGGCATCCCTCTTCCGGACTCAGCAGCGCGGTAATAACCGATATTCTGCTTATCCCTGCGGCTTTTGTACTTCTGAGGAAAACAGAAAAAGGAAAAACGGCGGAAATCCTTATCGCCGCTGTTTCTGTGGTGTGTATTTACTGTTTTTCCCGGGTTTACATGGTTGTAACCCGTCCGGCTCTTAACAGTGTTACGGTTTTTGCGATGCTTTTTCTCCAGTGTCTGCTTGCGGCACTATTTTTTTCGGAACAGTACAAAAGAGAGAAGCTGTTCAGAACAATATATCTTGCCGCAATATCCGCATACGGAGTCGTGTCCGCTGTTTTCCTGTTTCGCATAGGCTTTCTCGCCGTGCCTGACAGGGTGCTCCAGCTTCAAAGACTTTTTCAGGGAGATCTTGCTTTTCTTTTCTGGTTCACGGCAGCAGCAACATTTTTTGTGCCGGCGGGATTTATTTTATTCTCAGGCTTTCTGCGAACAGACTACAAGCGGTTTGTAATTATAAGCTGCTTAACGGGTCTCTTCGCGCTGAGCATGCTCATCAACCAGATGCCTGTGGTTTCCAGAGGCGTTGACGGAAGATTCTTCTATTAGAAAAAGGTTTGCTGATGAAATTTTCAAGAAGGGGCTTTGTGAGCTTGCTCATTATAGCGCTCATGTCCGTAAAGAAAACATTTGCCGGCGAAGCGGGAGGGGTTCTTCTCCGACCTCCCGGCGCCGTAGCGGAGGATGAGTTTCTCGCAAGGTGCAACAGGTGCCAGAAGTGTGTTCAGGTTTGTCCCACAAGGGTGATTCTGCCGGCGTCTATCAAGTACGGGATTGTGAAGATGAACACTCCTTATGTTTCTTTTAAGAGATCCTACTGCAACTCCTGTCTCAAATGTTCCGAAGAATGTCCCACAGGAGCGCTCAGACCTGTCACGAAGGAAACGCTTAATATAGGCTTGGCGGTCATTGTGGAAAAAGACTGCGTGGCGTGGGATTTTACCGGATGCACTGTGTGTGTTGATAAATGCCCCCTCAAGGCAATTGAGCTGGACGGAAGCAAAAGACCGGTAGTGATAGGGGATAAATGCAACGGATGCGGTATATGCGAAGTTGCCTGTCCGGCTCCCTCCCTACGTTCCCACATAAGGGGCAAGGGAATAATAGTCAGAAACAGAGCTGAGGAAAAGATTTCAGGAGGCTCTGTTGAGTAAGATCAGACTTTCAGAAATAAGAAAATATGTTCTGTACGGCGGAACTGCGTTGATACTGACCGGAACCGCAGTGTCTTACGGCGTAGGAACCTATTGTTCCGTGTGTCCCGTGGGTTTTCTGCAAATAACAGCAGCGTCCGGAACGGTACCGGTCAAAATGATTCCCGCAGTTTTTATCGGTGTATTTGCTGTATACCTGCTGGGGCGTTTCTTCTGTTCATGGCTCTGTACTACAACGCTGTTGCGCACGGTCTCCGGTACAGAAAACAAATGCCGCAAATGCGGAACAGCGGAATCCGGATATAAAGGACTGATGCCGTATTTTGTTCTGGCTGCGGCGCTTATTTTCTCATTTATATTAGGGTTTCCCGTTTTCTGCCTCGTGTGTCCGGTTGGTCTGTTTTTCGGAGTTGTATATGCGTTTTTCAGGCTGTTTGTGGTTATGGAACCGAGCTGGAATCTTATTATCTTTCCGGCGATCATTTTTTCAGAAATTTTCATTCTCAAGAAATGGTGTTACTTCATATGCCCTATCTCCGCAATGTTTACGCTTATCTCCAAAATTCCCGGTATCAAGTTCAGACCAAAAGTTAATCAGGATACTTGTCAGCTCTCGGAAGGAATCCCATGCAGCATATGCAGGGGAGTATGCCCCGAAGGGGAGGAAGTATTAACTGATGAAAAAGAGATGACAGAACACTGTACAAACTGCATGGCTTGTAAAGACGCATGCCCCACTGATTCGATTGTACCCGGAATTTATATTTCCGGACCAATGAGAAAAAGTGTCAAAAAGTAGCTGAAAGCAGCTTGAGGCATAGAGCCTCAAAATAAATAAGAGGAGTTTTTATTATGAAAAAGCAATTGGACTTCAAAGGTCTGTCCGTCTGTCAGTTCGTCATTGTTATGATGTTCATGTTCTGCCTGACCGGTGCCGCGGTCGCGCAGGATTATCCCTTGGGCTCTGAAGGGCTCAAAGCGGCGACTCTGCCCGGTCCGGGATTTTACTATGTAATGTATAACCAGTATTACACCGCAGATGACTTGAAGGATGCCGACGGAGACAATATAGACAACGGCTTTAAAGCCAGAATATTCGGCATGGCACATCGTTTTGTGTTTGTTACAAATAAAAAGATTTTAGGCGCAGATTACGGAATGAACCTGATCGTGCCTACAGTCAATCTCAATGTTGAGATAAGTGATTTCGGTGTTGATGAATCTGAGACAGGTGTGGGTGACATTACAATTGAGCCTTTTGTGCTTGCATGGCACAAACCCAGATACGACGCTCTGTTGGCGGCGGCTGTCTATCTGCCCACGGGTGATTATGATGAAAAAAGAGGAGCGAACATAGGCAGCGACCATTACACGTTTCAGGTTTCAGGCGGCTACACTCTCTACCTTGACTCCGAAAGGCTCTGGCATCTTGGATTTATATCCAGATATGAAAAACATCTGGAAAACAGAGCGACAGATGTCACCTTCGGAGACGATATTGACATTGACTACGGATTCGGCAGACAGATCGGTCTGTGGGATTTAGGCATTTCCGGATATGCGCACTGGCAGATTACGGAAGATAAAGGAAATGACAAAACGACAGAAGAGAAAGACCGTGTATTTGCGCTGGGACCTGAAGTTCAGTACACTATTCCTGCGGTAAAAGGGCAGGTTGTGCTGAAGTATTATAAAGAATTCGGAGCGCGCGATACCAAAGAGGGTGATGCCTTCTGGCTTAAACTAATTAAAGCATTCTAGATTCCTCCTGCGTGCTGTTAAAGATTGCTGAGAGAGCGCCGCTCTCTCAGCTTTTTTCAAATAACTGGTTCATATACGGATGCTTTTATCTTTCAAAAAAAACTTCGCTCATTTGCTTTATGTCACGAAAAAGAGGGTTGCCGAAGAGCCGTCTATATTCTCTCCTGAAATGTGACGGACTTGCGTAGCCGAGCACGACACGGTTTGCACCCAGAGCGGGTGTTAGGTAAATCCATCCACCTCGATTAGGTGAAAAAGCCTATAACATCACGGGAATCCTGCCGATTGAAACCGCAACCCGCCGACTGTAGTATAAAATCTAATTTATTTATAGCCGGTGTAAACGATGCAGAAAAAAATTCAGAGAAACAATTTTATTCTTCTTTTTACGATAAATTTCCTGATAACGTTCTGCTTTGCGGTGAACGACTCCTTTTTTCCGATTTTTTATAAGCCGCTCAGTTCTAACGCTTTAATATTCGGGCTGGCATTCACGCTTTATTCCGTCTCTAAAATTCTTCTCAGCCCCGCAGTCGGGAAGCTGCTCGACAAATACAGGGCGGATTATGTGCTGCTGCTCTCCCTGTTCATTTACACGGCGGTATCCTGTCTCCTATGCTTCGTACACAATCCGGCGGCAATACTTGTAATAAGGATAATGCAGGGAACAGCCTGCGCTATGTTCCGTCCTGTTATTTATTATCTTCTCAATATAGGTCTTGACGGCAAAAGAGGCAGGGTTATGGGAATGTTTGACCTGTCCTTTTATTCAGCACTGGCAATAGCCCCCATTACCGGAGGCTTTCTGCTCAGCAGCTTTGATTTTGTGAGTATTTTTCTGCTTATGATTTTCTGCTGCTCTGCCTCCGTCATATTATTCGTGTGTTTCTTCAATATTGCCAGTCTGGTATCCGGTAAAAATGGCGGGTGTACGGATCCGAATCTATCCATGGGACTATCTGTTTATTTAGTAATGTTTTATATTTTTTGCAGAGGATGGGGTATATCAACAGTAGCTGTTTTCCTTCCGCTGATTCTTAACAGAGCAGACATAAGCCCCGCAAAAACAGGGATAGTTCTGAGTGCGGCAACGGCTTCGACCGCATTGCTGCTTCCCTTTACAGGCAGACTTGCGGATTTGTTCCATAAGAGAAGTCTCATAGTGGTAGGCGGTGCCGCAGTATCTCTCTTGATTCCTGCCTTCAATGCTGTTTCCGACTACTCCCATTTTCTTTTGCTTGCGGTTTTCAGCGGAATATTCAGCGCAATTTCTCAGCCGGCATCATCAGCTCTGGTAATAGAACAGGTTCCGAAGAGTCAATTAGGATATGCTATGGGAAAGTTCAATGTCTCTCTGGCAATGGGCTTCAGCTGTGCTCCCTTATTCGGGCAGATGGTCAGTCCGTCGGGGGATCCGGCTGCTGCACTGATGATGTCAGCGGCACTCGGCGTGCTTTCCGCTCTGTTCGTTCTCTTATACCCCATCAAAACCGAAAAAAAAGTATTGAGCTTTGAATAACGGATTAATATGAAGTGATTTTTTTTAAAACTTCTCCGAAAACCCTGAGCTGTCTGAAAAAGTTTTGAATTAAGCAGCAGTTTCAATGATAAAGGAATTAGTCCTATTCAAGCATAGGGATTTTCCTGAGCCCGATTTCTGTTTTTCCTGATTTCATATTTTTTTAAGACTATTATATTCAGTAAGACTCAAACTTTTTTTTTATTTAAGAGGCAGTATGAATACTGAAACTGTGAACAATATTTCAAATTTAAAGACAGAGAATGAATCTTTGCGCAGAGAACTTGCGGTATTGAAAAGGAGATACGAGGATTTGGAAAACAGGGAGCTTGAAACGTCTCTCTTGCTGGAAGAATTGCCTTTGGGCGAGATAGTTCTGGATAAAGACGCAAAGTTCATTGCCTATAATACAAAATTTGCAAATCTTCTGGGGTATTCTAAAGAAGAATTGATAGGTAAAGATTTCAGTGTTGTCCTTGCGGAAGGACTGGAGCAGCATGCAAAAACTTTTCCTGTGTTTAGAAATGTCGGTGTGGATATAAATCTTACGTGGAAAATGAGAAAAAAAGACGGTGATGTGGTTACGACTGTTCTCTACGCCAAGGCGAAGTTTGCTAAGAGCGGTAATTTTGTTTATGGCAGAGGCTACATTGTAGATATTTCAGATAAAGTTGCGCTTATTGAAGCTCTCCGGAAATCGGAAAGAGAAAAAACGCTGATACTTGAATCCATGTCCGAATGTGTTGCCTACTATGGAAAAGACATGCGGGTTATATGGGCAAACAACAATGCTGCGTCTATTCTTCAGAGAACCATTCCCGATATACTCGGTAAAACATGTAAGGACTTCTGCAATAAAGATAGAGATTACTGCCGCTTTTGCCCTGTGACGCTTTCCCTCACAAATCTTACTCCGCAGAGTGATGAAATCAATATAGATGAAAACGCCCAGATAACTATGGCAGTCCACCCTGTGATCAATGACAAAGGGGAATTTGACGGCATGGTGCAGATGGTAACGGACATAACTGAAAGGAAGATGTTGGAAAAGCGGCTTTCAGACGCATCAAACTTTGAACGCAGGAAAGTAGGACAGGATATACATGACGGGCTCAGCCAGACTATGACCGGTATCGTCTTTATGGCTTCCGCACTTCAGGCTGAACTTGAGTCAAGAAAAAGCACTTTGGCAAAAGATGCCGAAGACATTGTATTCTATACAAAAAACGCACTCAGCACTTTGAGAGGTCTTATACAGGGTCTCTGTCCGGTCGGCATAGATCCGCAAGGGCTTATCAGCGCTTTGCGCAATCTCACTGAAAATATCGAATCAGTATACAGGATTAAATGCAGGTTTATCTGTGATGATTCAATCATTGTATCTAATTATGACGTGGCTAATCATATATATCTTATTGCTCAGGAATCAGCATGCAACGCTGCCAAGCACAGTCAATGTTCCAAGCTGACAATTACTTTTAAAAGAATCAGAACAAATATAAAACTTTCCATAGAAGATAACGGAATCGGTATAGAGGGTGATCTCCGCAAGTGTAAGGGCATGGGAATCAGAATAATCAAGAACAGAGCTATGGCAATAAAGGGTTTGTTTTCTCTGAAAACCAGCCCTGCGTTTGGGACAAAGGTATCGGTAGTTTTACCGGAGAATAATCTGAATAATACTGCGGAGAGAAATAATGAAGGATAGCTACAAAGTATTTATAGTCGATGACCACGCAGTGGTAAGAGAGGGGCTCAGCAGGCTCATTGAGCAGGAGAATGACCTCACTGTCTGCGGCAATTCCGAGGATGGCTACGGCTTAATGAAAGCTATGGAAACATGCAGACCTGATGTGATTGTGGTTGATCTTTCCCTCGAAAAATCAAGCGGACTTGATGTGGTTAAAAACGTTAAAAGTTTTTATCCTGATACTAATATAATTGTTCTTTCCATGCACGATGAGCAGATTTTTGCAGAAAGATCAATGAGGGCAGGTGCGTCAGGCTATATTATGAAATGTGAAAAGCCGAAGGAACTGATAAATGCGATAAGAAAGGTTGCTAAAGGCAAGCTGTATATCAGCGATAAAATGACAACACTTCTTCTCCATAAAGCAATAAACCTCAAGGAAAATGACAACAGGGATCTGATAGAAACTCTGTCAGACAGAGAGTTTCAGGTTTTTCAGCTTATCGGAAAAGGAGTATGCACAAAAGAAATAGCAGAAATGCTCAATCTCAGTTCCAAAACAATTGACTCGTTCAGAGAAAAGATTAAACACAAAATGAACTTCAGTAATTCATCCGAATTGGTTCAATTCGCAATCAAATGGGTAAATCTTAATAATATCTCCTGATTCCTATATAGGATAATTGCCTTATCCCTCATAAGAACTTTCTTGAGGGATAAGGACAGAACCGTATCTGCGGTACGGGAAATTTGACTCTAATTACGGTAGTGCTCCCGATTGTTATATATTTGCTTCAACTTTAATTTAGCTTAGGAGTTTTTGATTGCTCCGAAAGCAAATTATAAGGAGGACCAGATGTTCAGTCGGTTTCAGAAGATTTATTTCTTAATTTTATGTTTTGCGGCAGTTCTTTTTACCTTGCCGTCATATGCTAAAGACAGAGTATATGAAACAGATGTTGTGGTAGTCGGTGTCGGAGGTGCCGGTGTTTCCGCTGCTGTTTCCGCAGCCGAATCAGGAGCAAGAGTCATAGCCATTGAGAAGCAGGAAATCCCCGGCGGGAGTTCAAATTTTGCGGAAGGGCTGTTCGCAGTGGATACAGATCAGCAGCGGCAGGAGTTTATTGATCTTACCGCTGAGGAAGCTTACAGGGTTTCCATGGAGTTTAATCAGTCCTACAGGGTGAATCCCGCTCTTGTGAGAATGTATCTCAAGGAATCCACACGGACGATCAAATGGCTTGAAAAACAAGGTGTCAAATTTAAAGTTTTCAGAATGTCTGCTGAGGAGCCAAAAGTATGGCATCTGGTTGAAGACTACGGTAATGCCCACCACGGAGCGGCGCTGATCGCCAGAATGGTTGAGAGGGCTAATGAACTCGGAGTAAAAATAATGTACAGCACTCCGGGGAAAAAACTTATATACAAAGACGGCGTTGTTAAAGGGGTTGAAGCGGAAGACTCCAGAGGCAACAGAGTTATTATCAATGCAAAGGCTGTTATTCTCGCCACTGGAGGTTTCCCTGACAGCAAAGAGAAGATCGCGGCATGGACTCCCTTCGACCCTTCTAAAGTTGAGGCTTTTGTAAATTTGAATAAAACCGGAGACGGCATAGACATGGCAACTCAAGCCGGTGCGGATACTGTCGGCTTCGGACTGATGCTGCACCCTGCGATCAAAGATAAAGGCATCCCCCTTATCGGAAATCTCGTGGGAATGAGCTGGGAGCCTAACCTATGGGTAAATAAGTACGGCGACAGGTTTATTGATGAAACCATAGTACATAATTTCGCTCTTGCAGGAAATGCAATCGAGGCACAGAGAGACAGCTTTGTCTGGTCAGTCTTTGATGAAAATACAATTAAGTATGTCGAGCAGGAAGGTTCACGTACAGGTGTCGGCGTTCTTGTACCTGTTATGACCAAAATGCTCAATCTGAGAAAAGAAATTAAAGCCGCAGTTGATGCAGGCAGTGAAAAAGTTGTAACTGCTAAAACACTTGATGAACTTGCTGCAAAAATGAAGGTTGACCCCGCGAGATTTAAAGCGTCTGTTGCAAAGTTCAACATGATCAAAGAGAAAAATCTTGATCCTGATTTTACGAGAAACCCCGCAACTGTAATCCCTGTCAGTTCCTCTGATTATTATGCAATTAAGGTTCAGCCGTATTTCTTTGTAACTCTCGGCGGTGCCCGTGTAACTCCTGCATTGGAAGTTACTGATGCTCAGGATAAAGTTATTAAGGGTCTGTATGCGGCTGGATGCGACGCAGGCGGTCAGTACGGCAGAACATATACTCTTTGGGCTTCGGGTTCCGCATATTCTTTCGCTGCGACTTCAGGAAGAATATCCGGTGTCAAAGCTGCCGAATATATAAAATCTGTCAAATAATATTTAATGTTCCGGCATACCGGGAGCAGGTTCCGGTATGCCCTCGCTGAAATATTCCAACATTCTTTGCGTTTCATTTTTGTGCACAGGCGGTATCTCTCATCGTTCAGATCATAGCAACTGATTTGTGCGGGTTCAGAGAGATGCAGCCTCCGCTTATGGTTATTATATCACCGGTTTAACAATGCTTTTCAGAGCACAAGGAGTTTGCAATGTCTGAAATATTAAGAAAGATGCCTCTGGTTTTGCTGGGCACCGTCTTAAATCTATACGGAGCTGTTTTTATTTCCGCTGCTGCCGCGGATTTTAATTATGCCTGTTCTGACTGCCATGAGAATATTAAGAGCGTTTTAACTGAAAAACACCCTGAGGTCGGACAGGGGGAATGCTTTCTCTGCCATACGGAAGGGGAAAACACTGTCCGATTAGGTAAAATAATACACGAAAAACATATAGCCGATATGGGAATATCCGAGGAAACATGTTTAGCATGCCATAAGCTTTCAGCAGACAATACAATAACCGTTAATAACACCGAGAATATAACTGTTGATAAATCCGACATAGCAGATGCCGCAGAAAAATTTGTTACTTTTTATGAGCCGGGAAAATTGGCAAACTCACATAAAAATGCCGGAGAGTATTGTCTTTCCTGCCATAAAACATTTGATATAGATGAATCGGAAAATATGTCTTCAAAGTGTATTGCCTGCCATGGCGATTACGAGGTAATGGCAAAAAAAACTGAATCATCAGCATTTATCCGTAACCCGCACAAGCACCATTATCAGAGTCTTGATTGTACTAAATGTCACATAGTCCATGATGATTTTACTGACTACTGTTTAAAATGCCATCAGTGGAATTTTACATGGCAGCAGAAGATAAAAAAATAACTTCCTCCTAAACCTTTATTGATTAAGGGCAGATCGTCCGCAGCGGTCTGCCCTTTGATTATTTATTGACAGAGTTTAGGGATACTTTATTCGGGTATATTGCTTCATAGGAAAAATACTCATCGGCGTTAAGAGAACGGACTACATTCAAAAAAGATAAATCACCCTGCCGGCAGAGGACAATTCTTGGTTAAATATAGTAATTGCTCTGATTTACGATCTTCCTTTTCTTTAATACTCTGAATACGGATACATTAGTAAGGAGGTATTGTAATGTTTAATTCTGCCAAAATAGTCTTTGCAGCATTTCTGACAGCAGTATTTATGAGCATCGCACCGTTCACCGCTTTTGCAACAGAGGGAGGCGGCGGCGCATACGGAAACGGTGCCGAAGATTCCATGTCTGGGAATGTCCCGGGTCCCGGATTCTGGTTTGTCAACTACATGAACTATTATCATTCGGATGAGTTTAAGGATAACAACGGTGATACTCTTTTAGGAAAAGATCAGTTTGAAGTGACAACTTTGGCGAACATTTTCCGATTCGCCTACACTTCAAATGTTCAAATTCTCGGGGGTAATTTAGGCGGTTACCTGCTTGTTCCTCTGGTTTATGCCGATGTTAAAACTCCGGTCGGCTCAGACACAAATGAGGGTCTGGGCGATATGACAATTTCCCCGTTCATTTCATGGCACACAAAAAACTTTCATTGGGCTGTTGCTTTTGACGTGACAACACCCACCGGTGATTATGATAAAGATGAAGTCGCCAACATTGGGCGCAATTATTTTACCTTTGAACCCCTTGTGGCATTTACTTACCTTGCCGACAACGGCTTTGAGTTTACCGGCAAGCTCATGTACGACATCAATACTGAAAACAATGATACTGATTACAAATCCGGTCAGGAACTCCACGCCGATTATTTTGCCGGTTATCATGCGGGTCCGTGGACATTCGGTCTGAATGGTTATCTTTATAAGCAAGTTACTGATGATGAACTGAACGGAAACGAGGTTAAGGATAACCGCGGTCAGATTATGGCGGCAGGACCTATGGTTTCATACTTTTTCAAAGGGCAGAGCATTGTTCTGAAATATCAGAAAGAGTTTGAAGCTGAAAACAAATCTGAAGGAGAAAAAGTTTGGTTAAAATACTTTGTGCATTTCTAGCACATTGAGCTTATTGATACACATCCTGTAGGAAGGCATAAGTCATGGGCAGTGTCATCCCGCGGTTCACCGCGGGGTGACGCTCTTTTGACAAACTATCTAAACAGAAAAAGTTATCGGTTAAAGAAGAATCCCTATTCAACCGTAAGAGTTTTGCCTAAATACAACTGGATGAATAATCCGTGAAAAAACAGTTATCCAACCTATTTCCTTAATGACAGAAAACACTAAAATTTAAACAGTGGTTTTCCCAAAATACGCAAAAGGAGTGGAGACGCCGTGAATGCACAATTCAAATCAACAATTTTACAGGATTTCAGAAAAACTGCGGCTAATCCTGTTAATGTTTCATTGCAGGAGTGGAAAAAAAGCGGCAGGAAGATAATCGGGTGTATGTATCATTACATACCCGAGGAAATTATTACTGCCGCCGGCATGCTTCCTTACCGCATGAAGGCTGTAGGAAGCAAAGGAACGGAATTGTCCGAGTCATGTTTCACACAGATAAACTGCGGCTTTGTCCGGCATCTTTTTGATTCCGGAGTAAGAGGAGAACTCGGTTTCATTGACGGACTGGTATCTGTCAATAACTGTGATCATATAAGACGGTTTTATGAAAACTGGCAGAAAAAAATTAAAACTCCTTATATGCACTTTATGCCGTTTCCTAAGAAAAGCGGCAGGGAGCAGGCAGAGGTGTACCGCAAGGAGCTTGCAGACTTCAAGAACAGCCTTGAAAAACATTTTAATGTTCAAATTACTGATACTAAGCTTAAAAAAGCTATAGAGCTTCATAATGAAACCCGCCGTCTTCAAAGAGAGCTGTATGAACTCAGAAAAAAGAAAAACCCCCCGATCACCGGTGCGGATGTACATGCGGTTATGGTTGCATCTTCCTCAATGCCTAAAGAAAAATATAATACAATGCTCACAGGTCTTTTGGAGGAACTCTATACGGGTGAAGGTATATCTGACTACTCTGAACGTATTATGGTTGTCGGCGGCGAACTGGATGACCCGAAGTTTATAGAGGTGATTGAAAGCCAAGGATGTCTCGTTGTTGCAGATTCCCTCGGATACGGTTACAGAGCCATAGCGGAAGATGTGGATACTGACATTGAACCTCTTACTGCTCTCGCGGAATATCATGTGCTTAAACGTCCTGCATGCCCCAGAATATTCGGAACTACATTCAACAGAAACGATTTTGTAAGGCACATCGCTGAAGAGTTTAAGGTTGACGGCGTTATTTCGGTACGTCTGCCTCTTTGCGACGAGTGGTCATTCGAGCAAGTTAACCTCATAGGATACTTGAAAAAACATGGCATACCCCACCTTACTCTTGACATTGATTACATTCTGAGCAGCACGGGACAGATAAAAACAAGGAGTCAGGCGTTTCTTGAAACAATCTCAGGAACAAAGCATGGGCGTTAGAAGGATAGTAACAGATTTTATTAATCCATTTCGGAGGCAAAAAATGACAACAAAACCTATAAGAGGGCTTGAACGTTATTATGAATACAGAGAGCGCTGGAAAGCGATAATATCTGATATGGAAAAGTCTCCAGTTCCTAATCCTGCTCTTCTTGCTCTTTTCAGGCTCTTTCTGGAAAATGATGAGAAAACGATTGATTGCGCTGAAAATAACAAGCCTTTTCTCTCAAGCTGGTACGGCAATGCGCCGGAGATTTATGCTGCCATGGGAATACATTATATCTGTGTTGTGGATAACCTGCTTGCACATCAATCTTTTACAGATGACCTAGCCGGAATCGACGCAAATATTGTACCGGATGATATGTGCGGACTGATTAAACTCGGAGCCTACGCAGTTGAAAAAGGGCTGGTTCCCACTCCCACAGGAATGATTGCTATGCTTGAACCGTGTGATGCCCAGTCTGTTCTCCATGAGTCGTGGATTAACAACGACG
This sequence comes from Geovibrio thiophilus, assembly GCF_004087915.1. Taxonomy (NCBI): domain Bacteria; kingdom Pseudomonadati; phylum Deferribacterota; class Deferribacteres; order Deferribacterales; family Geovibrionaceae; genus Geovibrio; species Geovibrio thiophilus. The sequence continues at coordinate 957,189 of NZ_CP035108.1, forward strand.
CATGGAAAGATGTGCCGTATTTCGCGCTTGATCCCGCATACAGAAGCGGAAAAGAGGATTTTGAGTACTTTGTCGGTGAACTGAGGAGAATGATTGCGTTTCTGGAAAACCTTACCGGAATCAAGCTTGACTGGAACAGGCTTCGTGAAGTGATCGAAGAAACCAACAAGCAATATGAAATATGGGATGAATATAACCAGCTCAGGAGAGCCGTTCCATGTCCCGGCGGTTCTTTTCAGGGTTCAGGTATAGGCTGGGCAATTTCTCAGCATATTATGGCAGGCCACCCCGGGGCTACTGATCTGTTCAGAATGCTTCTTGCTGACGAGGAATCCAGATATAAAGCTAATAAAGGCTGGCTTGAGAAGGAAAACAGCAGAGTGCTGTGGGCGGATCTGATCGGAACAGTTAACGCTCCGATTGGAGAATGGCTTGAAAAAGAACACGGAACGGTCGTTGTTCAGGATTTTCAGGGCTATACTCCATATTCCCATATAGACACCTCGACAGAAGAAAGCATGCTGCTGGGATTGGCTAAGCGTAACCTTGCGGAAGTGCCTATGATCAGGCAGGCGCGGGGGAATGTGGATGTATTCATTGAGGATGTGATCAGGATAGTTGAAGATTACAAGATTGATTGTGTATTTTTCCCCGGTCATGTGGGACATAAGGATCAGTCTGCGTCTGTAGGCTTTTTGAGAGAAGCATGCAGGGAACTCGGAGTTCCTCTTCTGGTTTTGACCATGGATATTTTTGATCCGCGCTATTTGCCTATGGATAAATTCACACATATTGTCAATGAGTTTTTTGAGACTCATAAACTGGGCAAATTTAAATAAACTTATCTGAAAATTCAAGGATACCGCTGATCAGCAGAGATTGCTGATCAGCATAAAAAATTTGGAGAGGACGAATGTTTGTTGCGGGCATAGATTTAGGTTCAGCCACCGGAAAAGTTGTCATAATGGAGAACGACAGGGTAGCTTCAACCGTGGTGATACGTTCAACCGCAAGCCCTGAAAAAACTGCCGCATTAGCCATTGAGGAAGCTGCATCCAAAATAGGGCTGAAAGCTGTTTCTGATCTCGAATACATAGTCGGAACAGGCTACGGCAGAAGCGGTGTTTCGTTTATAACTGAAAATATCTCTGAGATAACCTGCCATGCAAAAGGTGCGCACTGGCTGAACCCGGGCATCAGAACCGTAATAGATGTCGGTGGTCAGGATTGTAAAGTTATTTCTGTGAACGCTGACGGTAAGGTTATTGAGTTTGCTATGAATGATAAGTGCGCAGCGGGAACAGGCAAGTTTTTTGAAGCAATGGCGAGAACACTTGACTGTTCTTTGGATGAATTTGCTGCACTGGCATTGAGATCAGGAAATCCATGCTCAATCACAAAACAGTGCAGTGTATTTGCGGAATCAGAAGTTATTACCCTCATAAATAACGGAGAAAGGCAGGAAGACATAGCCGGCGGGCTTATTGATTCAATTGTCCGCAGGCTGCTTTCAATGATTTACCGTGTCGGAGCTGTTCCTCAAGTCGTTCTTACGGGCGGATGCGCAAGAAACATGGCACTCGTGAAAAGTCTGGAAGTCAGTCTGGGTATTCCCGTTATAAGAACAAAAGAGGATCCGCAGATTACCGGCGCTTTAGGCGCGGCTTTATTTGCTCAGGCAAAGGCTTTGATACAAAATAAATAAAATGTGCGGTGGATTGTGTCAGATTTCGACCATTATATAAACTGTGTTTCATCTTTAATCAGTGAGTTTGTGTCAGAAGGGAAAAACTGCAAGATTCTCTCCTGCGATGCTGAAAACAGCCATGCGCTTTTGCAGATCAAATCAGAAAAAAGGGCGGGCTCGGGTCTTGTAATGAAGTCTGAAACATTTCTTGAGCTGGGCGGACCTGTTTCAGGCTCGTGCAATCTGTCTCTTTATTCCATAAATGAACAGTTGGTCAAGGACGGCAGAATCCGTCTTATCGGACCGGATGTTCATGAATGCAGCGGAGAGAGTTCTTTCGGACAGATTGTTATTGTCGCAGGGAAAAAATTGACGGATGAGGATTATCTTGATTTGCAGAGATCTGTATACACAGGAGAACAAATAGAAGGTTATATGATGAAAAGTACAACTGGACATATTTGGTCAAGAATAAGCAGGGATGCCGCTGCAAAAGGTTTTGATTTTAAGTTTCTCGGAACCGCACTGGTCAATATCATAAAATTAAAAATGCCATCTGTTGCTTCTGCTGAGATAGTCTTTGTCACTTCTTCAAAAAAAGATATTGAGAAACTTAATCAGATAAAGATGAAAGTTTCTGAAATTTATCAGCAAATCAAAGAGAAAAAATGGAAGCAGAGGGGGGTTGATATTTATCAGTGTGCTTTTCATGGAAACTGCAGCTCCTGTAAGGATAAACCGATTTGCGATGAAGTTAACAGAATTTCCAGCGCAAGAAAAAAAGTTGTGTAAATTGTGTGCGGGAATATTAGGAGTAAATAATGAAATCTGATAAAGAATTACTTTGCAGGAATACAAGAATCTATGCCGTCTGCGGTAAAGGCGGTGTGGGGAAAACCGCTTTTACCGCCTTACTTACAAGAGCATTGGCTGAAAGAAAATCTACGGGAAGACTTTTAGTGATAGACGCTGATCCTGCATTAGGACTTGCCAATGCTTTGGGCATTAAAATCTCAAAAACAATCGGACAGGTGAGAGAAGCTGTTATTCAAACAGCAAAGGACGGCATTGAAACGGAAATTCAGGAAATGGCCGGTATGTTGGACTATTTGCTGCTTGAAACACTTGTTGAAGGAAACGGTTTTGCTCTTTTGGCTATGGGGCGCTCTGAGTCAATGGGCTGCTATTGCTCAGTGAATAATCTTTTACGAGATGCGATAAACGAACTATCTGATAAGTTTGACACAATCTTGATAGATGGGGAGGCAGGTCTGGAACAGATAAACAGGCAGGTTGTTGAAACGCTTGATTATCTCATTATTCTTTCAGATTCATCGGCTAGGGGGCTACAGACAGTCGGTCTTATAAAAAAAATGACAGAAGAAGATAAAGTGATTTCATGCAAAAGCATCGGGCTGGTTTTCAACAGAGTGAATAGTATTAACGAAATGCTCCGCCGTACCGCAAATGAAATTGGTATAAATATTCTTGGAGTAATTCCAAACAGCGAACAACTGGCTGATTTTGATATGCGCAGCATTGCTTTGACAGGTTTGCCCAAGCATAATGAGGCGTATGAGGCAATCGACACTATACTTGAGCAGCTTATCAATAGAGCGAATTTTTAAAACAGATGTGCATGTCTATACGATTTACTGCAATGTATAAAAAGATGGGAGAAGGATGGATATCCCAGCAGAAACCAATCACCATCTTCTGCGCAGTTTTCAAATTTCTTGAGCTATGCCTTTGTATAGATTAATTTTTTGCCATACTCCATGATGGAGCGGTTCATGACCGATTTCTTATTTTTGTAACCTTACGAATTGCACTGTTAAGTGATTTTATTGCATTGTGGCATAAGTTGTTGGGTATTTCATCTGGTCGTCAAACGAGAGAAAACAGAGTAATGGAGGCGGCGGTTCCATTATATTGGATTTTGCTGTCCGAAAATGGATTTTAAATTAGTGTAAGTTATTGTTGAATATTAATTGATGATTTTTACTCCGGTTTTCTGATTATCCATATCCGGACAGATTTTCCCATATTTTAGGCACCGTTTTGGGCACTAAATTTTGCCCCTGAAAATCAAAACTGCAAAAACGATATGTCCGTTTTCGGACTTGGAATCCATGTCTGGACACAGTTTTATATATCATTTTCATTCCTTAAAGTCCATATCCGGATTGCGGTTCGATTTCTAGATGCGAAATCAAATTCTGAGATATGATTCTGATATGCGGTGAAAACAGATATTAAATACCGCATAGTGTACGGTGAATAACTGTTGCTTTTGCGGTGAATAATAGTTATATTTACATTAAAATTTGCGGTGAATATTATGTGGATATATGAGCAGAGCGATTGGCCTCACTTCAAATGGAATGCAGAAGCTTTAGCATACAAGCTTGCTGATATTCGTTACAGACAAGGACTTCTTCTTGGAAAGATGGCTGGGATCGGGTTTGATTTAAAGCAGGAGGCAAGCTTAAAAACTTTGACCAGTGATATTGTAACTTCTTCGGCAATTGAAGGTGAACTCCTCAACCGGGAAGAAGTACGTTCATCTATTGCACGCAGGCTTGGAATCGATATTGCAGGGCTTGTTCCTGCCAGCAGGAATATCGATGGTTTTGTGGAAATGATGATTGATGCTACCCATAATTTTTCTCGAGATTTAACTGAAGAAAGACTTTTTGCATGGCATTCTGCATTGTTTCCTACCGGTCGAAGCGGAATGTACAAAATTGCTGTCGGACAGTGGCGAACACCAGAGTCTGGTGCAATGCAGGTTGTTTCCGGTGCAGTAGGACGTGAAAAGATACATTTCGAAGCCCCACATGCAGATAAAATTTCTGACGAAATGGTTGCTTTCTTAAATTGGTTCAATTCTGATACCACTCTTGATCCCATCATAAAAGCAGGAGTTGCCCATCTTTGGTTTGTTACCATTCATCCTTTTGAAGACGGCAACGGCCGCATAGCCCGTGCTATTACTGACATGCTTCTTGCCCGTGCAGATGGTATTTCTGAGCGTTTTTACAGTCTTTCAAGCCAGATTGAGGCAGAGCGTAAAGACTACTATTTTCAGCTTGAGCGCCAACAGAAGGGAGCTACTGATGTAACCGGATGGCTTGAGTGGTTTCTGGGCTGTCTTGGCCGTGCCTTGGAGCGTGCTGAGGATAATTTGAAGTCCATTATTTACAAAACAGAACTGTGGAATCATTTCAAGCAGTTTTCAGTTAATGAGCGTCAGCGGATGATAATTAATTTAATGCTTGACGACAGCTTTGAAGGATATATGAACACCTCAAAATATGCTAAGCTCGCCAAATGTTCCAATGATACGGCTTTGAGAGACATTCAGGAGTTGAAGGCTTACGGTGTGTTTATCCAAAACATTGCAGGTGGGCGGAGCACAAGCTACCGTTTGCGGGATCCTGTGTAGTTGGGAGAAAATGTGCACATGAAAATAAAATTCAGGGCATGGTTTACCGGTGATATTGAGTTGGGTAAAACTCTCAAATTCATCTGGTGCAAGACAGAAGGGGATATAAGGCTTGTAATGGAAAATGATGAAGAGATTTCTTATTCGCTTGAGATGGTTCTTCTTGATGACGATTGGATAAAGGAGCTGTTTGTCGGGTTAAAGGACATAAACGGTAAAGAAATCTACGAAGGTGACATCGTTCGCTTTAATCAGTCGGGAGAGATCTTTGAGGTAAAATATGACGGACAGGCTTTTTATCTTGATAATTTAAATATATCTGAAATAATAGGCAACATACATGAAGAGGGGGCTGGATTAAGATAAAATATTTATCCTCTATAGACGATATTTGGCAATTATCCTTTTTGAGGTATATTTAAGGTATATCCTCTAAGGATGATAATTATGCAAGATCAGGTTATAACACCTGCAAGAAGTCTTTGTCAGCCTGTTGAAGCATTTCGTGAGAAAAAAAGGGCTTACGCAAAAGGCATTGGCGGATCTGGTCGGTGTCAAGCAGTCAAGTGTTTCCAATATAGAAAGTAGTTCTTCATAGTTGATGCAAAACCAATAATCTTTTGATTTCTTAGCATATCTCCGAAAGCTTCTAAATTTATTTTTCTTAAAAAAATCTACGCCTCTTCCGTATCTGGAAAACTCTCATGTTATCGTTTCTAAAATCAGGGAGGCAGGAATGAAAACCGAAGAACTCTTTGAAAGAATATTCAAGGCTCTTGAAAGTAAATATAACGACGACAATAGGTTTGAAGACAACATAAAGTTCAAACTTGAAGAGGCTGTTCTGGACAGTAAATCGGAATATGAGCTGAAAGCCATTTTGGAGAAATTCAGCTTAAAATAAAAGAAGGAAGTTATGAGTGCATTAAAATACTTTATACTTGGTGCAATAACCGGCGTGGTTGGAATTGGTGCTGCAGCATTGATAAGTGAGAAGGTGAGCGGAGACGGACTCTCTTATGTAAACGATTCATAGGAGAAATTGTTGACTACATAAAATGATTTAGGACAAAAATCGTTCTGAATTACATTAAGTGAAATAGTCACGACTTAATCTTTCACATAATGGTTTAACAAGCGGTGAGCCATAAGTTATCCTCTATGGGTTCGGGCAGAACACATAGGAGGAAATAACAATGACTCACCAAGAAAAACTTATCAGAAATAAGCTCGGTTTACTAGAGCTTGGTTCCTATCTCAAGAATGTATCAGAAGCTTGCAGAGTAATGGGCTACAGCAGAGACACATTCTATCGTGTAAAGAATGCCTATGATAACGGCGGGGTAGACGCTTTAGTTGAACAAACCCGCCGGAAACCTAACACCAAGAACAGAGTTCCTGAAGAAGTTGAAGCTACTGTATTGGAGTTTACCCTTGAAGAGCCGTCTTATGGTCAGAAGAGAGCCAGTGACGAGCTTAGGAAGCGTGGAACGTTTATCTCTGCTGGCGGTATACGCTGTGTCTGGCTCAGACATGGTCTGGAGACCTTTAATAAGCGTCTTCATGCTTTAGAAGAACATGTTGCAAAGACTGGTGCTGTGCTCACAGAGAAGCAGCTTGAAACTCTTGAAAGAGCCAAAGAGGAGAAGATTGCCTGGGGCGAGATTGAGACTGAGCATGTTGGTTACCTTGGAGCTCAGGATACTTTCTACGTTGGCACGATGAAAGGTGTCGGCAGGATTTATCAACAGACCTTCATAGATACCTATTCGGCTGTAGGCTTTGCGAAGCTCTATAACACCAAGCAGCCGATCAACTCAGCTGATATGCTCAATGACAGAGTTATACCTTTTTTTGAGTCCTACGGCGTACCTCTGCTAAGAGTTCTGACTGATCGTGGAACCGAGTACTGTGGTAAAGCTGATGCTCACGATTTCCAGTTGTTCTTAGCCCTAAATGACATCGAACACACTAAAACCAAGGCTAAGAGCCCTCAGACGAATGGCATCTGTGAGAGATTCAACAAAACGATTCTGGATGAATTTTACAAAGTCGCTTTCAGAAAGAAAATCTATCACAGCATAGAAGAGCTTCAGATTGACCTTGATGAATGGCTACATAAGTACAATTACGACAGAACTCATCAGGGCAAACGCTGCCAAGGCAGAACTCCTATGGAAACATTTACGGAGAATCTTTCGTTGGCAAAGGAAAAAATATTGGGTATGAATAGAGAAGAACTGACACTTATCAGTTAACTGACACCGAACCTCAAGAGGGTAACTGTCAGATTATGTCGTGGTCAGCACACATTAAGTCAAATACTAGTTCAAAGCTTATTTAAGTAAACAACACTTTTTATATTTTTTACCACTACCACAGAGACATGGATTATTTCTACCAGTCTTTTCTTTTCCTTTAGTATTTTGCTTGTCTGGATTTATTAAATTTAAGTTTGATAAAGACATAGATCTATAGTTCATGGAATCCGAATAAACATATGAATATTCTAAAGTAATACAAAATCTGATATTTAAATTTTCATCAATACATGCCCCATAATAATCATGCAATTTTTGTTTATATTTCCTTTTTTCACAGTGGTTTTTTAAGAATTCTAGAGCTTCTTTAGCACTTCCATTATTACAGTGAATTGTTAAGCCAAATGAATCATTGACGATTGTGCAATCATGCTGTCGCCCAGTTCTCATTGTGTCTTTAGCCATATTTTCAATATAACCACTCAGTTCTAAAACAGATTCTTCACTTAAATCTAGAAGAGCTTCTCCAAACTTAATTGTTGCTGGGTCACTATTATACTTAATCTGGGAAATAAGTTTACCAAAAGACGTGTCTTTTTGTCTTGTCAAGATACCTTCTGGAGTCTCTTTTGCAGGCGCACCTGTACGCCTCGCTAACATTGCAATATCTAAATCTTGTGCAATACTATCAACTAATATAATTCGACCTTGTCCTTCTGGAAAAGAAAGATTGTACTGCAAATGGTAACTTAAAATAGCATGTTCATGGGTTGCTCTTAAGGATTTTATGTAACTTAAACGTTTTTTCAGAAAATCCGTAAAATACAAAGGATTATCCAAAAATTCGCATAATATATCGAAAAAGAAGATATCCAAAACATAAGGAGGATGGACAATGCTACTTGTTTCATATTTTAAGAAATGGGTTGCTTGTACAGAGAGTGCAGGATAGTGAGAAGAAGTTGAGCAAATAATGAATATCTCATTAATCTTGTGCTTTAGTTCGATACTATTTCTTTCAGAGTCGAGCATGTAATTACTATTTCACAGGTGGTACCCATCTTTAGTACAGTTTTTAGACTGAAATAAGGTGGAAACTCTCAGTCATTTTATCATCTTTTTTCCAGATTTGAATCTCTAATCCGTTATAAGCTTCATATGGCGTTCTGTCGCCCAGAGAAGAATGCGGTCTTCCTGTATTGTAGAAATTTATCCAGTCCGCCAGTCCTCGTTTCAGCTCGTGTCCGTTATCAAACGCATGGAGATAGACAAAGCTATATTTCAATGTCCGCCAGATACGCTCAATCATGACATTATCCATCCAACGCCCCTTGCCGTCCATAGAGACCTTAATCCCTGCATCTTTAAGGGTTTGCGTAAATTCATAGCTGGTAAACTGACTCCCCTGATCAGTATTAAAGATTTCAGGTGTTCCGTACTTTTCAAGGGCTTCCTCAAGCGCAGCCACGCAGAAATCAGAATCAAGGCTGTTTGAAAGTCTCCAACTGAGAACTTTTCTGCTGTACCAATCCATAATAGCCACCAGATAGAGGAATCCTCTTCTCATTGGTATGTAGGTAATATCCGAGCACCAAACTTGATTAGGGCGGTTTATATCAATATCTCTAAGCAGATACGGATATGTCTTATGCTCCGGATGTGGAACACTGGTCTTGGGCTTCTGATAAACAGCAGCTATGCCCATCTTCTTCATAAGCCTGCTGACACGCTTGCGGCTAACATTGTATCCATACCTTCTGATAAGCTTTGCCATCTGTCTGGAACCAAAGTCAGGTGTCGCCATAAACTGCTTATCTATTATGCGCATGAGTTCAAGATTCAACGCCGACTCGCCTGACTCTTGATAGTAATAGCAGGAGCGGCTGATGCCCAAAAGCTCGCACTGACTGCTGATGGACAGGCTGCTTTTTACGTTATCGATCATAAGCTTCCTCCGGGATATGCTTACCGTTTCCCGAAGGCTCGCTGCAAAAAATCACGTTCCACCGTCAGCTGGCCTATTTTTGCGTGAAGATCCTTTATCTCAGACTCTGTTCGCTCTTCAGACTTGCAGGGCTTGTTGGCAAAGATTGATGCCATACCCTCTATGGCTTCTTTCTTCCACTTGGAAATCTGGTTCGGGTGAACATTATACTTGGCTGATAATTCTGATAAAGTCAGCTCTTCTCGAAGAGCTTCAAGAGCTACTTTCGATTTAAACTCCGCTGAGTAACGGGTACGTTTGGCCTTTGACATCGCATGGTCCTCCAATATGCTTTTTACACCTTAGCATACTGTACAGATTTTGGGGACCACCTCTTTCTAAGTAGCGCTTTAGCACAAATCAACCCTTGATCGTAAGCATCTTGAACAGCTTTTTTAAAATCAGTTCGTAAAGTGTTATCATTGCATTTCTGAGCCTCTAAAGTTAAGCCCTTTGATTTCGTCTGTACAATAAATATTCTGTCAGAATATTGAACTAATATGTCTATTTCGCCTAATCTGTTGCTTGGAGAAGAATATATATCTATATTTTTGTAAACATTTTTACTTCCGAATATTTGAGATAGCTTATTAAATACAAACTCTTCTGTAAAACGACCTCTATTTTCAACAGCAATATCTCTGTATCCTTTGTCTTTCATCATCCAGTAGAAAGGTGATTCATAAATAGCCTGATAAAGTGATGTGCTATCGAAGCTTAGATATTCATCAGAACTAATTTGTATTATAGGTTTTGCTTGAATCATATTAAAATCGTGTAACTCATTAAAAGAATTATTTCTTTTTGTATCATCTACTGAAAATAGTTTCATGAAACTTTGAACAGTATTTTTCTCAAGCTTAGATTGTTTAGCGATGTCAGAAACATTGAATTTAAAAAGGTTTATCAGAAAGTTCCCATCTATTAAAGCTTTTGAAGATTTAATTTTATCTGAGAGAGTGGAATTGATATTTTCTAAAACTCTATCAGAAATGGCTTTACAAATACTCACACAATTCTGAATAGAAAGCCCACAAGTTTTCTCAAGCCAATTATTATCATTCTGATATTTCTCAATAGCAAACTCATGAAATTGGAAATTGTGTGCTGACATGCCACAGTAAAATATGACTTCACGAAAAAAGCTATTTGGAAATTCATCTGATGTTTTTACAGGGATCCCTTCACTTGGTAAGCTACCAAATAGTTCATCTCGAATAGTCAAGCACATAGAATCATGTAATTCTCTTAAAAGTTCTTCTGTTTTATCAATGTAAGATTGTACTCTTGCAGGTGTAATTTTTTGAGTATTGATTCCTTTTTTTATCGCAAACCCTAAGATGGTCTTAATTTCTGTGTCAATTAGATTCTTACGTGAATAACGTTCAGAGACTTCATCAGAGCCAATTTTTTCTGTATAGTAAATATATCCGGTTTCTAAACAAAAATGCGCAACAGCATTTAGATAACCATCTTGAATGCACAGCTCCTTTAATTCGGCTATTATATGTTCCTCAGTCCTCATGAATTCACCTATCAATTTAGAACAAAATTTGTTCTAAATTGTGCAACTCCGAAATATCCATAAAACTGGGAGTAATTTCTTATTCGTGTAATTTATAAATTTCTGATTTGTGTTTATTCCTATTAGTATTAGAATGTTCTGGTTCTCCTATATTTTCAAGTCTGCTCACCGATGGTTCAGTCAATCTTGAACTAATATTATAGAACGGATATTGACCATTGATTTCTGGATGTAAGGTCGCGGCAACTTCAACGTCTGAAGTAGAAATATATTTTCCAGACCATTCTTGTATATAGTGTTTTAACATAAAACGTTTAGTGGTTTGACTCTTATTTTTCTTTTGCGCATCTAACCATTCATAGGCAATTTTTATACAATCATTGTGCTCATGTGATATATTATCAGGATAAATGTATTTTGTTCTTTTTTTAGCCTCATTAATTTCTCTATCAGTAAGATTATTCATGAGATATTACTCCCCAATTCTAATGTGGATTTAGTTCCTTGGACTATAGCATACAAAGGTTTCTTTGTTGACTAGTTCCATCTAGGTCAACATAACTAGACCTTTATGCTTTTTTAGGTCTGCACTTATTCCCTCAGAATATCTTTACACGGTTAATTTTACTTTTTGATTATTTTAGATCACAAAACCGTAATAATTCAATAGCTAAACTCATCAATATGCAACGGATTAGTAATTTTCCACACTCTGCGGGTTCATAAGGCTAAAATGATGGTCTTGCGTAAGATGCTCTGATGGCTCTTCCTGCGGAGCATTTGTGGTTGAGAAGTAAATCTAAGAAGTGAACATTACTGAGAAGTACTTCTAGATGAGCGATTTCTATATTAGTTGGCGGTTTTTCTTTAAATTCAGCGATATAGTCTTCCCATATTTTTTTGAATTGTTTAATTTGTTCCTGAAGATGCTCGTCTTTCAAGTAGTCTAGGTTGTCTTGCTCAATCGCATTCAGCAACCGCCATGAAAAACCGGAAACAAGGTCATAAGTTCGTCTCTGGTGTTTTTTATGAGTTCAGACTCTTCAGTAAGTTGCTTAATCAGCTGCCTTAAAGCGGCATTTCCCTCTCGAAGTCTTTTCAATTACCTCCTGTTAAACATTGCTACTTCCTGACCATACCCTGAAAGTTCTCAATACTCCTTACTAACCCTTCTTTTATTTCAGGTAGAGAGAGGATAGGATTAATTGTAGTTCCAGATTCCTTTCTTTTCTATAAGTTTATCTCCAAAGAAAAAGGAAAATACGGAGAGTAAAATAAATATTATAATTAGGCACTTATTTTGATTTATTATTGCAATATTTTTTGTCAAAAGAGCTAGCCCTTCAAGTAAAAGTAAACTAATAAATACAATTAGTGCACGTTGTGCTCTTTGCACATAGAATAGACGTTCAGAGTTAGGTTGTATTGAATTTTGTAACTCCCAGAGCTTGCTCGAAATGATCATTTTCATTGCATTTAGTCTATCTTCTTTCTGAAACTCAAAAACGTTATCAGCAACGATTTGTAATCGGCTTTGTGAACTTATGCTTTTTATTGAATACCAGACAGATTTCAAAAGCCAAAGTGCTGATACAGCGTATATTAGTGTGAAGAGTGCATTATTTGAACTAGTGACGTCTGGTAATTTATCAGAAAAGAAGACTAAAAATGCAGAAGCAGCACCTGATGCTGTTAAAATTATATTAGCTCTATTTTCGGCGGATTCTCCTCTTAGTCTTTCTTTTTCAATTCTTTGGTCAAGAAATTCACCGCATAAAGTGAGAACTTCTTGACTTTCTGATGTTAATTTTTTTTTTAAACTTTCAATTGTTTCCATTGCTTAATTCCCTTCAGCACAACAGAGTGTCAATTAAAGCATCACGTATTGGGTGCTTCACAGCCTGCTCAAGCCAAGCCCATTGACCGTTTGGGTTGAGCTCTAAAAAATAGTAACGCCCATCTCTTGCCTTAATCATATCAATCGCAGAATATTTGAGTTTGAAATGTTGTGTCAGTCTTTGGCATTTAGACTCTATAGCAGGAGGTAAAACGATTTTTTCTTGCCTTAATTCGATATTAAAATGATCTGCCAATCGCCAATCAATAGATGTTTCATGATAATCTTGAGAATAAATGGCTGTCGAAAAAACGGTATTGCCTACGACAGTAATTCTTATATCAAACTCTTTTTCTATTTTTTCCTGAAATATCATAGGAATATAGGCATAGTTTTCGATAGTATCTATATATTTTTGGTCGATCATTTGAGTTCCGGCTATTTTTGCTTCGACACCATTAAATAAAAAACCATTTTTAACAGCCTTAGCTATTATATTCGAGGCATTTTCTTTGTAAAACTTTCGTATTATCTCTTGGTTAGCAGATATACATGTACTGGGAATGTTTAGACCAATGTCGACTGCTAGCTTTAACTGTTCAGGCTTGTTACTTGCTCTCAGAATATTGTGAGGAGCATTTAGCCAGATATCGTCACTTATATTGCGCCATAATGATTTTAAAGATTCTCCAACTTCTCTGTTTGCAAATTCTTTTTCATTATCCATTACATCAACTTGTGGAAGACGTGGTTGTCGGATATAGGCCCCTGTGATTTCGGAAACAGAAATTGGTGACCTATTAGAAAAAGTAATTTGAGAGGACGCTGATTGAGAATTAATAAAGAAATGCACTTCCCATTTAGAAAGGTATTCTTCAGTGTTTATTCTAACGAAAGGAATATCTCTTTCATAAAGGCGATATACTAGATAATCAGTTGCAATATCATTTTTATTGGAAACTATTAAAAGCAAAATTCAGCCTCAGGATCTGGATCATCATCTGATGGAGCAACGAATGTCTTTGATTGTGTTACTAAACTGATTAAATTTAGGTAATTTTGTTCTGTGTAAATTATATTATTTTTGTATTCTGTACATGGTTCTTTTGGAGCTATTACTGCTTTTGACAGTAGAAAAGTCGGCTTTATTTTGTTGTTGCTCATGATGCCATCTTTAAAAGCAAAATTCAGCATCTGGATCAGGATCATCATCTCCAGGGAATGCTTCTGTCTTTGAACCTGTTATGATTGACGATATTAAACAAACAGGTGTAATTTCTTTGTGTTCATTTGCTATTGTGTTAAACTGCAAACTCTCATTGAATACCCACTGGGTTGTTGAATATGCAGGGTTGACTTCTTTTGCCTGACTGAGTAAATAGCTTCGTTTTTCCATTTGAACTCCTTTTTAGTGCGTAGCCATTATTGGTTTATACGAATGCAATTATAAACATATTCACAGATTATAGCATAGGAAGAGTAGTGTCAATGTGGATTTGTTTTCGTTTTGTAGACACTTTAAAAGCATATTAGATTGATGCAGGTCATTATATATTGTTTTCAAAGTGATAATAACTTATAAAAAAGGTATAATTGATATTTAATACTGCAGGAGAAGACGGTATGTATCTTCAAAAAATTACTATCAAAAACTATCGGTGTTTTCAGAACTTCTCCATGGAATTTCAGAAAGGACTTAATGTTATTATTGGTGCAAATAACTCTGGTAAAACAGGATTACTCTACGCAATTAGACTCCTAAAAGATCCCTCAGTATATGTGGATGATTTTAATAAAAATGACCTATTAGAATTTAATAATAAATACCGTAATGAGGCTCCTCAAATAGAGGTTACATACACTATTCGCCATTTGATATTGGAGAGTGACACGGAAGATGAAAGCATTATCCGGCTATTGCCATTCCTGGGGATGGATAATCTGAACGAGACTTTAACTGAAGAGAATGGAGTATATCAGTATGATGTTACAGCTGTAATAAAAGCGGTTTGTTCGCTTGATGTTAAGGTTCTTGGCGATTATAAAAGTGCGATTTCTGACATTACAGATTTTAACGGATTTGTGACCGTGCTAAAATCATTTATCTCTCGTTATTCATGGTCATATTATAACGGAACAAACGATACGGTTGCAGACAGAAAAGACGCTTTGGGAATATTTGACATTCGCTTTATTGGTGCTGAAAGAACGAGCGAAGCTGTTAGTAAAGAAACACGCCGTGAGATAGATAAATTTGCAAAAGACCAGAACAACATTACAGCTTTAGAACAGTTAAAGTCAGACATATCAATTCAAATGAAAGATCTTTTGCAACCGGCTCTTGAGAAACTTTCACAACTTTTTGAAAATGAAAATAACGATATAGGTCTTACTCGCGGAAATGTTACGATATCCCATGATTTGCGCCCAAGCGTATCGGTTGGAGACGCTTATGTAACTGAGGTGCGAGATACTCATGCAGATTATAATATTCCATTGGATTACAATGGATTAGGATATAACAACTTAATCAGTATATACATGCTCATAAAATTGATGGAAATACGCAAAGGAAGAGATTTCCGGATTCTATGTCTAGAGGAGCCTGAGGCTCACCTGCACCCTGCGATGCAGTATAAACTTTTCAAATATCTGCGTAAACTGGACGAAACAGACAAGCTCAATCAACAAATTTTTGTAACCACGCATTCAAGCAATATTTCTGCAGTTGCCGGTATTGACAATATGTATATGCTAGCACATGAACGTGTGAATGGGCAATCAAACTGTAAACAGCAGAGCTTGGCGGTTCATTTTGCTACGAAGCCAGATGCAAAAATACATCTGACAAAGTTTCTCGATGTTACCCGATCTGACATGCTTTTTGCTGACAAAGTGATATTGGTTGAAGGCATAGCCGAAAAACTACTGCTGCCGTTATTTATGGAAAAATGCGGTTGTCCGTATGAAGATGAACATATTTCAGTCGTTGAGATTGGAGGCAAGCATTTTGGTCACTTTGTCGAGCTTTTTAACGGCAACGCAGTAAGCAAAAAAGTGCTTTGCATCACTGATAGAGATTTCCGATGGCGAGATGACGGTGCTATACAATGTTATTCAGAGTATGAAAATGGCACAACTTCGCACATTGAGGACTTAAAAGAAGGCTTTCCGATCAATAACTTTCAAATATATACCCAAAATCTCGGAGGACGAACGTTTGAAGATGAGCTTTTTTTCACAAACTTAGATAATACTGCTGTTGGGAAGGCATTGTTCAAACTCGTGGCGAGTCCAAGTGTTTCGAGTTTTGCTGATACATACGGTTTTGATTATGCTGTGTGGAATAATATCGAAAAACACAAAGAGATAGACGGACGTTCTCGACCTTTGATTACGAAACTGTTAGATGAATTTAACACTGTAATTACTTCTGATAATTCTAAAGAGGATTTTTATAAGCGTTTATTTTTCGCTGAACTATTTCTCTATTATGCCGAAGCCAAAAAAGGTGATACTGCACTGAATATTCTGACTGATACTGCAATCTCTAACAATCTTATTGTGCCGAAATATATTAAGGATGGACTAATATGGCTGTTGAAATAACTTCCGGCGATATTTTTGCTAATGAGCAACTCAATAAACACGCCAAGATTTATGCTGGCCCAGGTGCAGGTAAAACACATTTCTTGGTTGAAAATGTAAAACATATTGTAACAACTTACCCACTAGTGGCACAGAGCCATCAACGAAAGGTACTATGTGTAACTTATACTAATGCTGCGGTTGATGAAATAAAGCGTCGCTTAGATAGATATGCCGATTCTGTGGAAGTGTATACGATTCATGGTTTTATTATTGAACATATCATCAATCCATTTCAACAGGATTTAAGGCAAATAATGCAAGACGATTTTGGAATAATCGTAAGCGAAAAGGGTCAAATTACTTCACAAGTAGAAGGTTTGGGAATATTGCATGGCGTCGATAAAGATGAAATATTCCAATATATTCTTGATATCACTGATGAAACAAACAAACCAGAGTACAGCAAAAAAATTATGGGGGATGTCTGTATCGATATTGGTACTTACAACAGCGATCCCGATGGATTTGCCTCAAAAAATATGAATAAAAAATTTCATGCATCGTCCCGAATAGCTGAAGAACATATATTGCCGATAAAAGAGTATGTCTGGTCAATCGTTAGAAAATTGACACATAACGAGATACTATATTTTGGGTATCGGATCCTCGAAAAGAATCATACTGCACTCTATGCAACAAGAGTCAGGTTTCCTTTTATTTTTGTTGATGAATTTCAGGATACGAACCCTCTGCAGACAAAACTGATTAAAATGATCGGTCATAAATCTACCGTGCTTGGCATCATAGGTGATTTAGCACAATCTATCTATAGCTTTCAAGGAGCTAAACCGTCGCAATTTGCAGGATTTGCACTAGAGAGCGATAGAGAACTAATTGAATATGTTGTCAATGGAAATAGACGGTCTACTGTTAACATTGTTAACTTTTGTAATTATCTTCGGCAATCTGACGCAAATGTATCGCAAATAAGCATAAAGACATATGCCGATGACACCGTAAGACAACAAACGGAATCTAAAAAAATTCACTTCATTATTGGAAGTGGTGATGCAGAGATGCGTCATATCGCACG
The DNA here is from genome assembly GCF_004087915.1 of Geovibrio thiophilus. Lineage (NCBI taxonomy): Bacteria > Pseudomonadati > Deferribacterota > Deferribacteres > Deferribacterales > Geovibrionaceae > Geovibrio > Geovibrio thiophilus. The sequence goes on from NZ_CP035108.1 coordinate 974,615, forward strand.
AATTGTTGCTGATGGTGGTGTAGTATTGACAAGAACATGGGCAGCGGCATTCGAATATATCAATGAGGTGACACAACCTCAAGTTCAAAGCCTTCGCGAAATTTACAATAGTTATTATACTTCACCGATTGATATTCGACGAGACATCGAAGAACATGGTTATGTAACTTGGGTTAGAGCATTCAGATTTATCTTTAGTCTATGGAATGGATTTCGTACCGGTTCGTTTGTTGATGTATTACGAGCTATTTCGTATTACAGACCTATCGAGCCAAAGTTGATTACCCCAAAGTTAATTTCTCAAATCAAGAAGCTCTCTTCCTCTATCTTTGAAGCTCTTTCAGACTTCACAATTGATAAAACCACGGTAAATGTTATTGGAGATTTCAACACTAAAACTGCAGATCCACAGTTTTCGGAGATTATCAGCATTTTGGGTTCTGATTTCAAAATTCCTGTATTTGACGAAGCCGACCGAGAAGATTTGAAAAATAACGTGAGCAGTCTAAATTGGCAAACATCTTATAAACTGTTTACAGAAGTTTTCTCTGCAGGTAGCAAATATATGACTGTACACCAAGCTAAGGGGCTTGAATGGAAAAGCGTAGTTGTTAGTTTAAAACCAAACCCGCGGAGCAACATGGATAATATCACGCTTGAAAGAATGTTCTCAAACCCGCAGTTGTTAGCTGAAGATTCCGCGCAAGAATTTACTCGTATGTATTATGTTGCTTGTAGCCGTGCAAAAGAAGATTTATACATACATTTGCCCAGCGATTTTAACCAATCCATCATTGAAAGCGCTTTGAATAGTTTCTCAATAAAAAGTGGACATAATATTGATTATGAATTCCTATAAAAACAGGATAAGCGGTATAACGAAATCTTATGTTCTGAGCGATTAAAATCATGAGAAAACCAAAAGGCAAGATTAGAAAAAGAATCTATTATGACTTTAAAGCGTTAGACTGGTCTGCATCCCATAATTTTGGTATTAATTACTATTTTGAAGATAAAGGTAGCGAAAGAGTGGGATGTAACTCATCTCTTAATATCTCATGCCAAATTATTTCACCCCAAATAAAAAACATAAACTATTGCAATATGGTTTTGTTTGCATCCTTTGAGTTTGAAAAACATCTTTCTCAAGATACTCTTACAGGCAAAGTTAATCACATTGGCTTTATACAAAAGCAGCGAGGTAAAGATCATATTACCTTCTATGTATCTTTACCTTTATATATATTCAACAGTCTTCATGCCTTATTGGGATTTAATAAAACAACTAAGTTTTCCGTTTTTGCTGATGAACTCAGATATGGCACAGGCTCTATTTATTACGTTTCTTTTAATGAAAATGAGTATGAAAGTACTGACTGAACTTAACGGTTCTCGGTGAAAGTTTTCTGTTCTATTTTTGCAATTATCTATAATGTTACTCTGAAAAAATTTATCCTTTATAAACCATATTTGACAATTATCCTTTTAAGGGTATATTTAGGATATATCCTCTAAGGGTGATAAGTATGCAAAATCAGATTATATCATCTGCAAAGATTCTTGGGAAGGCGATTAAAGCATTTCGTGAGAGAAAGGGGCTTACGCAAAAGGAATTGGCGGATCTTGTCGGTGTCAAACAGTCAACCGTATCCAACATTGAAACCGCAAGCGGAGATTTGCGATTAAGCACTTTGTTTCGTCTTATATCTGCACTTGAAGCTGATATGACTTTCAACGAGCGGAAAAAGAAAAATAATCCGGATGCTTGGTAATGGGACGCAGAAGAAAATCTTCAAGTCTCAATCTTTTTATGAACGGCGAAGCAGTCGGTAAGCTCAACCGTCTTTCATCAGGAAGGCTGGAACTGCTTTACGATGATGAGTGGATGAATTCTGCGTTTGGTCGTTCAATCTCTCTTTCCCTCCCTATAGTTTTGAAGCGTCATACGGGAGATGTTGTCGAAAACTATTTTGATAATCTTCTTCCGGACAGCATGCCTATACGCAACAGGATACAGGCGAGATTCGGTATTGCCAAAGGAGACAGCTTTGACCTGCTTGCAGTTATAGGCAAGGACTGCATAGGCGCTTTGCAGATGCTGCCGGAAGGTGTTGAAACAGATGATTTTCACCGGATAGTTGCAGAGCCTTTGACAGATAGTAGTATTGCTGAAATTCTAAAAAACTACAGATCCATGCCGCTCGGTATGAACGACGAAGATGATTTCAGAATTTCAATTGCCGGAGCGCAGGAAAAAACAGCTTTTTTATCATATAAAGGACAATGGTGCAGACCGTCAGGCTCCACTCCGACAAGCCATATTTTCAAGCTCCCTATAGGCAGAATAGAGCACAATAATATTGATTTATCGGACAGTGTTGAAAATGAATGGCTGTGCCATTTATTGCTCAAAGAATTCGGTTTGCCTGTTGCAAATGCTGAAATCAAAGAATTTGCAGATATGAAGGCTCTCGTTGTCGAACGCTTCGACAGAAAATGGTCTGAGGACGGTTCATGGTTGTTCCGTCTTCCTCAGGAGGATATGTGTCAGGCGATGGGCATATCCCCTGCAATAAAATACGAGAGTAGCGGTGGCGCAGGGATTGAAAGCATAATGAAGCTTTTACTCGGCTCTGCAAACAGTATTGAAGATCGCAGGATATTCATGAAGGCTGGGTTTGTATTCTGGCTACTGGGAGCAACAGACGGTCATGCCAAGAATTTCAGCATATTCCTTGAACAGGGCGGACGTTTCAGGCTTACGCCTCTTTATGATGTGATGTCGGTTTATCCGTTAGTAGCCAAGAAAGAGCTTTCATTGCAGAATGTCAAGATGGCTATGTCCGTGTCCGGGAAATCAAAACACTACAGATGGGCAGAAATACAGCAAAGGCACTGGCTGGCAACTGCCAAGCTGTGCAGCTTTCCTGAAAAAGAAATAAAAACGATAATGGATGAGGTTATCGGCTCAGTTGATAAGGCTGTCAGCAATGTTGAAGCTCTGTTGCCGCCTTTTTTCCCTGATTCGGTATCAGAGCCTATATTCAGTATGCTTAATGGACAAGTGAAGACATTTTTAGTGTAGTCCATTTTACATTTTCCTTTGCAGAGATGCTGTTAATCACTGTGCAGCGGTTATTTAGCTCTATATGTGAAATTTTCCATTAATAGTGTGGCGGAATTTCTTTAAATTTTATGTAAATGCTTCTTACTCCTTAGTACACTGTGCAGATTTGCTGGACTACCTATAAAGTCAACTGCCTCCTTATTTTCCTGATTTAGTGCCTGAGCCGATATTTGATATGTTTAAGAATTCAGCGGAGAAGTTGTAAGAAATAGGTATAGTTCCGAGAGTTGCAGACAATTATTTAATGTCAAATTATGTTTTTTGTGTGTAAAGTAGGTATTATGAAGAATAAAACAGTAAACATAACAGATTTCCCGCACGATAACCCATACGGAATAAGGATGTATGAGGTTCTTCTGTTCGGTATGAAGAATATGGTTCTGCCTACAGAGCATAACCCTGCAAGACATTTAAATCTTTTTATGTCAGAGATATTTTCAAAAAAAGAACTGCCGGATATGGAAGAAGCGCAAAAAGCCGTTACTCTGGTTATGGATACGTATAATTCTATTTCACGTTTTTTTATGAAAGATAAAGATAATAGCTTTCCCTCTGATGTTGCCGCTATAACCGAAGCTGCCGTTAATAACGTGGTTGATGTATACGGCAAGAAAGGGTTGATAGAACTTCTTCATAAGTGTATCAGCGGTTTTGAGTTCATTTTAGAGCATTATGAGGATGAACTGTTTGCTCTGGAGCTTAACGATAAAACAGCAGGCGAGACTGGAGTCGCTGATTATGCGGAACTGTGCGAAATGATGAGCAGGGTTGCGGCAAAGACTGTTGCAGAGCTTTCGGAAAAAGGTAAAAGGGCTGCAGCATACAGACATATGGGCTGCTTTATCCTTGCCAACCTGATCATGCTCACTGATATTGCTAACTCCATCCGGATTTTAAATATGCCCAAACCTGTCAGACAGGAGGCAAAGAAGGACAAAATCGGAAGAAATGATCCTTGTTCCTGCGGCAGCGGACTGAAGTATAAAAAATGCTGCGGAAAGAATGATAATGTGGTTTATTTGAATCAAACAAAGCCGTAAAAAATTATTCTTTTTCCCCTCCTTTCCAGCCTACTTATTATAAATACTGCTTGACTAAAATTTATTATCTTTCCAGTACAATGTCAGTCTATAATAGTGCTTCACCAGTATTTATGTTGCGTTACCCATATTTCTGTATAATAATTCTGCTATAGTAGTATTAAAGGATATGAACATGGCTAAGAAAATCATAAAAGCAGAGATGCCGGAACCTCAGCTGCTCAGAAGTGCAGAGGTGTTGGGGGAGTTCATAAGAGCGGCGAGAACGGGCAGCAGTCTGACTGTCCATGATGCCGCCGCTTTGTGCAATGTTTCCGTAAGTACCATAACAAATCTTGAAAATGCCAAAGCCGATGTTAAATTCAGCACTGTTCTTCAGGTATGCAGGATGCTCGGCGTAACTCTGAGAATCGAAGCATGAACGGCAGACTGTATCTGAAGCTGAACAGGGAGAATATAGGCTTCATTGAGCATGACATGAAAGAGGACCGGTTCGGACTGAGGCTGGATGATAAAACGTTAAAGCTGTCTCCGTTCGTGTTTGACAACGGGGACTCGGGCGCAGTGAAACGCTTTCTGATGAATCTGCTGCCTGAAGGTAAGGGGCTTGATGAGCTTTCTGCGATGATGCACATTTCTAAAGGGAATGTGTTCGGTCTGATCAAGGCAATCGGAGCTGAAACGGCAGGAGCATTATCATTTCATGCAGCTCCGGATGAGACGGAAGAAACCGCTTTCAGGGAGATTTCGCAGGAAGAACTCAGAGAGAGGATAAGGGAACGCAGGGGCACTCCTATCACTCTGTGGGACGGCAAAGTCCGGCTGTCTGTGGCGGGCGTGCAGGAAAAGTTACCTGTGCTTATTACTCCTGACGGCAGATTCGGCTTCGGTGAAGGGAAGCTGGCATCTACCCATATACTTAAGTTCTGTAGGTATGCGGATGAGCATATTGTTTTGAACGAGCATCTTTGCATGACACTTGCCCGAAGGCTGAACTTGCCCTCTGCAGAGACTGAAATTCTGCGGTTTGATGAACCTGTGCTTAACGTGAAGCGTTTTGACCGTATTTTAATGGAAGACAGGGTTGAAAGAAATCACATCATCGACGGTTGCCAGATGCTTGATATGCCGCCGTTTTATAAGTATGAGCGAGTTTATGGCGATGGACGTGATGTACAGAATTTCAGAGAAGGAGTATCGCTAGCAAAGCTATTTCGGACTGCTGAATTATGCTCAGTTCCTGCCGCAGCCGTCAGAGATATGCTGAACTGGGTGCTGTTCAATCTTCTGATAGGTAATTGCGATGCTCATGGTAAAAACATTTCATGGCGTTATTCGTCGGATAAAATAAGCATGGCTCCGTTTTATGACATGCTTTCGATCACGGTATACAAGGGAAAATATAATGAAAGTCTGGCAATTGGCATCGGAGATACCTTTTCGCCGGAAATATATGCTTATGATTTGGCTGAGATGTGTGAAACTTGTGGTATTCAGCCCCGTTTTGCGGCACGGATGATGGAAAAGCTGGCAAAATCTGTAAAAACTGAGATCGGAGATCTGACTGCAGGGATGGAATTATCAGATGAAGAATCGGATTTCGCATGTGAGCTCATATCTTTATTGAAAAGGAATGCAGAAAGGTATATTGAGGTAGCAAAGGAGCTTCCTGAAGTTAAATAGAGTTCATAGTTATTTAACAATGGTCAAAAGGGCTTTCATACAAAGTGATCCTGTAAATCTCTCTATTTGACTATCGCGATGAAATCTGGAAAATAATATATACTATCAACGCAATATAATCCTTGAACAGTGTTATCCGCAAGGCTGTAAAAAACAGAAAAATCTTTCCGAGTGACAAATAAGCTTTTAAGGTTTATTTGGCTATCAAACAGGCATCCAAAAAGTAGACTATGCCACAGAGGGACTGACTCCCAGCCATGAATCGGTTCATCATGGAATACGGCGAAAGGGCAGAAGTCAAAAAAGACATTTACATAAAATGACTTATAGAGTAATCGCTTAGCCTGAGAGTGCTCTTCATTGTTTTAATGTTTCCAAGAGCCACATTTTTCTTTCATTATATTTTCCCTGAATTTGGCTCTTTATATTGCTGTCTGCTATTAATTCGAAATCAATTTTTTCTGTAATGTCCTTAAAGGTTGTCTGTATAAGTCGAATATTTACTCCCAAATCATCTGCGTATTTTCTCCAGTCCTCAATGGTGAGGTGCCCGGGATTTACCTGCTCGCCTATTGAAATTGCCATTTCAACATCAAATCCGTAAATATCCGTGCAAACTATGTCGTAAAACGGTGCGAGGCTTACCTTGTTGCCCGATTCAATATCATCATAAAGCAGAGAGATATTCTTGAGGTGGGCGTCCGCATTGCCTATCAGATAGTTAAAAAGTGTCCATCTTATTAATGAAAGAATATCCAGAACAGGTGATTTGCAGTATCTTCTGATGATGTCAGCAATCTGTTTGTATTCGCCGTAATATTTGCTGTCTCTGGATATGCCTAAGCATTGGGTGAAATCCTCCTGATGCAGACGTATTATCAGATCTTCATCAGGTTTTCTGTCATATCTCTTAACCAGAAGCGCCTTGTAGTCTCCGATAGTTATGATTTCAGAATCTATGGTGTTCAGTCCGACTGACTTAGCAAGTGTAAGGCATATATGCTCATTCTCTTCCAAGCCTTCAAGCTTTTGGTTGTACACAGGCTTTATGATGTGAGTGCTGGCGGCTGTTTCTTCCGGCAGATAGAAATCATTTCCGTCATACATGACTGGGAGCTTCGGCTGTGCACCGGCTAAGGACATTCTTGTTTTTATATCGGAAGCAAAAGGCTTTCTGGGCAGCTCATCGATGATTTTACCCAGTTCGCTCAAAGTTAGCTTTCTGTAAGAGCCTTTGGAAATAAAATTATTGTCTTCGGAAAAGTATAATGCTCCAGCGCAGTCTCCGCCGAGCTTACTAAGCAGGCCGAAGGAATCTCTTACGCTGAGGCGATAAAATTGTGCAACCGCCTTTAGTTGTTCCTCTTCCGGCAGCAGTCCGGTGAAAAAGTTATAAACAATCTCTTTATCAGCTTCGCTGTCGATGGGCATCGAACATGAAATCCGAATACTACCTGTATATTCGAAGGAATAGTCCTCATAAAGCCTGCCGACAGGCTTCAGTCCGCTTTTGGTAGGAATGCTTACATTCAGATACTTCATGTCAGCCTCTGCTTTCTGCGGTAATATCTATTCCGAGATTGGAGGCAATTTTGATTGCATATCCCAGACGGACATTCTCTTTGCCCCTCTCAAGCTCGGAAATAAAGCGCAGTCCGACACCGCTGAGCTGGGCAAGCTGAGTTTGCGTCAGCCCCAGCTCCTTACGTCTCTCCCGTATTATTTTTCCAAAGTCTTCACTGCTGATTATACGCATAATTATCCCCTTCGGTAAAACATAGGCTTAAAATTGAATAAAATCAATAAATTTTACCGATAGGGAGAATTATAAGAAAAACCAGATTCATTATCCCGAGCGGTAGAATTAAAAAAATGCTCAGTCATCCTTTTTACTTTTTAATAAAATAAAGATGATGATCCCGCAGGTAATTGAAGCGATTAAGTAAAGTACAAGCTCCAGCCTCATTTCCGGTTTTAAGATAATACCTAAAACAGCAACCATTGACAGCATAACACAAAGCTCAAAAATCTTCTTGCATATCATTCTCATATTAGTTTACTCCTTTATCCCATTAAAAGTATCAGTCCGTATTTAATGAAAATCTCCAGCACAATGACTTTTGTTACCGCGGAACAAATATTCAGGGTCTTTTCATAAAAAACACGCATAGCTATTTCCTCCGGTGTTTCATCGATCTTATAAAGCGTGAAGGATTACGTTTTGCATTCCTGTATATTTTGAGTGCAGCTCTTTTCTTCTTCTTTTTTGTTTTTTCCCTCTCTTTTTTGTTTACCTTTTCAAGCCCACGGGCTGCAAAAAAAGCCAAAATTGTAATTGTTAAACCGAATATTCCTAAAAATGCTATTCCTGAATTAGATCCCATCTTTAAATTCTCCTGCGAACAGACTGCCGTCCTTTCTGTCTTTTGATGCTATGTATCTGTTGTATTTTTCCAAGGTTGTTCTGAGGCTGGAGTGGCCGAGGGTCTTGGAAACCATGTCGGATCCTCTCCTGCTTTCAATGCCAATGAAGCGAATGTGTGGCGAAGCTGGTATGCCGGTCTTGAGGGCAATTCGGCTGTTTCCATTGCTTTATAGTATTTCTGCCTGAAATTTTCCCAACACATACGCTTGCCCAGCATATTGGTGAAGACGAAAGGCTCAGCATTCTCAGTCCGTTTTTTATATTGTTCTTGAAGCAGATTGAAAAGAAGGTCGTTCATATCTATGTCCCTTCTGCTGCTTGAAGTTTTGAGTGTTGTGGTTTCTCCGAGAACATACCCTTCCCGGATCATGATTATTCTGTTTTCCCAGTCTATATGCTTCCACTGCAGAGCTACAGCTTCATTCGGACGGCAGCCGCTGAATGCAAGAAACGATATGAAATTTACATAGAACGGATAAAAATCCTTGAAGGCGTCAATGAGTGCATGCAATTCCTCCTTGCTGAAAGGATTGATTTCAGGTTTATCATTTCTCAACGATCGTACTCTTGCCATCGGATTCTTTGTAATAATTTCATCCTCGGCGAGTTCTCTGAAAAAGGTTTTAAGCGGTACAAGCTTCTTATTGATTACGGAATTCTTATTATCCCGCTTCATAATCTCTATCATCATGCTGATGTCTGTCTGGTTTATTTCGGTCACCTTTTTATAACCGATAACCGGAGAGATATGCTTGCGATGGAATGACCGCCATGTTCTGTGAGTATTTTTGGCTAGATGAACCTTGTTATCAAGCCATGCAAGATACATCTCATCAAAGGTCAGCAGTTTTTTAGGTGCTTCCTGCTTGGGAGCAAACTGCCCGGATTCCGGAAAAATTGCTTGTAAATCTGCTTTTGCTAATCCGAGCTTCTCTGCTTCAATGACAGATTCCAGCAGCTTAACCTTTATATTGGCGGCGTGCATGTTGCGGGTGTTATCACTGAGTCCGAGAGATATTCTGTATCGCTCTTTATTGTAATAAAAGTCGATAAAGAGTACGCCGTTTTTTGCTCTGATTTTTGCCATTATGCTATCCTCATATCGGAGTAGTTTTTGGATAAATAACGGCGGCATGTCGACCATTTGCAGATGATTTTACCTTCGACCTTAAAATAGTGGATTCCCTCCACCAATCGTTCTCTCATTATCATCTTTCTTGTCGCCTGCTCACTGTAAGGCCAATCCTTCATTTCGCTGAGCTGCTTGATTGTGAGAAACTCTGGCTCACTGCCTGCTATATGACTGTTCAAAATTTCAGTGACCTCTTCAATCTTGCTGTGAAGCTCATGAATACCTTTAGAAAGCTCTTTTAATACTTCTTCAAGAAACATATGTGACCTCTTTCCCGACCATTTCCTGACATTGCTCAGCCTTATTTTGCTTTTTGCAACCAATCCCGTTTGCAGAATCTTTTGACGAAAAACTCCGTGGTCAGTATCCAGAAACAGTCTTAAAAACTGCTGGTAGCTTATGACCGATTCATTTTTATCCTGCTTGCGAATAAATGCTTCCGTAATCCAGTCTATGATATGGATATAGCTTTGGATGGAAATCTCAGGTGATATGTGTCCGAGCTGTTCTGAGATTCGCCATAATGAATCAGTGCCGTAGGTATAGCTTTCCTGTTTAAAGAGCTGTCTGAAATTTTCTTCATCAGCGTTGGTTATTTTTCCAGATTCATATTTCGGCGGCAATGTATCAGCAAGCTCCGGCAGTTTTGCTTTGAACATACGTATCAGCATATTTGACGCAAAAGAGTGCCTTAAAGAGTGAAAAACCAACTCATCATCCTGAAAGAAGTTCTTTAGCTCACGGATGATATTTGGAAATATTTCTGCATTTAGGTAATAGCGTTCTTCGTCATCTTCCTATAGTGGACCGATGAATTGAGACAGTGAGTGTAGATTTCTAAGTGTTTTTTGACTTAAAATACTATGAGAAATCGGAGGTCTGCATGAGTAAGAAGAGACGGCAGTTCTCTGTCGAGCAGAAGACGAAGATTGTTCTTGAGGAAGCTATTTACAAACACGGTACTCCTGAGATCTTAAATTCAAATCATGGCAGTCAGTACACCTCTTATCGCCATACAGAGATGCTTAAGAGGCATAATATCAAGATTTCCATGAACGGCACTGGGCGCTCTACCGACAACATCGCAATTGAGAGATTTTTCCGTACTTTGAAGTACGATGATATATATGTCAGGGATTACAGCAGTATCAGTGAATTAAGAGTCGGAATCGGTAGATTCACGGATTACTACAACAATGAAAGATTACATTCTGACTTAGGTTACAGAAGACCTATGGATGTGCATATGAATCAGGTGAGAATGGCTGCATAGAAACACATTAAGAAATCAGATTATACTGTCTTGACAAGGGGTGGCACTATAGTATAGTTTTTCAATTTCAATACTATATTTATTTTCAAGGAAAAGGGTAAATTCCTCTATTGTTTTTCTTACTGCGGTAAGGATATTTATATATTCTTCTTTTGTCATTGATGTATCTATAAGTAAATGATGAATTACGCCGTGTCTATATTTAATAATATCGTTAATTATATCGTTAAGGCGAACAACTTTGTTGCCAATTTTTCTTTTTTTAGAAATAATTTTTAAAAAATCGATGTTCAGCCATTCATTAAAAGCTTTATTGACTTGTGTGATATTTTGAAAAGAATACTTACTGCTTATCAATTGCTCAATTGCTCAATTGCTCAATTGCTCAATTGACAGATGCCCTTCTGAAATATTAAGAATATCAGCAAACTCAACTTTCATCGAATGTTTTTGAAGTTTATTTATCGCAAATTCATCATATTTGATTAATATTTGAAACGATTGGGAGAAAAAAAACTCGAAAATTGAGACCGCAAATGGTACAAGACCATTATAAAGTATTCTTCTGGGTTCACTGGTTTGCATCCATTTGAAAACCTTATTTTCTGGTTCATGTTTATTAAATTGCATCAGACCATCTGGGAGTGAAAGTTCTAGCATTTTGATTTGCTGCTCTACATGTCGAAATGTTGATGTTAGCCCTCTGCTCAACGGGGAGCTTTTATCTTCCCATAAAGGAGCATATCGATTTGTACCATAATCGCCTTTGATAATCCCTCCGAATAGCTTTCTAGCTCCTCGCAACACATCATTTAGCATTTTAACATCATGCCAACTTGCACTGTAAGTATTTCTTACATGCAAAGCCCATTTACTTTTTGTTATCGATTCGTCATCACCTACTACAGGGAAAATATCAGCAGACACCCCATCTATTGATTTAAACTCATCATATACAAACCATGAATAATTAAGTGTCCCTTGCGGCCAGTCCCAAAGATGACCGCATTTAATGAATCCCCAGCTTTCTAAATATTTTTTAAGATCGTTTTTGGATGCATCTTCAGGATAGAGTGTTAAATCTCTGCCCATTTTTCCCTCAATATTTAAGATTTAAGTTTTTCAAAATGAATTATATAAGTATAATCAGTTTAAAATATTTAGAGAACATATTTTTAGACAATTCATTATTCAATGATTTTGAATTTTAATCGAGGGTACGGGAGTAAAATCATCATAAAACTTTCTAGACTTTTTTAATTGAAAGTGTCTGTGCTGTGCCGAATATGTGCCAAGTCTAAAAGTGCACTTGTAATTAATTGATAATAAAGAAGAAAAAAATGGAGGCGGCGGGAATCGAACCCGCGTCCGAAAAACTTACAGTCGAAGGCGCTACATGCTTGTTCTGTGATCAGGTGTCCTTTAAATCTCAGCCACAGACAGCTATGACTTAAAGTAAGCCTTTAGGTTTCAGTCCCTTTGTTTAAGGCGGTTCAAAGGACTTGGCTCACTATTGTTTGGCGCACTCGGGTCAGCCGTGAGCAGGCCTCGCTCTGTGCGTCGCCGTCAATTAAGCAGCGAGTGCAAATTCGTTGTTTGCAGTTACTATTTGCCGGCTAATTAACGAGGTGCCGACCTCGGCATGCTCCCAGGACCTACGATTCCCCGTCGAAACCGATCGCCCCCATGAGGACAGTTAGTATATATGTTCGGCGGCTTAGTGCAAGCTCTTTATTCCGCAAACATATAAAAGCGTGCCGACCACATCCGGCAGGCACGCCTTCTGAAATTATTTAAGCCTTGCGGCGAGTCTTTTTGCGTGTGCGAGCGCTTTTGCCTGCACTTCGTCTTTATCACCCGCAAAGCCGGGGATATACATCATCCCATTGGAGGATTCACTTGGCTCAAGCCTGATCTGAGTGAGGGCGAGTGTCTGTTTAACCGGAAGCAGCAGTTCATCAGTAGTAGGGCTGACGTATCCCTCAGCTTGAACGCCTGTGGTGAAAGAGAGGATAACAGACTTATCCTTGAGTTTATCGCCGCCTTCGCCGTATGCAAATCCGTATGTGATCACTTCGTCAACCCACTGCTTGAGGATCCACGGCAGGCTGTACCAGTTAAACGGAAACTGGAAAACTATCCTGTCTGCCTCAACAAGCGCCTGCTGTTCTGCCTCCACGTTAAAATGACCGTTAACTCTGTGTTCGGCGAGTGTTCTTACTTTAACATCCGGCAGTTTTGCCAGCTCAGCTACTATTGCCGCATTTGATAATGACTGTTCGGGTGATGAATGTCCGTAAATTACAAGTGTTTTCATGGTATTCTCCTTAACCTGTTGTTCTTATTTAGAAAGGGATTTATCTCATTTTTTCCGCAGCGTCGCTTATAAGCTGTGCAAGGTTGTCCGCCTCGCTTCTGCCGAGCTTTTCGGAATACATCTCATAAAGCTTCTGTGCCGCTTCGGTTATTTTTGCTGTCATTTCTCTGCCTTTTTCTGTGGCGTATATTTCTGCGCTTTTGCCGCATCTGCTGCGGGTTATATATCCTTTTCTCTCCAATCCGTCTGCGAAACGGGTTATTGTGGAAGGAGCAAGGGCAAGAAGCTCCGCCGCTTTGGTGGGGTTTATCCCCGGTTCATCCGCCGCCAGCATAAGCAGAAACGCCTGTGAAGGGTTCATCCCTGTTTCCGAGAAGCATTCTTCCGCGAGCTTGGAAATCTGTCTGGCGAACCCCATGCTCGCCGCGTAAAGACATTTTTTAGGAGTGTGACCTTCCATTTCGTTCTCCTTGCTTGTACATACAAATATAATGCACCTCCGGATTGCGTCAAGGGGAAAATAGGATAGAAAAAGTATGGTTAATTGGAAAAAGTTATAAGATACTGTAATATAAAATAATATTGACTATATTCCGGACGAGGTGTTACTTAGAATACGCACGAAGATGTAGGTTTTGTAAGCCTTGAATAAGGCTTATCTGATCTTGAGTTCTCTGCCCAGTTCTCTTTGCAGGTCACGTTCTTTGATAACCTGACGCTTGTCGTGGCTCTTTTTACCTTTCACAAGAGCTATCTCAGCTTTGATCAGATTGCGGGAGTTTAGATAAACACTCAAGGGAACCACAGAAAGCCCCTTTTCATTCATTTTACCGATGAGCCGTGTGATTTCCTTCTTATGCAGAAGCAGTTTGCGGGAGCGGGTGGGTTCGTGGTTAGCGATGTTTCCCTGCTTATATTCAGATATATGGCAGTTGATAAGGTGCATTTCTTCACCGATGATTTTAACGAAAGAGTCCTTCAGGTTCACGTTTCCGCCCCTTGCGGATTTAACTTCAGTGCCCTGAAGAACAAGACCTGCCTCAAACTTTTCGATTATCTCATAGTCAAAATATGCTTTTTTGTTGCTTGCCAGTGTTGCCATTATGATTTTCTCCGTAATTGATTAAATTATTATCCGGTGAACAAAAATACAAGAGGAAAGATTGTTATTTGATGAAATAATAGTTACAATATAGGAATTATTGTTTCGGAAGTATTATTTGAAGGTGTGTTAATGACCGCTTATAAGTACAGCGCCTCGCTTCTCAGTTTGTTTGCTTCTCTTTCCACGGCAATGGTTTTTTCCGCTGTGGTCATGTATTTTGTGAATGCTAACGCAAAGAATGACTATGAGGAGCGTGCGGCTCTTCTTGAGAAAAGATTTGTGGAGAGCAGTCAGGCAGAGGTGAAAAGCGAAGTTCAGCGGATGCTGAAGCGTATGGATGCTGTGAGGGAAAGCAGCGTTGAGATGAGAAAATCCGCCGTTGCGCTTAGAGTGGCTTCCGCTGCTGAATATGTGAACCTCAGTCTGGAAAGGAGAGGATCTTACAAATCCGCTGATTTCGGTAAGACGATTTCCGCCTTTAAGGGTGCGGATGATTCCGGACGTTTCTTTATAGTGGCGGAAGACGGGAAAATAATTTACCACGAAGAGGATGAGAGCTTTATAGGTAGAAATATCCTTGAACTGCTTAAAGGGAGTCCTGAGCTTTCTGATGTTCTTAAAGAACTGCGGGACAGCGGCTTCGGTTTCGGTTCATATGAACTTCAGGATAATCTCGTAAAAAGCGGAAAAAGAAGAATAGGCTATGTGCAGAGGCTAAAGGGTGTTCCTTTGTTTATCGGCAGCTCATTCACGGTGGAGAGCGCGGAAGAGGAAGCGAAAAAAAGAGTGGCGGCTTCCATACGCCGTGAGCGTTACGGAAAGGACGGAGTCGGCTATTTCTGGGTGAACACAAACGATTTTCAGGCGGTTGTGCATCCGATAACCCCGGAGCTTGAGGGCAAAAATCTGAAAAACATGCGTTCCCGTGACGGGCAGTATATTTTTCAGGAGATAGATAAAATACTGAAAAACGGCGGCGGTTACGCCGAATATTTCTGGCCCCGTCCGGATACTGTTGTTCCCGAACGGAAAGTCACATACGTTACAGAGTACAAGCCTTGGGGCTGGGTGATAGGGACAGGCTTCTACTTCAGCGACCTTGAGAAACAACTGGAGGAGGAGCGCAGGCTTATTGAGAAGCTTGTTCAGAATGATCTGGCGGAAGTTAAAAAGGTTATAGTCTATCTTTTCCTTGCGGTGTTAGCCGTAGGCGTATTCATATACAGGATGATACGCAGGCTTGAGATAAGGCAGGAGGGGCACAGAAACCTCCTTGAGCAATATAAATCAATTCTTGATAAAAGCTCGGTGGTCACAATAACCGATGAGTTCGGCGTGATGACCTATGTGAACGACAAATTCTGCGAAATAAGCGGCTACAGCCGGGACGAGCTTCTGGGCAACAGACACAACATCATTAAACACCCCACAACTCCCATCGAGACCTTCAAGGATCTCTGGGGAACCATTACAAAGGGGAGAGTATGGAAAGGTGTACTGAGAAACAGAAGAAAGGACGGCGAAAGCTTTTACATAAGCGCCACAATAGCCCCTATACTGAACAGATTCGGAGAAGTGATAGAGTATATCGCCTGCGCGAACGACATTACGGAGCTTGTGGAAAACCGCAACCGCATTGAGGAGCTGTTCAACAGCGACAGTCTCACGGGATTGGGCAGCAGGGTGAAGCTGATTAATGATGCCGAGCCGATAGAGTACCCCGTGCTTGCCATACTTGACATACGGGGTTTTAAGCAGATAAACGAGTTCTTCGGCAACCACTTTGCCGACCGCATACTTATGGAAACAGCCAGAGAATTTGTGGCGTTCCCCGCTCTCTCCGGCTACTTGGTCTACAGGCTGCACTCGGATAAGTTCGGGATCCTTGCGGACAATGCGGATATTCTTGTCTTCAAAGAAAATATAGCCGCAGCCATGCGCAGAGTAGGGGCTATTCTTCAGGAAAGGCATGGTGAGGACAAACGCATCTATTTCACTGCGGGTATCGCCGCCGATAAGGATAATCTTCTCGCTTACGCTGATATGGCGCTCAACGGGGCCAAAAAGCTCAAACAGGATATTCTGGTTTATTCTCAGGCAGACAACAGAATCATTGCCGACTTTGAGGAGAATCTTGAAATAATCAGAAAAGTCTCCGATGCCCTGAAAAATGACAGGGTAACGGCGTACTACCAGCCGATCATAGATCTGAAAACGGGCGACAGCGAAAAATACGAATGCCTGATGAGGATAATAGACGAGAACGGAGATGTGATAAGCCCCGCCAAGTTCCTTGATATATCAAAGAAAACCAATATGTACCCAAGGCTTACGGCACGGGTTATTGAGAAGTCGGTGGCGGCGTTTAAGAATCTGCCTTACCACTTTTCCATCAATCTTTCCGTGGAGGATATTTTCGACCGTGACACTATGGACTATCTTTTCACTGTAGCTAAAAACAATGGTGTTCTCGGACGTCTTGTCATTGAGATAGTGGAGTCTCAGGAGCTTGTAAATATTGATGAGACAAACAGAATATTTGAGAAATTCAAGTCCGGAGGGGCTAAGATCTCCATAGATGACTTCGGCGCAGGCTTCTCCAACTTTGATTATCTTATGAACATCAGGGCGGATTATCTGAAAATAGACGCATCCATAGTGAAGAGGGTGGAGGATGATGAGGCTTCAAGAGAGATTATCGCCTCCATAGTTTCTCTCGCTAAACACTCCGGCATGAGAACCGTCGCCGAGTTTATTTCCAACGAAAACATAGCCCGGGAGATAAGTCTTCTCGGTGTGGATTACGGACAGGGGTATTTTTACGGAAAGCCGGAGGAGAAACCTGTCTTTATCTCTCAAGCAATTGTAATATAAGCATTTTCAACTTTAATAACAGCTTCGGAGTAATAAATATTGTTTTCGGTTTCGTCTTGCTGTAAAACTGATTATTATCTAATTCAATAACAGACAGGAAATAGCTATGATTAAAAAGGGGAACGGGTTTATCACGGGAATAGAGTTCATGGATCAGCAGCACGATTTTTTTGTGACCGCCATGAACCGTCTGCTTGAAGCCATGAAAAACGGCGAGGGCAAGGAAGAAATCCGTAAGACCATGCGGTTTGTTGAGCTTCACATACTCAAATATTTTCCGAGGGAAGAGGAATTCATGCGTGAAAACAGCTATCACGACATAGAGTTCCACATAATCCAGCACAAAAAATTCAGAGCCGACTTTGATGAGATAAAGGACATCTATTTCTCAAAGGGCTATTCTGTTTCGCTTCCGCTGACTCTCCAGAGAAAAATGCAGGACTGGCTTGCGAATCACATCAGCAAGACAGACAGCATTCTGGGTGACTACGTTAACTCAGTTAAAAAAACCGGAGGCGGAACCGCAGGCTGAGAACCTGAGAAACAATAAGCGCACCCGCATGCTCTGAGTGCGCCGGAGACCGTTTAGCTGCCCGCGGCAGCGGGGCATGAAGCGCATTTCGGGGATGATGAATCCGCAGACGCGCATGATGGAGCCTTTGAGTAGCCCTGATCGTGCCATCCTCCGCCTTTAAGCTGAAAACCGCTCACAGACATAATCCTTTCCGCCTCACCCTTACAGGCAGGGCATTCCTTTACTTTCTCAACGCTTGTGATGCTTTCCATCATCTCTGTAACTTTTCCGCATGACCTGCATCTGTACTCGTAAATAGGCATTCCTGTCACCTTCAAAAAAGTTTCAGGACACTTTTCAGTGCCCTGTTTTTTTATTCTTCCGAAACAAAATGAATATTACCGTATGCTGAAAAAATCAAGCTTTTATCTCGGGAAATATTAATTATTCATTGTACAGACGCCAAAAAAATATAGAATAACTTTCATGAGTTTTAAGCTTAATTCGGATTATCTTCCGGCGGGGGATCAACCCGCCGCCATAGACCAGCTCACGGAGAATTTCCGTGACGGCGCAGATGCTCAGGTGCTTCTGGGCGTTACAGGTTCCGGCAAAACGTACACAATGGCGAACGTTATCCAGCGTCTGAATGTTCCCACGCTGATAATAGCGCATAATAAGACCCTTGCCGCACAGCTTTACGGAGAGTTTAAGAAGTTTTTTCCGGAAAACGCCGTGGAATATTTCGTCAGCTACTACGATTATTACCAGCCGGAAGCCTACGTTCCCTCCAGCGATACTTACATCGAGAAGGATTCCTCAATCAATGAGGAGATAGACAAGCTCCGTCACTCCGCCACAAGAAGCCTTCTTGAAAGGCGTGATGTAGTAATCGTCGCCAGTGTTTCCTGCATATACGGTCTCGGTTCGCCGGAAGCGTACAGCGGTATGCTTGTTGTCCTTGAGACAGGCGAACCAGCAGACATGGAAGAGGTGCTGGAGAAGCTGGTTGAGATTCAGTACGAACGCAATGACTATGATTTTCACAGGGGAACCTATCGTCTTAAAGGCGATACTCTGGAGGTTTTTCCCGCCCATGAGGATTCTGTCGCCTACCGCATAGAGTTTTTCGGGGATGAGGTGGACAGGCTGTCCGAGTTTGACCCAATAACAGGTAAGACAATAAAGGAGCGCCTGAAGCTTGCCGTATATCCCGCCACTCACTACGTAACCCAGAAAGTAACAAGGGAAGACGCTGTTAAGAATATAAGAAACGAACTTCTGGAGCGCTGCCGCTTTCTTGAGGAGAACAACCGCCTTCTTGAGGCGCAGAGGCTCACTCAGCGCACCATGTACGATATAGAAATGATAATGGAGACGGGCTACTGCAACGGCATTGAAAACTACTCCCGCTTTTTTGAAGGTAGGACGACGGGGGAAGCGCCGCCGACACTGCTCAGCTATCTGCCGAAGGACGCTCTTGTCATAATAGACGAGTCCCACATGACCGTTCCGCAGGTACGGGGAATGTACAACGGCGACCGCTCCCGCAAGACGACCCTTGTGGAGTTCGGTTTCCGCCTTCCTGCTGCGCTGGACAACAGACCGCTTAAGTTCGAGGAGTTCCGCAGCGCCGTTAACCGTGTGATGTACGTGAGCGCCACACCGGCGGACTATGAGCTTAATGACTCAAAAGGGATTATAGCCGAACAGATTATCCGTCCCACAGGGCTTATCGATCCGCTCATAGAGATCCGCTCAGCTAAAACTCAGGTGGATGATCTTCTTGCGGAGATTCAGAAGATAACCGCACAGGGCGAGCGTGTGCTTGTCACTACTCTTACCAAGCGCATGGCGGAAGAGCTCACGAAGTATTATCAGGAGGTGGGCGTCCGTGTGGAATACCTTCACTCAGAAATAGACACGCTGGAGCGCATTAAGATAATCAGGAACCTCCGTCTGGGCAAATTTGACGTACTGGTGGGAATAAACCTGCTGAGGGAAGGGCTGGATATTCCCGAGGTAAGCCTTGTAGCCGTTCTGGATGCGGACAGGGAAGGCTTTCTCCGCTCAGAGAGGTCACTGATACAGACCATAGGGCGCGCCGCAAGGAACGTGAACGGGCGGGCGATCTTCTATGCCGACAGGATAACTCCGAGCATGCAGTCCGCCATGGACGAGACGGAGCGCAGACGCCGGAAGCAGCTTGCCTACAATGCGGAGCACGGGATAACCCCTGAAACCATAAAGAACGAAATCTCCGATATAATGGAAAGCATCTACGAAAAAGACTATGTAACAGTTGATCTGCCGGATGAGGATGGTATAAGATTAACGGGCAATAAAGAAAAAGACATAGCACAGCTTAAGAAAAAAATGCAGGAATACGCAGAGGCATTGGAGTTTGAAAAAGCGGCAAGGCTCCGTGACATGCTCTTTGAGTACAGCGTGAAAAAATGATAGACACAATAAAGGATTTCATAAGAAACGCCAGACCTATGTATCTTGTCATAGGCGCGGCGCTTTTTATTATGCTGTTCACCTTCAGCAGCGTTCTGGGCTACATATACGTACTCAGCCGTCAGCTTCCGTCAGTTGAGCAGCTTAAGGATTTTCAGTACGACAGACCCACTATAATCTATGACCGCAACGGCGACCCCATATCCGAGCTGGGCACGGAAAGACGCTATCCTATCTCCATAAATGAAATGCCCGAATACATGTGGCAGTCTGTCATAGCTGTTGAGGATGCAAGATTCTTTGACCACGGCGGCGTGGACATGATGGGCATAATGCGTGCCTTTGTCAGCAATGTGAAGGCGGGCAGGGTTGTTGAGGGTGGCAGCACGCTTACTCAGCAGCTTGTGAAAATAATCTACCTTACTCCCGAGAAGAAGCTTAAGCGCAAGATAAAAGAGGCGATCCTCGCCTATCGTCTGGACAACTTCCTTGATAAGGAACAGATACTTGAGATGTATCTCAATCAGGTTTACTTCGGCAGGGGAGCATACGGCGTTGAAGCCGCCGCCGCAAACTACTTCGGCAAGAAGGCTTCCGAGCTTACTCTCGCCGAAGCCGCTATGATAGCGGGCATCCCCAAGGCACCGGGTATTTACGCCCCGCACATAAATATGGATAAGGCTGTAAGCCGCAGAAACCATGTTCTCTACAGGCTTTTTGAAACAGGCTACATAACTGAAGACGCTTACAAAGACGCAGCAGATGACAAGGTTAAAATAATAGATAAAATCAAGCCGAAAAACTCCTACGCGGGATATTTTACGGATATGGTTGTCAGGTTCATCAGGGATGAGTTTAAGGATGAAGAGCCTGAAAACCGCGGATACAAAGTGTACACCACTCTTGATCTTGATTTGCAGAAAAATGCCGAAACAGCAGTAAAAAACAATATCCTTCGTCTTAGTAAGGAACTAGGTTACGCCGGCGTCATAACGGTTTTTGAAGAGAACAGGGGCGAAGGCGCGGAGGAGCGCAGGGCAAGGCTTGATGAAATCCTGAAGGAGGAGAGGCAGTATATTCTCTCCATGGGTTTTCAGCGTGCTCTTGTGACTAAGGTTGAAAAAAATCAGGCGGAAATTCTGCTTGCCGACCGTTCAAAAGGGATTTTGCGTCTTAACGACAACAAATGGGCAAAACCGCGCGGCGGCAGCTATTCACGTCTCACTGATTTTGCCACAATCATAAAAAAGAACTCGGTGATATATGTCTCCGTTCTTAATAAGGATAACGGCTACTATGAGATAGAGGCTGATCCTGATCTGGAAAGCGCCCTTATATCCATGGAACCTGATACCGGAGCAATACTCGCCGTCACTGGCGGGTTTGAATACTCCAAATCCATGTTCAACAGGGCTGTGCAGGCAAAGCGTCAGGTGGGCAGCCTTTTCAAGCCCATAGTCTATTCCGCGGCTCTTGAAAACGGCTACGACGTGATGACAGAAACCTACGATGCGCCCGTGGTGAAAGCCATGGATGAAGAGGGGGAATACTGGAAGCCGGAAAACTACTCCGGCAGATTTTACGGACTCACCACTCTTAAGGAAGCTCTCACACAGTCCAGAAATGTTGTGACAATCAAAATAGCCGAAAAAATAGGCATAGGAACAATCCTTTCATACGCGAAAAAATTCGGAATGACCGAGCATCTCGCAAGGGATCTTTCGATCAGCATAGGCTCCGGCTCCGCTCCTCTCATAGAGATGGTCTCGGCGTTCAGTGTTTTTCCCAACCTCGGCTACAGGGTTCAGCCCTATTATGTAACGAAGATTGAGGACGGCAGAGGGAATCTGCTGAAGGAATACAAGCCGTCCGGAAAAACAGACGTTATCAAGCCCGAAACAGCGCAGATAATGATCGAGTTAATGGAAAATGTCGTGGAACAGGGAACAGGCAAGAGAGCCAGAATCCTCCACAGACCCACAGGGGGCAAGACAGGCACAACCAACGACTTTAAAGACGCATGGTTCGTTGGCTATCTGCCTAATGTGGTAAGCGGCGTATGGGTCGGTTTTGACGATTTCAAGGTCATAGGTCACTCCATGGCGGGAGCAAGCGCCGCACTGCCCGCATGGGTGGATTATATGAACACCTCTCTGCGCAAGTTTCCTTACGCGGTTTTTCCTGTTTCGGAAAACGTTATGTACTACAAGGTAGATTCCGGTACTCATAAAATCACGGACAGCTACGCCACGGACTTCACTTTTGAACCCTATGACGTAACGGAGTGATGATGTCTCATAAAAAGTTTGAGGATGTTCCCTTTGCCTTCTTCTCAATCACAAAGGAAGGCAAGGTAAAGTCCGCTAACTTTCAGGCTGAGCTGCTCATGGATGAAATGTCCGCCTTCGGCATACGCAAATTCGGCGAGTTCCTTCTCGGCAAAATCAATGGTGATAATCTTGTTTTCAAAACCCCCAGAGGGACTTACGGGATAAAAGTAATCTCTTCCCGCAAGGATTACGAGTTTTTTGTAATCGCTCTGGATGAGTTTAACCAGCCGCTCGGGGATATTATGGATATATCCTCTCTTCAGCATGAAATAAAAACTCCGCTTACAGTGATTGACGGTACGGCGCAGATCATCGCCGCCAAAGCGAAAAACGAATATATCGAAAAATGCGCCGGTATCATCCAGAAGGAGAGCGGCAGGATAAAATCGATCCTCGGCAATATACACATGCTCAGTGAGATGACTGTAAAATTTGACGAAATCGATGTGGAAAGCTTCATAAGCGAACTGCGTGACGGCATAAAGATAGTCTATTCCCGTATTGATTTGCGGTTCCGTGTGCTGCGCAACCTCAGAACGATCAAGGCGGACAGGGAAAAGCTGTTCATGGCTTTATCCAACATACTCAAAAACGCCTGTGAGGCTCAGGGTGAAGGGGATATTGAGGTGGAGGTAACCATTGACCCCACCATAAAATATATGGACAAGGAGATGGAGAAGGCATGCTCCATGCTCAGAATAGTGATCTCCGACTCGGGTCCCGGGATGGAGGAGCAGGTTCAGGAAAGACTGTTCACGCCGTTTTTCACCACGAAGAACAAAGGCACGGGGCTGGGGCTCATCATCGCCAAGGAAGCCATAGACAAGCACCACGGGCGCATCGAGGTTAACTCGGTGAAGGGCAAGGGAACGGACTTTATAGTCTACATTCCCTCACGCATGCACCCCTCAAGCGAAAAGAGCGGCTAAAGCATATCACGCAGTGCGGCTATTATGCCGTCCGGCTTCAGCACAAGCAGCATCTCCTTATGCCCTGATTTCGGGTCGGGCTTCACAATACATTCCGTATATTTTGAGTTCTCCAGTATATGCTCACTCCTGTCCACTCTTGAATTCGGCACTTCGGGTATCTCTCCCAGAGCGTCCACAACAAGTCCGAACCGATCTTTTCCGGTGGTGAGTATGATTATCTGCGTTTCCGAATCCATCTCCTTCTCCGGCAGCTCAAGGAGCGAACGTATATCCACCACAAGGAGCGGAACATCCTGATAAATAATGCGCCCCTTCACGAAGCGCCTGTTCCCCGGAACATGGGTCAGCCCGTCGGGATCGATAGCCTCAACTACATGCTTCACATCTATTCCCAGCCATTTTGTGCCTATGAAGAAGGTCGCCGCCTCAAGGCAGTCTGTTCCTGTTTTGTCGCTTGAGACCTGTATGTTCATATCCCGCCTGCGTACCTTAACTGCGGAAGTCTCGGAGATCTTCGCCAGCGGCATGAAAACAAGCCCGACAACATCGTTCATGTAACCGTCCTTGGTTTTATACTCCCTGTAGCCGGATGAGGTGTGCGCGCCAACCGCATAGTAGTACCCGTTGTATTCAACTATTTTTGATGTTCCTTCTCCGGCGGGCATGGAGAAAAGGTCTTTCTCAAGGTTTATAATGCCGCCGGGCTTAAGCTCCGTATCGGTGGAGCTTATTATCATCCTCTGTCTGTCGGCGAAAACACCGAAACAGCCGTCCGGTATACGCCCCTTTTCATCTCTCGGGAGAGAGTCGTTCAGCATGCCCCTGAACTGAGGCTCGCTGTCGAAGACAATTCCTATGCCGCCCACAGTTTTTCTGCCGTTTTCGGGAGCGAGTACCGCCGCTCCGTAAATGTAAGTGTGCCTGTTTGAGTAAAGCTCACTGACAGCAAATGGTGAAACAATGTATTTCTGACTTTCCTTCAATGCCAGCGTCTGCCTTGCCCATTCCTTTGTGAGCACTGTGCCCACGAGGTATTCATCAGCCTGATTGGAGACGGCGATTATCTTTCCTGTTCCATCATAAACAAAAAGGTTTGAGTAAACCGTGTAGAGTCCGTTTATGTATGAGAGAATGGTGGCTATTCTTGCCCGATCCTCCGTGCTCGGAGACGGCGCAGCGCTTAATATGCGGCGGAAGGCGGAGGTGAGTGCCCACCAGCGGCAGTCGTTTGCGCGCTCGTAAAGGTTTCTGTCCATTATATCCACAGCCAAAGCCGCCCAGAACCACACATTGCCCAGAATGGAATCCACCACGGTTTCGTGAAGGTTGCCTATGGATTTCTCGAATACGCTTTTAGT